>CAMIWK010000065.1 GCA_946402415.1 uncultured Fibrobacter sp.
TGTTAAAAACTTGAGTTTCATTTTGCCACTCCGAAATGTTTCGCATATAATATAATTTTTTTCGGAGCATGCGCAAAATGCTTAATTTTCATGCTCAGTATGCGCAGGACGCATAGTGAAAACATGCGCTTTTATGGTTTGCTGTCGAAAAAAATCTTCTTCAGATAAAGCAATAACCAATCTGGTTGAATATGACATTCCCAGACGCCTTTGAATAGACCATTACTTGCAATCCTCAAGGAGTTCCTTGGCAGAGGAATACCTTTTCGCCCTGGGGTTCCTAGCAAGACCTTTTGCCTCTTCAATAGCGGCCAACGTCGAATCCGAGAACTCGCGTTGAGGCGGAACGATATCGAAAGGGATGCAGCGCTGATTAATCGCCTGCTTCAAGAAAAGTCTAATAGCCGTAGTGATATCCAGTCCGAGTGATTCAAATTATACAAATCTAATTCAGGATGTCTCGTTCAATTCGATTCGCGCATACAACAACCGCTTTGACTTGACCCATAATTTCGAAAATGTCGTCTATAATGAGCTTGTTTATATGGGGTATAATGTTCAAGTTTTTAACGACGGCAAACACGAAATTGATTTTATAGCCAACAAGGGTGGCAAAACTTTTTATATCCAGGCGGCTTATTCCGTTGCAGAGGAAAAGGCGTACGAACGTGAGTTCGGTGCGTTTAACAAATTTGACAATTCCATCCAAAAAATCGTCATATCAAACGACGAAATTGACTATTCCACCAGCACTGTTCGGCACATTCAGTTCAGAAATTTAGTGACGATGAACGAACTGTAGATTATGGACGTTTTAGGAATCATTCCCAGAAGAACACCACAACGCCCACCAAGATAAGCGCAATCGCCGCGACTTTGCGCAGGTTGATCTTTTCTTTGAAACAGACGAACGCCAGCACCGGCACGAACAGGTAGCTTGCCGCCTCAATGGTGCCCAGCTCCTTGAGCAGCACGCCTTGACTCAGCACATACACGTTCGATACCAGCGAGAACATCATCAGCGAGTAGCCGCCTATGACCCATGGGTTCAGGTATTCCTTGATAAATGATTTGTGAGTCGTGACTGCAGCCTTCTTCAGGAGCATCTGGGCCACCGCCGCGACAAAGACGTTGAATAGTGCCAGCGCGTAGAACATCATGGCCTCGCATACAGCGTTATGCCGCAGATGATGATTGCCGCCCCGACCATGTTCGTCGTGGTGATTGCCTCGCCAAACACGAAGTGCGCAAGCATTAGCCCAAACACCACGCCGGTGCCCTTGAACATGTAGGCCAGGCTCACGTCCATGCGCTTGATGATCTGCTGCCACAGCACCGCGTAGATTCCGAGCACCGCAACCGTGCAGCACAGGAACGCGATGTACCCCGGCGAGAGGAACTCCCGCTGCGAGGCAAGCTTCGAGAACACCCCCGAGGTGGTGTATATGAAGAACGTGCCGATTAGGGCGATGTACTTAAGGACGGTGAGCATCTAGCGTGGAATATAGAATTTGCCGGATTGCTCTACTTGCCGAAGAATTCCCGGACCTTGTCACAGATGAATTCCAGCTCTTCGGGCTTGAGCCCGTAAAACATGGGCAGGCGCAGCAGGCGGTCGCTTTCGCTGGTGGTGTAGCGGTCCTCGCCGCTGAACCGGCCGAATCGCTTGCCCGCGGGGGCGCTGTGCAGGGGCACGTAGTGGAATACGGCTAGAATGTCGTTCTTCACTAGGTGCGCGATGAGGGCGGTACGGGTCTTTAAATCTGCCACCTTCAGGTAGAACATGTGGGCGTTGTGGGTGCATTCCGCCGGTATGTACGGGAGCTGCAGGTCGCCGGCGTCCGCAATGGGCTGCAGCCGTTCGCGGTAGGCGTTCCAGCTGGCCATGCGGTTGTCGAAAATCTTCTGGGCGTTTTCCAGTTCGGCGTACAGGTAGGCGGCATTCAGTTCGCTGGGCAAATAGCTGGAGCCCAGCTCCACCCAGGTGTACTTGTCCACTTCGCCCCGGTGGAACTGCACGCGGTTGGTGCCCTTCTCGCGGATAATTTCGGCGTGGTCGGAATACTTCTTGTCGCTGATGAGGATGGCGCCACCCTCCCCCATGCTGTAGTTCTTGGTCTCGTGAAAACTGTAGCAGCCAAAGTCCCCCAACGAGCCGAGGGCACGGCCCTTGTAGGTAGACATCATTCCCTGAGCGGCATCTTCTACCACGAACAGGTCGTACTTCTTGGCGATGGCGTTAATGGTATCCATCTCGCAACCCACTCCCGCATAGTGCACCGGCACTATGGCCCTGGTCTTTTGAGTGATGGCCGCCTCGATCAGCTTCTCGTCGATGTTCATGGTGTCGGGGCGGATATCCACGAACACGCACTTGGCCCCCCGCATAGCGAAGGCGTCGGCGGTAGACACGAAGGTGAACGAGGGCATGATCACCTCGTCACCGGGCTGGATGTTGCAAATCAGGGCCGACATCTCCAGCGCATGGGTGCAGCTGGTGGTGAGCAGGGCACGAGCCACTCCCGTCTTCTGCTGCAGCCAGGCGTGGCATTTCTGGTTGAACTGTCCGTCACCGCAAATACGGCCGCTCTCTACGGCCTGCCGCACGTAGTCATACTCTGGGCCCACGAAGGGGGGCTTGTTAAAGGGAATCTTCATACCAATCCAAATACTCGTTGTTATCCGTGGTTTAATATAGATTTTATCGGGTTGTAGAGAACATTTTTCAGATTATTTCCGCCTAAAAGTTTATTTTTACCAAGTAACGATTCCTTGTAGGAATGGAGGTTTTTATGAATCGGAAGATTAACGGCTTTATTGCCAAGTTCAGCGGGCTTATCGCAGTGGCGGCACTCACCCTGTGCGCCTGCAACGAGCAGAAGACGGAGAAGGCCGCGACCGAACAACCGGCACAACAGGCTGCGGCACAGCCCGCGCCCTCGAAATCCCTGGTGGTTTTCTATTCCCAGAACGGAGCCACCAAGACGGTAGCCGGGATTTTCCAGAAAGAACGCAACGCCGACGTCTTCGAGATTAGCCTTGTGCAGCCCTACCCCTCCACCTACGACAGCACCATCACCGCCGTCCGTGACCAGCGCGAAAGCAAGCAGTGGCCCGCCCTGGTGAACGCCAAGGCCGACCTGGCCAAATACGACACGGTGTTCCTGGGCTACCCCATCATGTTCGGAAGCTTCGCGCCCCCCATCTACAGTTTCTTGGATTCCAACGACCTGAGCGGCAAGGTGGTGGTGCCCTTCTGCACCTACGGCAGTGGCGGTCGCAAGGCCAGCGCCGCCGAACTCAAGACCCTGGCCCCGAACGCCAACGTGACTCTCGCCTACGGGATTTCCAACAAGCGCGTGACCGCCGAGAACGGGGCCGCAGTGGCCGCCGAAGAGATCAAGACCTTCTTCGCCAACCTAGAAGAAGGCAAGACCGACGAGATGCTCATGGGCGGCTACTCGGAACAGCGCCCCCTTACCGCCGAAGATTCCGCCGTGTTCGCCGCCGCCACCAAGGACTACGCCTACCTGGGTCTGAAACCCCTCAGCGTGTCGACGCAGGTGGTAGCGGGCACCAACTTCCTATTCACCTGCGAGATGAAGGCTTTTGGCGGACCTGCAACGGAGACCAAGGTAAAGATTTTCAGGCCGCTCCCGGGAAGGGGCGAACCTGAATTAATTGTGGTGGAGAAGTAAATGATTATGGAACCAACAAGTAAACTGAGTTTTAAAGGTGTTCTTGCAACGGTAATTACCGCAGGAATCTCCGCAACGGCAGCCTATGCTGCAATCAACGTCACCGTCGATACGGACAAGGGCGTCAAGAAGATTTCCCCCTACCTGTACGGGCGAAACATCGACAAGATCAGTGACACCACAGCCACCGTCAGCAACGATGAGCAGGCGTTCATCAACCAGATGGTGGATGCGGGTATCCACATAATGCGAGCCAACAACGGCAACAACGCCACCCGCTACAACTGGAAGCAGAAACTCACCGTTCACCCAGACTGGTACAACAACGTGTATAACCACGATTGGGATATTACCGCCAAAAAGGTTCTTGACAAGATGCCCGGAGTGGACGCCATATACGCCTTTCAGCTGACCGGCTGGGTTGCATCAAGCACCAACTATAACTTTAACGACTGGAACTGGTACCAAGGTCATAACAAGTGGGCTAAATCTACACTAGACCTTGCAGGCGGTGGCGAAGTCGAAGATGACGGTACAACACTCATAAAAGCGGGTAACTACAGGCTCTACAATAAAGAATGGCCTGCCGACTCCACCGTAGCCATTATCCCCCACTGGAAAGACGATCTCCAGTACGACATGAGCCGCTTCAAATACTGGAGCATGGACAACGAAATGGACATCTGGCGTGGCACGCACTCTGACCTAGACCTGCCTGTGACGGGAGATTTCCTAGTAGAGCGCTATGTAAACGTAGCCCAGAAGGCCCGCGCCACCTGGGGCGACATCAAGCTTACCGGCCCCGTAGTGGCAAATGAGTGGCAATGGTGCCATATTGCCGCATACGATGGCGACAACAAGAGACCTTCCATTGATGGCAAGGAATACTGCTGGCTGGAATTCTTTATCAAGAAAGTCTCCGAAGCTCAAAAGTCCTCGGGCAAGCGCCTCCTGGACGTTTTCGACATTCACTGGTACCCCGGCGAAACGGACTACGAAAGCCGCGTAAACTGGCACCGCGTATTGTTTGATACCACCTACTACTACAAGGGCGCCAGCGGTGTACGCTGCGCCTCCGGAACCTGCGACTGGAGCAATCACAACGGACAGAACGAATACCGGTCCTATATCTTTGTCCGCATCAACCAATGGCTAGAACAGTACTTTGGCAAGGATCACGGTATTACCCTGGGCATTACCGAAACAGATATCATCGACAAGAATGACCCTATGGTCACCGCCCTTACCTACGCATCTTTCCTAGGTACCATGCAGGACAACGGTGTAGAAATTTTCACCCCGTGGACATGGGGCGACGGCATGTACGAGGTGGTCCACCTGTTCAGCCGCTACGGCCACCCGAACCGTGTGCAGTCTACTTCTAGCAACGACTCGCTGGTGTCGGTCTACAGTTCCATCAGCAACAATGGCGATTCCCTTACCGTGATTTTCGTGAACCGTAGCCAGTTTGCGGCCCAAGACATAAACCTGACACTGGGCGACTTTGACGCAGCAGACGGCTCTGTTGAAACCCTTACCCTTTCAGGCATTACCGGAGAAACCTTTGTTTCCCACACCAACAACGCCCTGGAAAAGGGAACGGCTCAGGTCTCTAATAAGACCGTCTCGACAACCCTACCCGCAAAGTCCATCGTTGCCATGCTGTTCATAGGACAGGGAACCATTCCTCCCAGCAGTTCCTCGACTTCAAACGTAAGCAGCTCTTCCGTTTTTGGCGTAAGCAGCTCTTCCGTCTCGAGCGTAAGTAGTTCTTCTGTTTCAAGCGTAAGTAGCTCTTCTGTTCCTGGCGTAAGCAGTTCATCTGTTTCAAGCGTAAGCAGCTCTTCCGTCTTGAGCGTAAGTAGTTCTTCCATTTCAAGTATAAGTAGTCCCTCTATTTCAGGCGTAAGCAGTTCTTCAAAAGCTCAAGATTACGATTCCGACAATACAGACTATGTCATCGCACGGCACAGCGGGCAATTCCGACATTCCGTAACCGTTCAGAATCGCGATATTTACATTGACGGACTGCAACAGAACACCCGCTACGCCTTGACAAATACCCTGGGCCAGGTTATCAGTAGTGGCCTATGGAAAGGCTCCCCCGGAGCTACGCTAAGCCTTCGCGTACCCGTTGCGGGCCGTTACATTTTGCAGGTCGGCGGCAAAAGCCAGATGGTCGTTGTAAATAAATAAAAAATCCTCGCCTGCGCGAGGATGACGTAACTCTTGTCATGTTCGCGAAGGCGAACATCTACTAGAGGAATTTTTACTCCGCGAACAGAGCCGTAGAGAGGTAGCGGTCGCCGGTGTCCGGGAGCAGGGCCACGATGGTCTTGCCCTTGTTTTCGGGGCGCTTGGCCAGTTCCTTGGCAGCCCAGAGAGCCGCACCAGAAGAGATACCCACCAGCACACCTTCTTTCTTGCCAATCTCGCGACCGGCTTCGAAAGCGGCTTCGTTGGCGACGGCGATAACCTCGTCGTAAATCTTGGTGTTCAAGGTGTCGGGAACGAAGCCCGCGCCAATTCCCTGAATCTTGTGGGAACCGGCCGTACCCTTGCTGAGCACCGGAGAGTCGGCGGGTTCCACGGCCACCACCTTCACGTTCGGGTTCTGGCTCTTGAGGTATTCGCCAACGCCGGACACGGTTCCACCGGTACCGACACCAGCAACGAAAATGTCCACCTTACCATCGGTGTCTTCCCAAATTTCGGGACCGGTGGTGGCCTTGTGTGCGGCGGGGTTCGCGGGGTTCACGAACTGGCCGGGGATAAATCCGCCCGGAATCTCCTTGGCAAGTTCCTCGGCCTTGGCGATGGCGCCCTTCATGCCCTTGGCACCTTCAGTGAGCACCAGTTCGGCACCGTAGGCCTTCATCAGCTGGCGACGTTCCACGCTCATGGTCTCGGGCATCACGATGATGATGCGGTAACCGCGGGCGGCAGCCACAGAGGCAAGGCCGATACCTGTGTTACCCGAGGTGGGCTCGATGATGACGGAATCCTTCTTGAGCTTGCCACTCTTTTCGGCGTCGTCAAGCATAGCCTTAGCGATACGGTCCTTCACGGAGCCGGCGGGGTTGAAGTATTCAAGCTTGGCGAGAATCTTGGCACCGAGACCTTGTTCAATATGGGTGAGTTCCAGAAGGGGGGTGTGACCGATAAGCTGGTCGGCAGAGGTATAAATCTTTGACATTTTGAAGTCCTTTTCGCGCGTTGGCGCAGTTGTTGGTTAAAAGTTAATAGTTAGCGATTCGACAAAGGGGAGCCTGTCGCCGTTTGACGCGGTCAAATATAGAACATTTTTCCTACCATTTCAATAGGAAATAAACCGGCAGGATATCAATAGAGTCATTTTTAGTCATAAAATAATCAAAATTTGCTTAAAATTTGGCATTTTAGGCATTTTTTAGTATTTTCCATACTATTTAGTTATTAGGAGTTATAGTTTTTACTTATAGCCATACTCCACATCTCACACAGGCATGTATGGATCCCGTCGCCTTCGGCTCCAGGATGACGTAAGAGGGGACGGCTCCTCACCGGCAACGGGGCCGCAATTTTCTATCTTTTGCCCGTAAAAATCAAGAGGTCCATTATGACATTTGAAGAGATGTACGCCCTGGCGTGCCAGCGCAAGAAGGACATGCCCGAAGGCAAGGGAACCACGGAACTGTTCAAGAAGGGCCCCCACGGCATCGGCAAGAAGCTGGTGGAAGAAGCCGCCGAAAGCTGGATGGCAGCCCGGTTCGAGAGCCGCGACGCCCAGTGCCTGGAACTGTCGCAGGTGCTCTACTACGTGGCCGTGATGATGGCCGAAAAAGGTCTAACCCTGGAAGAGGTGTACGCAAAACTATGATCAAGGTCGCTCTCCCCAACAAGGGCATGCTCTTCGAGCCTACCCAGGAACTTCTGAAGGCTTGCGGCTACAAGGCCTCTAAGCCCTACAAGACTCTGACCCAGCTGGACACCAAGAACGGTATCGAGTTCTTCTTCTTGCGCCCCAGCGATATTCCCATGTACGTGGGCCGTGGCATCATTGACGCAGGCATCACCGGCATCGACTTCAACGCCGAAGCCAAGAGCCCCGCCGTGAAGGTGCTGGACCTGCCCTTTGGCGCCTCCAAGATGTGCGCCGCCGTGCCTAACGAGAGCCCGGTGCAGAGCCTCGACGAACTGAAGGACAAGACCATCGCTACCAGCTTCCCCAACATCGTGGAAGGTTTCTACAAGAAGCCTATGGACTTTGTGGTACTGGAAGGCGCCGTAGAGATTTCAGTGAGCCTGGGCGTGGCAGACGCCATCGTCGACGTGGTGGAAACAGGCACGACCCTCAAGCAGGCCGGGCTCCGCATCGTGGGCGAACCGCTGTTCAGGAGCAACGCCGCCCTGTTCTGCAATCCGCAGAAGACGGAGCTGGAGGAAGTCAACACGCTCATTCGACGCATCGAGGGCAAGCTTGTAGCACAGTCCTACATGATGATCGAGTATGACTGCCCCGCCGAACTCCTCCAGAAGGCCTGCGAACTTACTCCGGGTCTCGACGCCCCGACGGTCACCAAGCTCCACGGCCGGGAATGGTATTCCGTGAAGGCCATGGTCCCGCAGGAAGAAGCCAACGCCATCATGGACAAGCTCTGGGATGCCGGCGCCAGGAGCATTCTGCTGTTCGGTATCAAGAGTGCAAGAATCTAACCAATGCTTTCTCTCGCTTACCTAGCACGCCAGCCTATCCTCGACCGCGAGGGTAAAATTTACGCCTACGAGCTGCTGTTCCGCGATTCTCCGGACAGCGATACCGCCGTCATTGCCAACGACAACCTGGCTACCGCCCAGGTGCTGGAAAACGTGCTCACCAACATCGGGCTCCCGAGGCTCATCGGCGAGAACAAGGCCTTTGTGAACTGCAACCGGGAAATGCTCCTGGACAACATCTTCAAGCTGCTGAACCCCAAGTGGTTCGTGCTGGAGATTCTGGAAGACGTAGAGGTGGACGCCTCCCTGGTGAACGCGGTGGCCCACTACAAGGAACGCGGTTTCGAGCTTGCGTTAGACGACTTTATTTTCAACCAGGAATTCTTGACCCGCTTTGAGCCCCTGTTCCCCTACGTGTCTTACGTGAAGATGGACCTGGTGGACAACAGCGCCGAGGCTATGAAGCAGGCGGCGGAATTTTTCAAGGCGAAGGGCATCAAGCTTTTGGCCGAAAAGGTCGAGGATGCCGCCACTTACAAGACCTGTTTCAACCTGGGCTACGACTTTTTCCAGGGTTTCTATTTTGCAAAGCCCGAACTGGTAACCGGCAAGAAGGTGGACTCCACTTCGGAGGCCATCATCAAGCTCTTGTTCCTGCTGCGCACCCACCCCTCCTTAGACGAGGCCAGCGAGAGTCTGGAAGCCTACCCCGACATCGCCGAGAATTTCTTGAAGTTCGTGAATTCCAAGGCGGGTTACGTGAGCAAGCGTATCGAGAAGGTCCGCGACGCCATTGCCTGGGTGGGGCTCCGGCATATACAGGAATGGCTCACGCTTATTCTGTATGCCCGGCCTGAATTTGGCATGGCGCCCCAGAGTTCGCCCCTGTTCCAGAACGCAACACACCGCGCCCGCTTTATGGAGATCATCACCCGCTTTATCGGCGGTACCGACGACGACCTGCCGGCGAAGGCCTACATGGTGGGGCTTATCAGCCGGGTGGACGCTCTGGTGGGCACCCCTCTTGAGAACATCTTGAATGTCTCCCCCATGGACGACGACATCCGCGAGGCCCTGCTACACCGAAAGGGCCTGCTGGGCAACCTGCTGACCCTGGCTGACGCGGTGGAGCAAGACGACAAGGCCACCATCGCCCAGCAGCTGAAAGACCTGAAGATTTCGACCAACCTACTGAACCGTTGCGTCTACGACGCCTACAGCTGGTCCCATGAACGCTGAGCCACAAA
>CAMIWK010000066.1 GCA_946402415.1 uncultured Fibrobacter sp.
CCTTTTGGTCCGCGGAAGGACGACATATTGTACCTCGTAAGGAAGCTCTTTGGTTGTGCTTGCAAATTGGCAGAGCTTGGCGCGACTTGCAAGAATGGACCCCAATAATAGAAACTTGGGGCCATATTTTCAAGGGCCTACTTCACCACAATGCGCAAAGTATCCCGTTTTTGGGGGTCCAGAAGGCTTTCGGCGATGAGATTGGCGGATTCTCCGGAAGAGCCGATTATGGTCAAAATCTTGGCGTCACCGTCATTTTCGGTGGATTCCACCTTTTGTTCTCCGTTGACGTTACCCTCGCAGCTGTCGTAATTCTTCACATTGCCGAACATCATCCAGTCCCTACAGGGGATAAACCAGTTTACGGCCCCGTTTTTCGTGCTTGTAGGAGCCGACTCGAAGGCCATCTCATCCAACTTCAGGGACTGGTCCTCGGTAACTTTCAGGGTGTCCAGAGCCTTTTTTGCCTTTGAATCATAGAAGTTGAACTTGGTAAGGCTGCCGGGGCGCTTGACTAGGGCGTAAAGCTCCTGTTCCTTTGTGTCAGGGGTGTTCTGGCTGTTGGTCATCTTGAAGTGGAAATAGACGGGGCCATCTTTCCCTACCTTGTAACCCATGTCCTTTTCCGTAAGGGTCTTGAGGGTCGCTCCATCCTTTCCGATAATGGTGTAATTGACGACCGTAAAGGGTTTTGCGGCCCTTATGCCATAACCCTTGAACTGATGCTCTACCACTAGGGTGTCACCTTTCTTGAAGTTGCCAAGCCACACGTACTGGTCCTGCCTCAGTTCATAGGCCTCGATTTTTTTGCGGGTCTTTTTCAGGAACACCCCCGCTTCACTGAGGGAGTCGGGGAGGGCGAAGTATTCACCCTGGGTCAGCGTTCGGTTGGTAGACTGGATTGTGAAGTTGGCGTATGGTCCGGTCTGGTAGTTGGAAATGGTTTCGGGGAGTAGCACAAGTACCCAATGGGTAGAATCATCGGTGAGCATGGTGTTGTCCAGGGTGTCCTTTTCCGCTAGGATAGACTTGCCCTCTTGAAGCAGGTCCAACTTGTTGACCCAGTCGCCTTCGGCCTTGATGGTGACGCTATGGCCGATGGCCGCGGCAAAGTTGAACTGGATGCTATCGGGAGAATTACCAATCCGGACAATGCCCCGCAAGGTTTCACTCAAGGAAATGTTGACCTTGCTGGAATCCCCCGTGTACTTGTAGTACCCGTTGTCTACGTGGGAGTAGAGTCGCAGGTGTCCCTTTTCACCGAAAGAGGCTTGTAGGTTCACGTAGTAATACCCGTCTTCAAAAATGGTGAACTGGTTCTTGACCAGTTCGGCACCATCACCGGGAATCACGAAACTATCGAAAGTGCAATTTTCGGAAACGCATCTTGGTAGCATCGGGAGCATGTTTTGCCCCAATTCGCTCATAACTCGCATAGTGTCGTTGGTCATACCGCTGGTGGCGGCCCAGATGCTTACGCGGTCGCCCTTTTTCAGGTTACCTAGGAACAGGTTTATCTCTTTTGCCAGGGAATCAATGCACAGGGTCTTTTCAGGGCATTCTGCCTTGCCCGCAGAATCTAGAATGGGTCTCTGGATATAGATGTTGGTGGTGTCGTCCATGACAACGTTGTCGTCATAATCAATGTCGGCGCGATTGCTTGTACCGGAGCTGGAGTAGAACGAACTGTCTGCATAGGCCCCATCGCCACTGTTGATGTCAGAGTTGTTGGTGTGGGACGATTCGCTGCAACCAAGCAATGCCAGGGCTGTTACGGAAAGCAATGTGAAAAATGGTTTATTCATCGTGGACCGTCCTAGTTCAAGATGTAGAACTTTTGTTCTGCGCTAAAGGCTTCGCCATTGACCTTCAGGGTGTACTTGCCTGTGGGGAACTCGTGAGCCTTGAACTTGAAGTGTGTTGTCTTTTCACCGGCGAGTTCTCGGGCTGCAACCATCAGCATACGGCGCCCGAACTCGTTGACAATTTCAATCTGCACAAACTGCGGGTAACCTACAGTCAGGTCGAAATCGCATTCCAGAGAATAGATGTCGATGTGGACCTTGGTAAGTGTATAGCCACCTTCCATAACGTCGCCGCTTACGGAACGGGTGTTGTCGAAATAGCCCACGTAGAGTGCCGGAGCGAGAGCCTTGCTCTGGTTGTGGGAGTGGATGATGGTCTCTCCAGGATCCACGGCGGTGAGGATTAGCGTGTACATGTTGGAGGGGTGCTTGCGCTTGAAGAATTCCGTCAGGGTAGGTGTTCTGAGGAATGCCCCCAGGGGAGCCTTGGGGTTCAGGGTAATGATTCCCAAGAAGTCAGCATGCTTGGTGTCGATGCCACCACCGGAGTTCTTGCGGATGTTGAAATGTCCGCCAGGTTGTGGCAGGTTTGCCGGAGCGTTCTCCCAGGTCAGTTCATCGCCCCGCCAGTCTACGCCCAGCTTGCCTTCGCCGAAGTTCATGTCCCTAGAGGTTTCTTTCAGACCGAAGATGTTGAACTGTACCGGTTTCTTGAGGGAATCCTGGTTGTATTCCAGCTTGAGCCCTACGTCGAAGAGCGGGCCTGGTAGTGCGGACAGGTCGAACTTTAAGTAGACTTTTCCGGCGTCGTTGGTGTCATTTGCCACCTTCAGCGCTGCATCTGTATTGTGGGGGGTGAAGTTGTCGAAAGAGGAAATCCAGGTATCAACACCCTTGCCGCTGGGGGCTCCGTCTCCGGTGTTGTCGAATGTGGTGTACTTTTTGTCGAATACATAGACTTTACCGGTATCGGCTCCGGTCTTTGTACCGTCGTTGGCAGAGAATATCAGGTTGTAGCGGCCACTACCAGTAAAGGACACGTCGGTTTCGAAATCCGCCGTGTCGGAGAAGATGACCTTACCGGGACCAACTCCCTTTCTCCAGAGAACTGGATCCCTGCAGAGGCCGTTCCCACGTCCGTCATCTTCGACGGTTCCGACCAGGTGAATCTTGCCCGGCTGTACCACGATCATCTCATCGGCAAAGGAAACCTTCGGTGCCTCGTTCTGGCCTTGCTTCGGTGCGTACCCGGTGTAGAGGGCCATGTCTACGCCACCGGTACTGTTCTTGTCAAGTTCGGTATCGGTCAATGCGTAGATGGCGGAACCCATACGGGATTCTTCTACAATCTTCTTGTAGGGGTTACCGCGGGTCAAGACCTCTTTGAGTCCTTCGATAGAAAGGCTTCCGTTGTCATTGATGAACATGGGGGTGGTCTTCGCCTTGTCGCTGGCGATGACCAGTACGCCCAAAAGTTCCGCGGAGCCTTCGTTAAAGTTCTGCAGGATGGTGTTGCCGTCTTTGGAGGTAAGTCCCAGAATCCAGATATTTCCGCCGTTATTCTGGATCTTGGCGCCCTTGGTGTCGGAGAACATGGAAATCTGGCGGCCCCACAGGTGCTGTTGGTTTATCTGGATGGAGCCTACGGATACGTCTTCCATGTAAATATCGCCTACGCCAAGCTCGTTGGTCTCGAAGGACTTAAACATCATGTTCTTGAGGAGCACGGCGCGCTTGGACTTGTGGATGATGCCGTTTCCGAATTCGGAGAAGCGTTCGATGGTGATTTCGTTGAAGGCGCCGTCCTCGATGATGAACTTGCCCTTTCCGTCGATGCGGCCTTCGGTTCCGAGAATCCGGCGGACGCGGTTGCGGAGGTAGATGTCGCGGTTGATGGTCCAGCGACCTCCGGGCGGGAAATAGATAGTCTCTGCTCCATCATCGATGGCCTCTTGGATGGCCTTGGCGTCGTCTGAACCGGTGTTCATCTTTCCGCCGTAGTCTCCGGCGATGGTGGTCCAGGAATCAGACCTCTGCTCGTTCAGGTTGGGTGTTTCCGCTACGGGGAGACGCATGGACTGCTTGGGGCTGTGGCAGAGCTGGTGGTTGGGCTGTGTCACGAATTCCACGATTTCATTGCCCACATAGCTTTCTGTAAACGCCTTTTGTGAACTCTTTACCAGTTCCTGGAATTTGCTGGTGTTGACAGAGCGGGCGAACAGCTGTCCTTCGTTTTCGATGGCGGCGGCGGGTTTGGATTTGTTGACCCGGTTGTATTCCAGAGTAGCATCCACCATGACCATGGAGGCACCTTCGCCATGGTTGAATACGGCGGGGACATCGCCCTTGAATCGAAGGCCTCGGCTGGATACCACCTGACCGTTGTTTTCAAGTCCGTACTTCTTTTGTCCGCCCAGGGTTACGTGTTCCAGGGTGATGCTGTTGGTGCTTCCCGCGATAAATACGCCTGTCTCGAAGCCCTGGATTTCCACGTTTTTCAGGAGCAGGGGACCGATGTTTTCCGTATGGCCCAGGTCAATACCGTAGATGCCTGCGCTATCGCCAGAATAGACCTTCACGTTCTTGATGGTACCTTGCTGAGCGGCGTTGAAGCGGATACCCACGGCACCTGCGTTCCTTTTGCCGGTGCGGACGGTAATGTCACGAATGGAGTTTCTGAGCTTGAGTCCGGGGCCCTCTCCGGTAAAGAGCACCGGGGCCGGGAAATCGGGGTTGGTGAACCCCTGGCATTCGTCGGCTAGGGCGATGATGGTGCCGCCGATGCTTTCGCCCTGCAGGATTGTGCGGCTATAGGCCTGTTCCGGCTTTTCGCTGGCGGGCCAGGTTATGGTGTTGGTGACCTTGTAGATGCCATGGGGCAAATAGATGATATAGTCCCCGTCGGGGTGGTCGTTCAATGCCTTTTGAATGGCTTCGGTATCGTCGGTCTTTCCGTCGGCCTTGGCGCTATAGGGGGCTTTTGTCACATCGACAACGTTGGAACCAAGGGGAAAGGTCATTTGGGACAGGGCCGTGGAGGATAGGCCCAAAATCAGCACAAGACAAAACGAAAAAACACGAAACATGAAAACCTCGTTATACGCCTTAAAATTAGGTTTTTATTTGTAAGTTAGGGGGATTTTTCGCCCATAGTCTGGCACTTTTCGTACACAAAGGGGTTGTGGTCCCCCTGGACCTTGAAAATACGGCGGTCCCGTTCGCATTCCTTCTCGGTGACGGGGTACATCTTGTCCCAGGCTTCGAAAAGCTTGCGGTCTTGGCTGGAAAGCTTGATGCCGTAGGTTTTTTCCATGTAAAAGTGTACCCGGGCGATAAGCCCCCGGATTTCTTCCCTGGGCTGGACCTTTTTCATCTGGAAATCCACAATGGTCTTGCAGTTCCCGTACATGGGGGTAGGGTTGTTGGTCCATTGGGAGTACATGAAGTTGCTTCGGTCCCCGTTGATTTCGCCAATGGCGGGGTAGAGGTTGTGTAGGTCCCCTTCTAGAATTTTGAACAAAGTATCATTTGCGCTGCAGTTCTTACGCCCGCCGTCTTTCCAGCAGGGCATAAAGTGTCCCATATTGTGGGCTGTGACTATATGCTCCCACTCTACCGATTCGGCACGTTTGAAGCTTTTGCGACGGGGATTGTCTCGGGGCTGAAAATTGCAGGTGCTGTAGTCTACCTTCTTTTTGTCGTTGTATTTGCAACCGCAATAGAGGGTCTCTTGCAGATCGCCGTAGTAGATGCGTTTCATCTGCTGGCCTGCACCCCGGTAGTTGTAGTGCTGTGGGGGTGGTTCCTTGTCCACGGCGGCAAGGGAAAAAGAAAGCGCCAGAACCGCGAACACTATGGAGCGCCGCGCCGCCTGCCGGAATGTGGAAATAAAAAACATAGGTACAATCCGAATATAATAAAAACACGTCATTCCGCCCCTGAACTTGTTTCAGGGGAGGAATCCAGGCCCGAGGTTCTTTAAACAGAGCATTATTCTCGAGTGGTTGGTAGGGGAAAGCCTTCCCCTGGCTCGCATTACATTGCTCGCCACCCCTTCTGCGGGGGATGCCCCCGCAACGCCCCCCTCGCAATAAAAAAACTACATTTGTGCCCATGAATTCCGCAGGCATGCAATATCTGGAGTCGAGGCTGATGTTCGGCATGGTGCCTGGGCTTGATTCCACCTTCAAGATTTGTGCCGCCCTAGGCAACCCGCAAAGGGCATTCCGCACTGTTCACGTGGTGGGAACCAACGGCAAGGGCTCTTGCAGTTATTACCTGGCTGGGGTGCTGCAGGCCCACGGAATCAGGACTGGCCTCTACACCAGCCCGCATCTCATAAGCCTGCGGGAACGGATTCGGGTGAACGATACGCCCGTATCTGATGCCGACCTGGACCGCCTTTTTTTGCAGGTGAAAGCCGCTGCCGAAATCGCCCATGTTGAGCCAACATTCTTCGAGGTAGTTACCGTGGCCGCCTTCCTCTACTACAGGGAACAGGGCGTGCAGGTGGCCGTGTTGGAAGCAGGCATGGGCGGCCGTCTGGACTCTACTGCTGTTGCCCGCGGGAACATTGCCGTTGTCACCAGCATCGGGCTGGAACATACCGAAGTTCTGGGTGCCACCGAAAGCGCCATTTTGCGGGAGAAGATGGGGGTGATGCCTGGTGTCATTGCGAGACCAGATGTCATTGCGAGGAACGTTAGTGACGAAGCAATCTCTGGCAAGAAAGTTTATGTTGTGGGTGGACTTTCCGCAGACCTTCTGCAAGAGGCACGGGATTACGCCGCCAACCTAAGTGCGGAACTTTTGGTGCCAGGGATCCGCGAAGACATTGAGCTTCCCAACCTAGGGCACCACTATGTGGAGAACGCCAGTCTTTCTTTGGTGGCTGCGAAGCTCTTGCTAGATTCCGATGCCGCTGGGGCGGGCCGCTACGATGACGGTCTTGCCCTGAAGGCCTTGAAAACCCGCTCCTGGCCTGGCCGCATGCAACTGCTCAGGGATGCGGGCGGGACTGTCCGCTATATTCTAGACGGTACCCACAATTCCCATGCGGCCCGCCGCTTGGCGGAAACTCTGGAAAAGAACTTTCCCGGCCAAAAGTTCCCCTGCGTCTTTGGCGCCCTCAAGGACAAGGATGTAGAGGAAATGCTCAAACTCTTGTCCCCCTGCGTGTCGGAGTGGCACCTGGTGCGCACTCCTTACGAGCGTTTCCGCGAACCGTCGGAAATCGCCGGCATCTTGGAGAAGATGGGTGCTACGGTCGCCTCTATGGGACCTCTTTCCCGGGATGTTCTGGACTGTGTTTTGGATAAAGTAAAATCGCCTGCTCTGGTGACGGGGTCTTTGTACATGATAGGGGAGGTCATCGACCTCCTGAAAAATGACTTTGACGGTCTCGCCTTTTTCCGTGGCCTCACGAAAGCCACCAACGAACATAGGTAGCGGGCTACACGAATTCTCCCATCTGTCATCCCCGCATCCTTCCTTGTCATCCCCGACTTGGTCGGGGATCTCCTTGCCTTTCCCATTGTCACCCCGGGCCTGTTTTTAACAAATCTTTCCCTCGATGTGTACATCCCTCGCTCGCAGATTCATTTCATTCGACTGCTCTCTCGGGAAGCACACATCTCGGTCAAAAAACAAGCGTTGGCTTTGGCATACAAGAGCTTTTTCGGGTAAGAATATTTACTATAGGTCCGAGCAGTTACAACAGGCGGAAACTCTTGTGACTGTTAGTCCCTGCGAGTTTCCTCCGAGATGTCATCCTTCTTTTCGTCATCCCCTCTTTCCCCGCATTTCATGGTTCTTCATTTGGCATTCCCGAAAAAATTATATAGATTGCATACAAACAACCTTCTCAAAAGGAATTGGCTATGAAAAATCTTTTTTTGGGGCTTTCCCTTGCCGCCATGGCACTACTTGCTGCCTGTAGTAGTGGTTCGGGAACCAATAGCGAGCCTTTGGAAATTAGTTCGAATTCTTCTTCGGAATCGTTCGACGAATACGACGGCGAGGTTGAGTTTTTCGATGACCTGCCTAAGTGTAGCGAGAAGAAGGACGGCAAGGTTTATTACGTAGAGGATGAAGGCATTGCCTACACCTGCAGATACGATGAGGATGAGGAGGCTGGCGAATGGGTCAGGAAGAAAAAGAAGTCCTCAGATGATGACGACAAGGAATCATCCAGTTCCGCCAGGAAGCCGGATGTATCAAGCTCATCCTTGGAATCGAATGGAGACTACGACGGCTCGTCAAGCTCTGACGAAGCTGACGAAGGCAAGTCCAGCGCTTCCGAAGAGCCGGAATCCAGCGGCTCCGAAGGCGTGGAGGGTTCATCCGCAAGCGTCTCTGGAGAAATGGTTTCTTGCGACATCCCTGGCGTCATGGGTGAATGCATGGAATACCCTGTCGGAAGCGACGAGGCTGCGCAATTGACTGAGTTTTGTGTGAGTATACTTGGTGGAACGCTGGGGGCAGGCTGTACCGCTTCCACTAGCGACTCCAGCGTTTACGACGCCGCCGAGAACACCCTGAAGGACCTGCGTGACGGTCTGGTTTACAAGACCACCACCATTGATATCCCGTCAAAGAACTATTCCGAGGTGTGGATGGCTGAGAACCTGAACTACCGCTACCTGGGACCTACACTTACAGAAGATTCCTCCAGTTTTTGCTATGGCGATGAGTCCGTCAACTGCACCAAGTATGGTCGCCTGTACCTGTGGAGCGCGGCCATGGACAGTGCTGGAATCATCAAGGGGAATACGGCCAACGGCTGCGGTTATGGTTCGAAATGCGCTCCTAGCGGGACCGTCCGGGGTGTGTGCCCCCAAGGATGGCATTTGCCCAGCTATGATGAATGGGAAGCCCTGATTGCGGCCGTTGACGGTTCCATTACGGAATATACGTCTTCAAATACGGCTGGTTCCAAGCTCAAGTCCGTGACAGGCTGGAGTGATAGCGGCAACGGAACAGATACCTTCGGGTTCTCGGCGCTTCCTGCCGGCTACAGAAACTACAATGGGAATTACTACAGCGAGGGCTACAGCGCGCCCTTCTGGAGTTCTACTGGGAACAACAGCAACGACGCGTACGACATGGGTGTGTACTACGACTTCGGCGATGCGTATCTGGACTATGGCGACAACAAGAACTTCGGGCTTTCTGTTCGTTGTCTCAAGGACTAGTAAGGCGAATGTCATGACATTGTGCTGGCACAATGCCATGACTGAGCCGCTTGTCCTGCGCTACGCAGTAGCGCCAGGACTAGGGCGCAAGTCGAAGGCTAGCGCCGGGGCTAGCACGCGTGCGTGCAAGCCTCACGAAAGCCACCAACGAACACCGGTAGCAGGCTACACGAACTCTACCACGAGTTGCTTGCCGAGAGCATGGGCTAGCTTGTAGAGCGTTTCTACAGACGGTGAACCCTTGGGCGTTTCAAAGCGCTGGTAGGCCTGCGGGGTGATGTTTGCCCGCCTTGCCACATCGCTTTTCTTTTGACCCCTGCGGGCCT
>CAMIWK010000067.1 GCA_946402415.1 uncultured Fibrobacter sp.
ATGGTTCCTTGCTGGCTCATGGTGATGTCCATCAGGTTGGTAGAGCCCGAAATCATGACCACGAACAAAAGGATCATGGCAAAGGAGATTTCGTAACTGATAATCTGTGCGCCGCTTCGTAAAGCTCCAAGTAGGGAGTACTTGTTGTTGCTGCTCCAGCCACCAAGCAAGATGCCCAGCACGCCAAAACCGTTCACGGCGATAATCAGGGGAATCCCCAGCGAAACATCGGCCACCACCAGGTCCTTGCTGAAGGGAATCAGGGCGCAGACCATGAAGGGGGCAATGAGCACAATCAGGGGTGCTGTATAGAACATCAGCTTGTCTGCGCCACTTGGGGCGTAGACTTCCTTGAAAAGCATCTTGATCACATCGGCGATGGTCTGTATGGTACCGTGCCAGCCCAGACGCATAGGGCCAAGACGGCATTGTACGTGGGCGCAGACTTTGCGTTCCATGTAGATGAGGATAGGGGCCGAACCGATGTTTACGGCGCAGACGGCGATGATGCAGATGACGGCATTAATCAAAAAGGCGACAACACTGTCCAAAGTCTCGGACTGTAAAGCCTGGGGCAGGTAGGCGGTTACCTGGGGAACCAGGTTCCTGACAAAATCGCCGATAGGATTTGTAACGGAGGGAACAAACATAAACTACCTGTCAATCTCGGGAATCACGGGGTCCAAGGTGGCAAGAATGGTCACCAGGTCCGAAATTTTGTGGCCCTGGACCATCTTGTTGAGGGCCGCAATGTGGGGGAAGCTTGGACCGCGTGTATGTATGCGGTAAGGCTTCTCGCCGGTAGTGGCGGCTACGACGTAGGTGGCGTACAGCCCCTTGGCGGTTTCGATTTCGCTGTAGTAGCGGCCCACCGGCAAGCGCACGGGTTTTTCCTTGGCGCGCCAGGGTCCCTCTTTCGGAAAACGGTCCACGCATTGCCGCAAAATCTTCATGGACTCGTGGATTTCGGCGATACGCACCGTGTAGCGGTCGTAGCAGTCCCCGTTGTAGGTCACGGGAACCTCGAAGTCGAAGGAGTCGTAAATGCTGTAGGGGTTCGCCCGGCGCACGTCAAAGTTTACGCCGCTGGCCCTGAGCACGGGACCTGAGCATCCGTAGGCGATGGCGTCCTCCTTGGTGAGAATGCCGATACCCTTGCTGCGTTCCAGAACTATGATGTTCTTGGAAAGGAACCGCTCGTAGTCCTTCATGGTATCTACCATGTGGTCAAGGAAAGCCTTGACTCTGGGAATAAACGTGTCGGGAACGTCGTAGCGTGATCCGCCCGGCCTAAAGAAGTTGGTGGTGAGTCTGGAGCCCGTCACCTCTTCCAAGATGTCGTGGATCATCTCGCGTTCCTTGAAACCGTACAGCAGGCAGGTCTGTCCGCCCAGGTCGCCGCCGAAGCAGGCGAAGAACACCAGGTGGCTCGCTATGCGGCCCAGCTCCTGGAGCATCACGCGGATATATTCCGCTTTTTCGGGAACGCCGATGTTCATGCCCTTCTCAAGCGCGATGACCACTCCCAGGTTGTTCT
This sequence comes from uncultured Fibrobacter sp., assembly GCA_946402415.1. Classification (GTDB taxonomy): domain Bacteria; phylum Fibrobacterota; class Fibrobacteria; order Fibrobacterales; family Fibrobacteraceae; genus Fibrobacter. The sequence goes on from CAMIWK010000067.1 coordinate 1,538, forward strand.
GGATGGCGGTGAGGTAGTCCTGACGGTCACTCAAGGCGATATACTGCAGGTAACTCAGGGATTCGGCCTGTTTCTCCATACCGCGATGGATGTAGCCGAAGTGGGGGACCAGCTCCACGATGGTCTCGCCGTCCATACGGAGTGCTAGGCGCAGCGCTCCATGGGTACTGGGGTGCTGGGGCCCCATGTTGATGAAAAATTCTTCGGTGTTGGTTTCACGCTGGATGCGGAATCCCGGAGGAAGCATACCTGTCATACGGGCCTCCTGATCATTTCCGGGTGGGAAAAGTCTTTGCGCAACGGGAACCCTACAAAATCATCATCCAAGAAGATGCGGCGCTGGTCGGGGTGGCCCACGAAATCGATACCGAACATATCGTAGACCTCGCGCTCCTTGAACTCTGCCGCCGGATACAGGTGACTGATGCTGGGGGCGTGGGCAAGCAGGGCCGTCGCGCGATTCTCCTCAGGAATGGAAAAGTCTTTTTTCAGCTGCAGGCAGAGAAACACCTTGTGTCCGTGTTCCATACTGCGGAATTGGGAGACCACGTCGAAATGGTCGTCGTAGTCGATACCTACGATGTCGATGAGGTAGTCCATCTTGAGGCTGGCATCGTTCTTGATGAATTCCACCATGGGCAGGTAGTCTTCGGGAGTGACCATCACTTCTAGCGGGCGGTCCGCCGGCATGGCGGCCACTACGTCTTCTATGGGATCCTCGCTATGGGTGTGTACAGTCACCGCCGGGAACTTGTCTTTAAGCTTGGCAAAAATTTCGGACTGCTTCAAGCCCGGACGCTTGAAGGGCACACGTTCCACTTCGGGGAAATCTTCTTTCTTGATGCGGATAGGCTTGAAACTGGACTTGTAATCAGGATTTTCTTCCTTGAACTTCGCACGGGCTTCCGCCATCTCTTCATCCTTCATCTCTTCGAGAGCGGCCCAGGTCTTGGCGGCCTCGCGGTAGCGGTCCATGGTGGACACGTCCTTGGGCTCTCCCTCGTGCCATGGCTCCCGGCAGGTTTCGTGAAGGATTTTCTCTCGCAGGGTCAAAAGTCCGTGGAAAAGGGCTTCGGGCCTGGGCGGGCATCCGGGAACGAACACGTCTACGGGAATCAGGTTCTGGGCGCCACGCACGACGGAATAGTTGTCGTAGATGAAGGGGCCGCCGCTAATGGTGCAGGCGCCCATGGCGATGGCGTACTTGGGTCCGGGAATCTGTTCCCACAGCATCTGGATAGCGGGCGCCATGCGGCGGGTAATGGTTCCGGCCAAAATAAAAAGGTCCGCCTGCCTGGGGGACGAGCGGAACACTTCACTTCCAAAGCGGGCGATGTCGTAGCGGGCCATAGAACTACTCATCATCTCGATGGCGCAGCAACTGGTGCCATAAGTCAGGGGCCAGATGGAGTTTGCACGGGCCCAATTGACGACGTAGTCTATAGCGTTGACGGCATACTTGCCGAGAGGTATGGGATCTAGAATCTTAGGTGCTAAATTGATTATTCCCATTTCAGGATTCCTTTTTTCCAGGCGTAGGCGAGGCCGGAAACGAGAATGGCCATAAATATCACAAGGTCGATAATCACGACGGCGGGGGCGAGGGGAGTATTCCCAGCCATAATTTCCTTGAAGTTCATGAGCACGGGGTACAGGAACAAGGCTTCGATATCAAAGACCAGGAACAAGAGCGCGAACAGGTAATAGCCTACCTTGAACTGGATGCGCGCATTTCCGATAGTCTGCATGCCACATTCGTAGGGGGCCATCTTGTTCTTGGTGTTCTTGGTGCGGTAACCAAGCAGCAACCCTGTGACGGTAGCGGCCGCGGCGATGAACGCGCCCAAGAATAAGAAAATAGAAAGGATGATATATTCAGACATAATCAATAGAAGTTCTGTAATTCCTGTATCGTTCCAAATAAAGTGTTGCCTATCTGGAATCGTTCAACCACGTGCTTTACCAGTTCCCGGAATTCCTTGATAGTGGCCAGGGACATGGCCGAAAGTTTTTCCTGGATGGAACTGACAAATCCCTTGTCCACCGGCTGGGTTTTCATGCCCTGCATATTCATACCCCAGTCGTGGAGCATCTTGTCGGTGTCAATACGGGCAATGATATAATGGGTCGTGGAACGCAGTTCCCTCAAGAAGTGAACCAAGAAGATTTCTTCTTGCAAGATACCCCAGCGCTTGTCTTTGGAATACAGGGTTGCCTCTTCGGCTTTGCCATAGAAAATGGCTGCCTGTGCGTATTCCAGGCAGGTGGTAATCAGGCGCTCGTAATGCTTGATTTCTTGTTGCAGGTGGGCAAACCATTCCTCGTCGAACTTGCCGCCACCGGAGGTTCCGTTGAAATCATTGGGCAGAAGAGCCCTGAAGGCGTAGTAGACCTCTTCGTAGTAGCGGTTTCGCATACGGCAGTTGAAGGCCCTGTTTTTCAGGGTGTAGTCGCTATGATGCAGGGGGGTCATCATGATTTCTTCACCTCCCTGACACCACTAATCTGCTGTATTCTGCGGGTGACGGCATCGACCTGTGCCTTGCGGAACGCCTTGAAATCCATACGGATTCTGCCGGAGGACTGCTTGCTGACCACGCTCATCTGGTCCAGGAACAGATCCTCGTTTTTCAGTTCCTTGAGAATGTCGAAGGTGATGTTCTTCCGATTATCCGTCTCCACGATAAGATGGGTAGTGAAGGGCTCCGTCATGTCGGGGCTCCACTGTACGGGAATCTGCTGTTCTACAGGGAAATCCTTGAGGCAGGGACACTTGAGGGAGTGAACCTCTATACCCACCTGCGGTCTGAGAACGCCTACAATCTTGTCGCCGGGTACAGGGCCGCAGCAGCTGGCAAAGTGGATGACCAGGTTGGTCTCCTGGCCGATTTGTAGCGGCATGTCCTCTTGGAAGGGGCTCTTCTTGTCCTTGTTGAAGGTGGGGAAAAACCGAAGGGCGGAGCTTTCCTTGGGAAGATCCGTATCGCCGAACAGGAAGCGATGAATATCCTGTAAGGGCAATTCGCCCTGGCCCAGTCTTTCATAAAAGTTGTCGATGCTGGTAGTTCCGAAGTACTTGTTGATTTTCTCGTCGCTGGGGAATTTGTCCCGCTCCAGTTTGGAAACCCTGAGTTCTCGGGTCCAGATTTCGCGGCCCAGGTCTCTAGCCTGCTGGAGCATGCTGGATTTCATCCACTTGCGCAGTTCCTGCTTGGCCTTAGTGGTTGTTACCATTTCCAGCCACTCTGGACTGGGCTCCTGGGTAGGGCTTTTCAGTATCTGGATGGTGGCACCGTGGGGGACGGGCTTGTCCAGGCTTACCACCTCGTCGTTGATGCGGGCGCCTATGCAGTGCAGTCCCAGTTCGGTGTGGACGGCAAAGGCGAAGTCCAGCACAATGGCCCCGTCGGGCAGCTCGATGGAGTTACCCTTGGGGGTGAATACCACAATGCCTTCTGGTTTCAGGTCTACCTTCAAGAAGTCCAGGTATTCGCGGCTATCCGAAATTTCGGACTGGAGTTTGACCATATGGTCAAGCCAGGCCAGCTCCTCGCCTTCGTGCTGAGTCTCTAGCTTGTAGGCCCAGTGGGCGGCAAAGCCCTTCTCTGCTGTCAGGTCCATGTCCTTGGTGCGGATCTGGACTTCTACCATTTTGTTCTCGGGGCCGATGACCGTTGTATGGATACTCTGGTAAAGGTTGGGCTTCGGGGTGGCGATGTAGTCCTTGAAACGGCTCTGGAGGGGCGGCCACAGGTTGTGGACATAGCCCAGGGCCAGGTAGCATTCGGGAATGGTATCCACGATAATGCGGATGGCGAAAATGTCGAAGATGTCCTCGAATTCGCAACCCCGTGCAATCATCTTGTTGTAGATACTGTAAATGTTCTTGGTACGGCCCTGGATGGTGCAGTCAAAGTCTTCTAGGGCAAGCTTGATCTGGAGCGGTCCGATAACGGACTGGATGTACTTTTCCCGAGCTTCCTTGTTCTCGATAAGGGCGTCTACCAGCTTCTGGTATTCTACCGGGTTCACATACTTGAAGCTCAGGTCTTCCAGCTCGGTTTTAAGCTTGTACAGGCCGAACCGGTGGGTGAGGGGCACATAGATGTCCAGGGTCTCCTGGGCGATGGCCTTCCTCTTCTCGGGCTTCATGTACTGCATGGTCCGCATGTTGTGGATGCGGTCTGCAATCTTGATCATGATGACCCGAGGGTCTTTTGCCATGGCGGTAATGAGCTTGCGGTAGGTTTCCGCCTTACGGGCGGTCTTGCTCTCTTGCTGGGCGGCGGTAATCTTTGTGACGGCGTCCACCATGAAGGCGGTGTCGTCGCCGAACTTTTCGGAAATTTCGCTTAGGGTGTGGGGTGTGTCCTCCACCACGTCGTGGAGCAGCCCTGCAAGGACTGTGGCCTGGTCCTGTTTTAGGTCCGAAAGGATCTTGGCCACCTCGTAGGGGTGCTCGGTATAGGGCATGCCGCTCTTACGGTATTGGCCGCTGTGGGCCTCTGCAATGAAGACAATGGCATTCTCCAGAATCTCGCGGTTCAGGGCGGGATTCTTCTTGATGAGCACATCTACAAGGTGCTTCTGATTGGATGTCAGATTCTGCACTGCCATTATCTACAATTTATTATAAAATTCGGCAGAAAAACGGCAATTTTGGGAATATAAGCCAAAAATAAGGTGTTTGGTATTACACCACGGCCTTGGTTTTCCAACGACCGCTTTTCCAGCGCCAGAAGTTGGCGATAGAACGGTAAAATTCGTCGCTTGCCATGCCTAGCCAGAGCCCTGCAAGCCCCAGTTTCAGCCCGAAGGCGAGGAACAGAGCGGTGCCCACCCCAAGAGTCCACATCATGGCGCTTCCGACAATGGCCGGGAACTTGGAATCCCCGATGGCACGGAGGGAAGAGGTAATGATGTAATTTACAGCCTTGAAAGGTTGTAGGGCCACATCGCACCAGAGGCAGATACAGCCCAGCCGAATCACTTCGGGATCCTTGGAGAAAATACCGATAAGCTGCTCTCCGCAGAGGGCCACTGCGATGGAGAAAATAAGCCCGCTGATGCTCCCGATGATAAAGGTGCGCTTAATCTTGTCAGATGCCCGGTCGTACTCGTGGGCGCCTACCAGGTGGGCTACGAGAATCTGGTTTCCACTGCCCAGCCCAATCCCCAGAATGCAGGAGACCGCCGAAAAGTTCCCGGCAAATACGCGGGCCGTTATGGCGGTGGTTCCCACGTACACCACCATGGCGGTAATGAACACCTGAAAAAGTTGGAAACTGATGGGCTCTGCGGCGGCGGGAAGCCCTATACGGATCCAGTCGGGCAGGATAATCTTGGAACGGATCAAGTCACGCTTGTTTGTTTTATGACGAATCTTGAAACGCAGTACCAGCCAGAGCATAAAGGAGGCCAGCAACCAGGAAATACTGGTGGCGAGGGCCACACCGTAGACACCCATCTTCGGAAGTCCGAAAAGGCCTTCCAGGAAGATGTAGTTCAGGATGGCGTTACTTACGATGGTAAGCACGTTGCTGATCAGGTTCCAGATGGTAAGGCCGTGGGTGGCGATGAGGGCGATGAGTGTTGCCTGCAGGGCACGGAAAGCAAAGCCGAATGCCACTACGGAAAGGAACTGGTTAGCGTACAGGGCCGTGTCATCGGTAAGTCCCATGAGGGAGACAATAGTGCCGGAAAGGGGGAACACCAGCAGCGTAATGGAGACGCCCAGCAAAAAGCTGCCCGCAAGAACCAGGGTCTGGGTTGTTCTGGCGTGGCTACCCTGCTTGGCGCCGATGTACTGGGAGGTAATGCTTGCTCCCGCCTGGGAAAACGCGTGGAGGGCGGTGAAGATGGTGGCGATGATGGGCATTAGGGCGCCCACGCCTGCAGCCGCCGTTTCCGAAGTGCGGGAAAGGAACCAGCTGTCCATCATGGGCTGGAAAATCCCGACGGCGAAGGTCAGGATAAGTGGCCAAGAAAGACTGAGGAGGGAACGGTCTTTAACTTGCTTTCCAGTCATGGCCCAATGGTAGAAAAATAGGGGGGCCTTCGGCCCCCTTCTTTAACGAGTATTGTTTGCTATTGTATACAGGGAGCTAGGGGTGCTTTCGTGTTTCCCTACGGACAAGGGCTTCCTCGAAGCGGCGTTTCTCGTCGTCGGTCTCGGGGATAACGGGGGCTATGGGAGAGGGTTTGCCCTCTTTGTCCAGAGCCACGAAGGTTATGTAGGCTTTGCAAATGTCGATGCTTTCGGTTTTTTCCAGGGGGGTCCCCGTCACCTTGACTCCGACTTCCATAGAAGAATTGAAAACCCTGTTGATAGAGGCCTTGATGTCTAGGATGTAGCCTACTTTTGCAGGGTTGAAAAAGCGGACCCCGTCGATAGCCACGGTGGCCACGCGGTTCGTACAATGCCTACGGACGGCAATGCAGGCGGCCTTGTCCAAAAGTCCCATCAAGTAACCTCCGAAGGCGATCCCGTAGGAGTTTGTGTCGCCGGGATGGACAATATCATGGGTAACGGAGGCTGATTCTTTAATGGTCTTGGGTGCTTTTTCCATACCTGCAAATATAGATTTTTGTAAATTGCGTGCAAAGAGGTTGTTATGAAAGTTTTTGTGACGGGCGTTGCAGGCCAGCTAGGCCATGATGTAATGAATGAACTTGCAAAACGTGGCTTTGAAGGTGTCGGGAGCGATATCGCCCCCGCATATGCCGGCGTGCAGGACGGTTCCCCTGTAACGAAAATGGCTTATGAACCACTGGATATTACCGATGCTGTCGCGGTGGAAGACGTATTGATCCGTGTAAAGCCCGATGTTATTGTCCATTGCGCAGCCTGGACCGCCGTGGACCTGGCCGAAGATGAGGATAAGCGTGAAAAGGTCTTTGCCATCAATGCCCGCGGCACAGAGAATATCGCCAAGGTCTGTAAACAAGTTAACGCCAAGATGGTGTACATCAGCACGGACTACGTCTTTGATGGCCAGGGCACAGAACCCTGGAAACCCGACTGCAAGGACTACAAGCCCCTGAATGTTTACGGTCAGTCCAAGCTGGAGGGTGAACTTGCGGTCAGTGGCCTGCTGGAAAAGTACTTCATTGTCCGCATTGCCTGGGTTTTCGGACTCAATGGCAAGAACTTTATCAAGACCATGCTGAACGTAGGCAAGACTCACGATAGCGTTCGGGTGGTAAATGACCAGATTGGAACGCCGACTTACACTTACGACTTGTCCCGCCTTCTGGTGGATATGATCGAGACAGAAAAGTACGGCTATTACCATGCCACCAACGAGGGTGGGTTTATCAGCTGGTTTGACTTTACCAAGGAAATTTACCGTCAGGCAGGGCTTTCGACCCAGGTGAATCCCGTGACCACGGCAGAATACGGCCTAAGCAAGGCGGCCCGCCCCTTCAACAGCAGGTTGGACAAGTCCAAACTGGTAGAGGCGGGTTTCAAACCGCTCCCTACCTGGCAGGACGCTCTGTCCAGGTACCTGAAGGAAATTTCCGCGTCGTAGAGATTTTTTACATCAAAAAAGCCATCCTTTGCAGGACGGCTTTTCTAATGATGTCATTCTGGAGCCGCAATGCGGCGATAGAATCCATTACATCTTCAGCAAAATCTCGCCGATTTGAACAGCGTTCAATGCGGCGCCCTTGCGAATCTGGTCACCGGTGAGCCACAGCGTGTTGCTGTTTTCATCGGCCAGGTCCTTACGGATACGGCCCACGAAGATGTTGTCCTTGCCGGCGCTTTCCAGCG
>CAMIWK010000068.1 GCA_946402415.1 uncultured Fibrobacter sp.
GTACGGGTCTTGCGAAAAAGATGCAGTGGCCGGTTTTCTACATCGATGCCGTGGGTACCGAGAACAGAGGCAAGAACATCTATGCCATGGATGGCGGTAGCGGCATTTGGGACAAAGCTGGAAATCAGGTGTTTGCTATGCCCAAGTTCCAGGCGGAAGAATGCCTGGTCGAGGTGGCTGACAATGGTTCCGTCTCGGGATTCCCCCAGGGGACGGTGGTAGAGCAGGACCGCATTGCGGTCATTCACGACGCCCTGGTCTTTATGATTCGGGAGAACCTGAAGAAGTTCCATATTCCCCGCATGGTCATCGGGGCCAGCGGTGGTATCGACAGTGCCGTTTCGGCGGCTCTTTACGCCGAGGCCATCGGGCCGGAAAATGTCTACCTGATCAACATGCCTACCCGTTTTAACTCGGCCACTACCCGGAATGCGGCGGCCGACCTGGCGAAGAATCTGGGATGCCCCTACATGGTGGCACCGATTTCTGATATCGTAGAATCCGTCTGCGGGGCCTTGGAAAAGTGCAGCTTCGATAGTGACAACAAGCCCATCAAGGTCGAGGGCATTAACCACGAGAACCTGCAGGCCCGTACCCGTTCGGGAGCGGTGCTCTTGACGGTAGCCTCTGTTTTGGGGGCTGGCATTACCTGCAATGGAAACAAGAGCGAGGCCTCTACGGGCTACTGTACGCTTTACGGCGATAGCTGTGGTGTTATGTGCGCCTTGGGTGACCTGTGGAAAACCGACGTGTATGCCTTGGCCCGCTATATCAACCGGGATACGGAACGGATTCCTCAGGCCTCTATCGATGTGCCTGCTAGTGCGGAGCTCAGCGATGCTATGAACGTGGATGAAGGTAAGGGTGACCCCATCAAGTACCCGTACCACGACAAGCTTTTTGCCGAATGGGTGGACAGGGGCTGTAGTCTTGAAAATACGGAACAGCGTCTTGCCGCCGGTTTTGAAAAGTACTGCGAAGATTTGGACGTAGACCTGGGCTATTTCAAGTCCTTGTTCAAGACCCCTGAGGATGCTTTGAACGATATGCGTGCTTGGCACAGGCGGTTCCGTGGAATTGCTTTGGCAAAGCGCATCCAGTTCCCGCCGATTCTCTCTGTCTCGGGGACCGCTTTTGGCGCGGAATACCCGGAATCTCAGGTGTAGAAATTATTCGGCTTTGCCGTGGTGCTTGTCGTGGTTGGGGCAACCGCAGCCGCCCTGGCCGTCGCAGTTTTCCTTTTTGCCTTCGCCGCCACATTCGCATTCGTGGCCTTCTTCGCCACACTTGCAGTCCCCTTCGCCTTTACCGCCACAGCAGCAGTGTCCCTTGGGGTTCAGTTCTTCTTCGGTAGCTTCGCGGACGCTCACCACCTCGATGGCGAAGTTCAGGTTCTTGCCGGCCAGCTCGTGGTTGGCATCGATAATGGCCTTGTCGCCTGAGACAGACTTGACGCGAATGGGCATGGGACCCATGGGCGTCTGGGCATAGAACATCATGCCGGGCTCGACCTTTTCAACACCCTGGAAAACGTTGGTGGGGACTTCCTGGGTCATGCGCTCGTCGTATTCGCCGTAGCCTTCGGCGGGGATGACCTTCACGTCGAACTTGTCGCCGACTTCGTGACCGACCATCGCGTTCTCGAGCCCCACGACAATCATGTGGGCGCCCTGGATGTACTGGAGCGGTTCGCGGCCTTCGGAGGAGTCGATGACGGCTCCTTCGTCGGAGGTGAGGGTGTAGTGCATCTGGACCACAGTCTTTTCGGCGATTTTCATGGAATGTCCTTGTTTCTGAAAAATGAAAGTGGGCTAAATGTAGAAAAAAAGTGTGGGGCGCATCTTCCATTTTTCTAAATTGTGGGTATGGATAACGGTGTGGATTTTTTTGACAGATGGATGGCCCCGTTGATGGGACAGCCCCTGCTGCAGCGTCTTTTGCTTGCTTTACTGGTTTTGGGGTTTGCCAAGCTTCTCTTGTTCTTGCTCAAGAAGATTGTTTACCGGGCAGAAATCAAGGGCTTGGATCCTGCGGCTCGCCCTCTGGTGTATTCCCTGATCTCGTACACGATTTATGTGGTGGCGCTTTTGCTGGTGCTCCATATTGCCGGGGTGAACACGGCGGGGCTTGTGGCTATGGTGGGCGCGGCTAGCCTTGCTATAGGTCTTGCGCTTAAGGATACCCTTTCAAACATTGCTTCCGGACTGTTGCTTATGTTTATTAGGCCCTTCAAGGCGGGGCATTACATCGAGTGTGGCTCTATCAAGGGCAAAATCAAGGGAATCGGGCTTTTCAACACCACGTTGGAAACTATGGATGGTCTGTTTGTGTCGGCGCCCAACAGCGTTCTTTGGGGGCAGCCCATCGTGAACTTCAGCAAGAACGTGAGCCGTCGCCTGGAGCTGAAGGTGGGCATCGGCTATGGCGACTCGACGGACAGGGCTTTGGGAATCATGCGTGAACTTGTGGAGAACGAGCCCCTGTTCTTGAAGAATCCCGTACCCCAGTTCTTTGTGTCGGCCCTCTCGGACAGTTCCGTAGATGTGGCATTCAGGGCCTGGGTCAAGAATGCGGACTACTTTAACCTGCTTTGGAAATATACAGATGAAATCAAGCGCCGCTTTGACGAGGCCGGCATCACCATTCCGTTCCCGCAAAGGACATGCCATATCCAGGGAATTGATAGCGGGATTGTAAATAGCACCGAAAAATAGCGGAAAATTTTATATATTTGGTTTCGCTTTGCCTGGATAGTTCAGCTGGATAGAACGGGTCCCTCCTAAGGATCAAACTCGCGTTCGAATCGCGATCCGGGTATTGAAAAGGCTCCGAGGAAACTCGGGGCCTTTTACTTTTGGATCCTATCGCTGCGCTCCAGGATGAGTGTTGGGCGTTATCCGTTGAATCCTGTGAAGATGTTGTCGGAGAGGAAGGGGAGCGCCCCGAGGGCGACCACCGCGATGGACAACAGGATGATGACGCCCCGCTGTCTGCGGGTGAGGCGTAGTGGCGTCAGGTGACCGTCGGGTTCATCTACCCAGGCGCTCTTGACCAGCTGCAGGTAGTAGAACAGGGCCAGCACGTTGTTCAGTACTGCGAAGGTGATAAGCATGTAGTGGCCCGTAGTGGCCCCGCTGAAGAACAGGTGGAACTTGCCAAAGAACCCTGCAAGGGGCGGAATTCCCGCTAGGCTGAACATGGAGATGGCAAGGGCGATGGCCAGAGACGGGTTCTGCTTGGAAAGCCCGCGGAGGGAGTTGAAAGTTTCTTCTCTGTGGTGCCCTATTATACCGAACACGAAGAAGGCAAGATAGTTGGAGACCGCATAGACAAACAGGTAGAAGATGATGGCGGTCTTGGCCATCACAGCGGTACCGAGAAGGGCAACCATGATGTAGCCCGCCTGGGCGATGGAGCTGTAGGCCATAAACCGGCGGAGCCTACTCTGCTTGAGTGCGCCCAGATTGCCCACAAAGAGGGTCACGCCGGCAAGCAGGGCGATAAGCGGGGCGATTTGCTCTTGGATAGGGGCGAAGGGGCCATAGATCAACACCACCAGGAAGGCAATAGCGGTGGCTTTGGAGGTCACGGAAAGCACCGCCGTCACAGGCGTGGGAGCGCCTTCGTAAACGTCGGGGGCCCAGGTGTAGAAGGGGAACAGGGTGAGCTTGAATCCTATACCGCAGAACAGGAAAAGCACTGCAATCCAGAGAAGCGGGGTAGGCCCTGCGGCCACGGCACTCTGGATGGCGTCAAAATGCAGGCTTCCGGCAAATCCGTAGAGGTAGCTGAAGCCGAAAAGCTCGAAGGCGGTAGCCACGGAACCCATGAGGATATACTTGGTAGCGGCTTCGCTGCCCAGCTGGTCACGCTTGTTCCAAGCGGTGAGGGCGTACATGGGGATGGTGGCGATTTCGAGCCCCAGGAAGAAGGTAATGGTGTCACAGGCGCTTACTACCGTTACGCCACCGAAAGTGGCAAAGGCGATGGCACCGATGAATTCGGCAATCTGGTGCATTTGGGGCTTGCCATCGGCACCGTGCTCAAAGTAATCCTTGGAGAACCACATGCCAAGAATGGCGGAGACAATAAGGACTTCGCGCATGAGCACGCCAAAATCGTCCACACGCCAGTTGCAGATGAAGAAACGCCCTTCGCCACTGGCCAGCGGGATAAAGTTCAACAGCAAGAAGATGAGGAGGAACCCGATGTTGGCGATACGCCAGGGAACCTTGGACCTGAAATTACAGAAAAGCCTGCTCCCGATAACCATGAAGGGGAACACGAGCAGCAACAGGTCGGGGATGATAAAGTTAGGTATGGACATACAATTTACAACGCGGAACTAATTCTTTCAAAAATAGGAGCAATACTTAGGTCAAGCATGTTGGCAAAGGGCCCGGGGAACACACCAATCAGAAGGAGGCAGAACACCAGCACCACGATGACCAGTTTTTCGCGGAAGCATCCGTCGGTAAGTCTCTGGTACTTGCTTGGGAGCGGGCCGTGGAGCATGCGGTTGGCCGTCTGCAGGATGTAGACCGCCGTGGTGGTGATGGAAAGGATCGCAAGAACGGTAACGATGCGAGTCAGGGTGGAATCCTGCTGGAAAGCCCCGATAAAGATGGTGCTTTCTGCAATGAATCCGCTGAAACCCGGAAGTCCGAGCCCGGCAAAGCCCGCAATCACAAAGCCCACGCCCAAGAAAGGCATCTTCTTCATAATGCCGCCCATCTCGGTGATGTCGCGGGTATGGGTTCGCTCGTAAATCATACCGATGGTGGCGAAGAACAGTCCGGTCAAGAATCCGTGAGAGATCATCTGGAGGCTCGCACCACGGAGGCCCACCGGTGTTAGGGCTGCAAGTCCGAGGAAAATCAGGCCCAAGTGGCTGATGGAACTGTAGGCGGTGATGTACTTGAGGTCTTTGTGACGGATGGCAATGAAGGGACCCAGCACCACGTTAAAGATCAGCAGGGCCACCACATAAGGGAGCCAAATTTTGGCGGCTTCGGGCATCAGGAACATAGCGAAGCGCAGACACCCGTAGGCGCCCATCTTCATCATGACACCGGCCGCCAGCATAGAGACTGCGGTAGGGGCTGCCGAGTGACCGTCTGGGCTCCAGAAATGGAAGGGGAACAGGGAAGAGCTTACGGCAAAGCCCATGAACATCAGCGGGAATGCCCACATCTGGAAATCCATAGGGAGTGTCACCTTGGAAATTTCCATAAGGCTCCAGCTGCCCGTGCCACTCTCGAAGTAGAGCCCGAACAGGGTGGCAAGAATCATGGAAGAGCCGAAAGCAAGGGTCAAGGTAAGTTTTTTACCGCCGTAGTCCCTGCGACCGCTGCCGTAGCAGGCAATCATCAAGTACATGCACAGGGCTTCCATCTCGTAGAATACGAAGAACAGTACCAGGTCAAAGCTCATATATACGCCGTAGACGCTGGTGGCCAAAAGCTGGATTAGGGCGAAGAATACCTTCTGGTTCCCTTTGATCTTGTAGCTTACCAGCACACCCGCCCACACGATAAAGGCGGTCAGTGCAAGCAATAGCATATTCAAGCCGTCAGCCCCTACGATGTAGTGGGCGTTGAAGGCGTTCATCCAGGGAATGTCCGTAAAGAAACGTAGCGCGAAGGGTGCAGAAGCTGGGTCGGCAGGAGCTGCCCCGAGGGCATAGACGCGGTAGGTGAGCACACAGACCACGAGAAGCACAAAGCTCACCGAGGCGGTGTGGATAAATTTAAGCAGCCTTTCGCTGGTCGCTGGAATCGGAATGCAGGCCAGCACGGTCAGGAGAGGGATAACCCAAATCAAGTTAAAGAGAACAGTTTCCATAAGCACCTACAGGGGAAGCCCTCCGAAGAATCGCCAGAGGAGGAGCCCCACGATGAGGGTTCCCAGATAGAAGGGAAGGTAGCCTGCCTGGGCCGTGCGGACCAGATCGCCCAACTTGTGGGTGAACCAGACCGTAAAGGCGAGGATTCCTTCAATAATGTAATCTTGGATGAATCGGGCAGTTGCGGCAACGCCTCCGAAAATGAATTGCCGAACCACAGCATAGTAGATCTCGTCAAAATAGAACTTGTGGTAGACCACCTTGTAAAGGCGGTTGCGGTTGGTCTCATCCAGGGCACGTTCCACCTTGGCTCTCGGGCTTGCGTACAGGAGCCAGGCGAGGGCGAGTGCAACCACGGCTACGGCTACGGCGGCTACGGGAATCCAGCCTGCATGGGAAAGTTTTACCAACATGGGAACGTGAAGCTTGCCGGGAGTGAAGAATGCCTCGAAAAGCCCCTTTCCAAGTAGGCCGCTCAAGAGCGCTGGCACAGCAAGGATTACGATGGGGAACGTCATAGCGAAATCTTCGTGGACATGCCCTGCCTTAACGCCTTCGTGACGGGGTGCGCCGTGGAAGGCCAGGAAGAACAGTCTGAACATGTAGAAGGTGGTAAGCCCGCTGGTGAACAGGGCAAGCCCAAATACTACGTAATGGTGGCTCTGGAAGGCCGCTAGGATGATCTCGTCCTTGGAGAAAAATCCGGAGAATGGCGGAATTCCCGAAATGGCGAGAACAGAAATCAGGCAGCACCAATAGGTCCAGGGCATCTTCTTGCGAAGCCCACCCATAGCGTCCAAGTCGTTGGTATGGACCTGATGGATGAGTGAACCTGCAATCAGGAACAGGCTGCACTTGAAGAAGGCGTGGGTGAAAATATGGAAGGTAGATGCTGTCCAGCCCGTAGTCACCACCACCTGGCCAATTTTACACACGCCTAAGGCAAACATCATGTAGCCCAGCTGCGAAAGGGTGGAATAGGCGAGAATCCGCTTGATATCCTTCTGGGTGCAGGCGATGACCGCCGCAAATACCATAGTGAAGGCTCCTACCACCATAATTAGTTTTAAGGTGTTGTCGCAGATGGCGAAGAAGGGGAACAGACGGGCTACCAGGTACACGCCTGCCACCACCATGGTGGCGCTGTGGATGATGGAGCTGACCGGGGTGGGACCTTCCATAGCGTTAGGCAGCCAGATATGCATGGGGAACATAGCCGATTTTCCCCAACCACCGGTGAAAATCATTACGGAACCGAGGATGAGGGCGTCTGCCTTGCTGACGGTGCAAAGTCCGAGATTGATTGTTTCTGCCTTGAAAGTATACAGGCTCAGGTCATTGATGGTAGAGAAGTCGAAACTCCCTACCACATAGCTCACCAACACGATACCGAATAGGAAGAAACTGTCGGCAAAGCGGGTGAGGATAAAGGCCTGCTTGGAGGCACTTACCGCCGAGGGCTTGTGGTACCAGAAACCGATAAGCAGGTAGCTGGAAACGCCCACCAGTTCCCAGAAGATGAACATCTGGAAAAGGTTGGTGGCGGCCACCAGGCCAAGCATACTGAAACTGAACAGAGAAAGCAGGCTGAAGAAGCGCCCTGCGGAGGGGTCTTCCCGCATATAGCCCACGCTGTAGATGTTCACCATAAAGCTGATGAAAGTCACCACCACGAGCATCATCAGCGAAAGCGGGTCGATGAGCATACCGATGGTAGCGGCGAGGCTCCCGGCAAAGGTCAAGAAGTTATGCTGGAACAGAACCGTTTTTTGTGGTGCCAAGTCCGAGGAGAAATAGTGTACCGCTAAGGTCGCCGCACAGGCAAAGGCAAGTCCGTTACAGGCAATGGCGAGGGCCGCTGCCGCCTTGGGGCATCTGTTGCCCAAGAAAAGCCCGTTCACCACGAAGGTCACCAGAGGCAACAGCAGGATCAAGTAACCGAGGGTCAAATCGTTAATCATGCAGGTCCCTCAACTGGTCGGCGTCAAGACTGTGGTGCCTGCGGTACATAGTAACGATAATGGCAAGGGCGATTGCCATTTCGCAGGCTGTCACGGCGATGACGAAAATACTGAACAGGGCGCCCGCGGTAGAGTCCTGGGCGGTAAAGTAGGCAAAGGAGATAAAGTTGATGTTGGCAGCGTTCAGCATGAGCTCAATTGAAATGAGCATGCCAATCAGGTGCCGGCGGCGCATAAGGCCCCACACCCCGATGCCGAACAGCAAGAAGGCTAGAATCAGGCAGTTCATCAGGTTCATTGCTTGACCTCCTTCTCCTTTTCCATTTCGTACTTGGATTTGCGGGCCACGGTGATGGCGCAAATCAGGGTCATGAGCAGAAGCACGCTCACCACCTCGAAGGGTATGATGAAGCTATCCTGGGTGTAGCCCAGAAGGCGTAGCGCAAAATTTTGTAAGCCGGAATAATCCGCTGGGGAGTTGGCTACCCCGCTAGAAAGCTCCGACATGGGGAGCAGGCAGCGGACCATCACGAACACGAAGGCGATGGACAACGCAAAGGCGGCAAACACTCGCGGAATCTTGGTAGCGAAGGCGTCTTCGCCCAGGTGACTGGTAAGTAATATGGTAAACACCACGAAAATCACCACGCCGCCGATGTACACCATCACCTGGGCAAGGGCGATAAACTCGGCGTGTAGGAGCATGTAGAGGATGGCGGTAGCCACGAAGGAGAAAATCAGAAACACGGCGCTCTGCAAGATGTTCTTGACGGCCACGGTAAATACAGCCGTCACCAACATGACGATGGCTACGGCGTAGAAGGCAATGTCCATTCCCCCATGAGGGAATGACAATGCTAGTTCTGGAAGTTGAAGACCTGGAAACATTATCCCTGTCCCTCCTTCTTGTTGAGAATCATTTCAAGGGTATTCGGGTCGGTAGTAGCCACCTCGAAATCCTGGTTCATGCGGATGGCGCCGAAGGGGCAAGCCTCCACGCACAGGCCGCATTGGGTGCAACTGGCAAAATGGTAGACATAGCGGCCCAAAACCTTTTTGCCTGCGATGTTCTTGGTAGAAAGAACGTTGATGCTCCCGTTAGGGCAGGCGCGTTCGCACATGCCGCAAGAGGTGCAGTGGTTGTTGCCGTCGGCATCCTCGATCATCTCCAGACGGCCACGATAGCGCTCGTGCATCTTGAGGGTCTTCTTGTTTTCGGGATACTGTTCGGTGACGATGCGCCTTGGGTCTATAAAATACTTGAACGTCACGGAAAGTCCGCAGAGCAGGCTCCAGGGACCCGTGATGCAGCGCATGAAGTAGCGCTTGAAATATTGAGCTGTCGAAATCTTATCTTGCATACTAACCACAAATCACTATATACGCCGCTCCTGCTGTCAATAGAACTAGGTTCACCGGCAACAGGAACTTCCATTCGAAATCCATAAGCTGGTCTACACGGGG
>CAMIWK010000069.1 GCA_946402415.1 uncultured Fibrobacter sp.
ATGGTACTTGGCCTCCGGGCCCGGGAGAGTAGGTCGCTGCAGGATTCTCGCCCCCTTGATGGTAAACCATCGAGGGGGCTTTTTTTATACCCGCACTTCGTCACCCTCGCGCAGGCGAGGGTCCGTTTGCTGTATGTGACGAATGTTTTTATGCACCGCCCCCGACGCACGAGGGGGTGGCCTACCCCTTTTAGATAAATTATATCGGGTATTTGTCCTTCGCTGATTCCAGTTCGGCGGAGGTTTTTTCCCAGTCTTCGTAAAGGCTGTCCACGACTTTCTTGTTGTCGTCCATGTCTTTCGCGATGGCGGTGATGGCGTTGCCGTCGCCACTTTCCGAAGCGGCTACCAGTTTTGATTCCAGTTCGCCACCCAGGGCTTCGGCCTTGGCAATGTCTTCTTCGATTTTGGCAAGCTTCTTTTCTAGGGGCTTGATGACCTTGCTTCGCTCGGCGATATAGTCTGCGCGGGCCTTGCGGTCTTCTTTGGCGCGGGGGGCGGTGTTCCCTGCGGCACCGGCATTGTTTCCGTCGTCGGTTTTGACGTCGATGTTGGAAACCTTGATGTTTGCCGATTCGGTTCCGCCGGGCTTCTTTTCAGAGGCCCAGCCCACCTTTTCCAAGAAGTCGGCGTAGGAGCCTTCGAAGATGCGGCACTTTCCGCCGTCGAACACCACGAGCCTTGTAGCGAAGGCATGCAAGAGTTCCTCGTCGTGGGTGACCACCAGGGCGGTGCCCTCGTAATCTTCCAGAGCGTCGATCAGGCTTTCGATGCTTTCCATGTCCAGATGGTTTGTGGGTTCATCCAGCAAAAGCATGTTGCAGGCGCTGGCCAGAATCTTCCCGAGAAGTACACGGCTCCGTTCGCCACCGCTCAAGACTTTTACCTTCTTGAGAGCCGCATCGCCGCTGAACATCATGAGCCCTGCAAGCCCGCGGGCGCGGCTCTTCTGTGACACTTCTTCGATAGCGGTGGCGATTTCTTCTTCTACAGTATTGTCCAGGTTCAGGCGGTTGATGTTTGTCTGACCGAAATAATTGATTTGCAAATTCGGATTGTGACTGATTTCGCCTGCGGTAGGTTGCAGCTCTTTTGCAATCAAATTCAGGAGGGTAGTTTTACCCCGTCCGTTGGGGCCTATGACTGCTATACGGTCACCCTTGAACACATCCATCGTTAAGTCGGTAATCAGTTCCGGCCCGCCATCGTAAGCAAAGGACAGCCCCTTAATCTGGAGCATACGTTTTCCAGGGAAGGGAGCCTCGGTAAAACTGAAATCCAGGTTGCGTTCGTGGGTGAGTCGCTCGCCGGTGGCAAGCTTTGCTGCCGCCTTGATTTTGGACTGCACCATGGCGGCCTTGGCGGCCTTGTAGCGGAACCGCTCGATGACCTTCTCGAGCTGTTCCTTTTTCTTGGCTTCGTTTTCCTGAGTACGCTGAGCTACCTCTTCTTCTTCGGCGATGGTCTCCCGGAGTTTTTCCACCGTGCCTTTCACCTTACGGATCTTGTGACGGTGAATACCCGCGGTATGGGTGCAGACCTCGTCCATAAAATGATGGTCGTGGGTAATCAGCAGCACTTCGCCCTTCCAGTTGCGCAAGAACCGACTGAGCCAACGCATAGAGACAATGTCCAGGTAGTTGGTGGGTTCGTCCAGCAAGAGCATGTCGGGTTCAGAGGCTAGCACCTTCGCCAGGTTCAGGCGGATCTGAAAACCGCCAGACAAAAGCATAGGGCTCTTGTGCATAGATTCTTCATCGAACCCCAGGCCAAACAAGATAGCCTTCACCTTGTGCTCTTCTAGCCAGCCGTCTTCATTGGGCTTTAATACGCTACAGGCTTCTTCGTGGACTGTGGCGTGGGTGAAGTTGATATGCTGCTGTAGGTAGCCCAGGGTGTATTTTTTGGGAATGTCGATGGAGCCGCCGTCTAGGCATTCCTGCCCGAGAATCATCTTGAACAGCGTGGACTTTCCGCAACCATTGCGGCCTACTAGTCCTACGCGCTCGTGGTCGCCCACAAGCAGGCTTGCTCCGTCCAAGAGAACCTGGACTCCGAAGGACTTGGTGACATTCTGTATCTGGATCACGGGAGCAAAGATAGAAAAAACACCCTTTTGTCCTTATTTTTATGGATGGGTATAGACCGCTTTTGTGAAACAGGATGTATTTTTACTGATTGGACATAACTAGAAGGTGGACCATGAAAAAAATTTTTTCTCTAGCAATGGTGGTGGGTTGTGTGACTGCACTTTCCCTTGCGGGTTCCGCTTACGCGCAGACCGTTGAAATCGGTACTTGGGCAGGCTTCCGTACGGCCGCGGTTTCTTTTACGTTTGATGATGGCGCTCCAAGTCATGTGACCGACGTAGGACCGCTATTTGATAACTACGGCTTTAAGGCGACCTTCAACCTGGTTACAAATTGGAATCCCAATTGGACCGGTTTCCAGGGTATGGCTAGCAATGGTCATGAAATTGCTAGCCATAGTGATAATCATGGAAACCCGATGCCAAATAACGAGATTGCATCGTCTAAGGCTACCATAAATGACAATATAAAGAATAACGAATGTATTACGCTTGCCTATCCGAACTGCACGGTGCCCGATGAAGCAACTGTTTTGCAGAACTATATTGCAGGCCGTATATGCGGGAATGGAAGTGAAGTAATGGGAAAGGATGGTCCCAGCAACTGGGCACAAGTTCCTGCTATTATGACAGGAGTTGAACAGCAGTATAGTATCAACTTTAACTCAGTGAACCAATTTACTGGAAAAATGCAAGAGGCTTCCCAAAAAGGAGGCTGGGTCATGTTCCTTACGCATGGCCTTGCGGGCAAGAGCAATAATGGCAACGCCACATTCTCGCCAACTGATTTGAGCGTTATTGATGGTGCCCTTAGTTGGGCCAGCACAAATGACATTTGGGTAGGAACGTTCCGTGATGTTGCTATGTATATCAAGGAGCGCAAGGCCAGTTCGGCTACGGCATCCACAAGTGGAAACAGCATTACCGTCAAGTTGGCCCATAACATTGCCGATAACATTTCCAATTATGACTATCCTCTTTCCATACGTGTACAGAACAGCAATAACTGGACATCCGTTTCGGCAACTCAGGGTGGCAAGGCCATTACGGCATCCATCAAGAATGGTTACATTTACTTTGATGCCGTCCCCAACGGAGGCGACATCGTGATATCGAACGGCTCGGGTACTACGCCTATCAGCAGCAGCTCTGCAACCGTACCGGCTTCCAGCTATTCCATAACAAGTAGCGGTAGCACAATTAGTATCACTGTGGAAATGGAAGACTATGACCAGGGCGGTCAGGGTGTTGCCTATAACGACCTCAACTACAGTGAGATGGAAAAATATGTCACTTACCGTACAGATGATGCGGGCATTGTCAGTGCGGGAGATGGTTATGCCATTGGATACACCAAAACCGGAGAATGGTTCAACTACACTATGAGTGTACCATGTACAGGTCAGTACAAGGTATTGGCTCGTGCATCTACGGGTAATTCGCAAGATACGAAGTTCACGATTTCTGCAGTTGGAGCAGAGCCCTTGCAGGTAAGCGTTTCTCCTACCACTAGTTGGGATATCTATGCCGAGATTGATGCCGGCACTGTCCGGCTGACTGAGGGTTCGAATTCCTTTAAGGTAAGCATTGACGATGACAATGTTAACGTGGACTGGATTAAGTTTATTGCCGACGGAGTCCAGTGTCCAGGCATGGTGCCACCGCAGTCCAGCGCCTCTGGCGACAATAGCAGTGCGTCCGGTGGCAACAGTAGTGCATCTGGTGGCGATAACAGCGCATCTAGCGGCAACGGTAGCGATTCTTCCGAACAGCAGGGTAACGCTTCGGGTGATGTTCCGGAGGCTATCCCTATGGTCGGAGATATCCACTGGATTGATTTCTCTGGCGAAATCTACTGCCAGGTGTTCGATATGAAGGGTCAGCTGCTTAGGGCAAAGTCTGGTGCTGCAAGCCAAGGTGCCGCTGGCCTATGGAATGCTGCGAATAAGGGGCTCCCCAAGGGAGTGTACATTATGCGCTATGGCAGGCCTGGTTCCGTAAGGACAATTCAGGTACGCAAATGATGCGTGTCGCTTTCATAGTACTTCTCATTGCATCTGTCGGTTTTTGCCAGCTGATGCCTAAGGCTACTGTGTCCGAATCGGATTCGTTACGGCTGAAAGAAGAGTCTAAGCCCCTGGTCTATGTGGACAGTGCGGGCCCCGGCAAGAATAATGCCCTGATGGATGTGACTACCAGTATGGATAGCCGCGAGTTTTCTAGCGATTCTACTGTAGGGACTATGATAGGTGTCGGCGCTGAATTTGTAGGCGACTTGGTGAAGGGAATGCTTTCGCCCAATTCCGCCGAAGCAGACGCCGTTGAGCTTGAACGCACCAGGCGATAAACACACACTATGTCATCCCCGCCCCGCATCAAGTGCGGGGTAAACTCCGGCGGGCATGCTTTTTGGAATTATCCTAAATACTTTTCGCCGCTTTCTACGCTCTGGTAGATAAGCGTGTTGATGGTCATGGGGCCTACGCCGCCTGGTACCGGAGTGTAGGCGGAGGCCACGTCATCGAGGCCTTTCTCGATGTCGCCAACGCCACCCGGATGGTAACCGGCGTCCACCACGACGGCTCCCTGCTTGATCCATTCCTTCTTGATGAATTCCGGCTTGCCTACGGCCCCTACCAGAATGTCGGCCTGCTTCACGAACTCGGGAAGGTTTTCGGTTTTGCTGTGGCAGATGGTCACTGTGCAGTTTGCGTTCAGGAGCATCATGGCCATGGGCTTTCCGAGAATGGCGCTCCGGCCTACCACAACGGCGTGTTTACCGGCGAGCGGAATGTTGTAGGCTTTTAGTAGGCGCATAATTCCGGCGGGAGTGGCGCAACCGTAGGCGGGTTCTCCCATAGCCATGCGGCCAAAGCCCAGGCAGGTCACTCCGTCTACG
This sequence comes from uncultured Fibrobacter sp., assembly GCA_946402415.1. Lineage (GTDB taxonomy): Bacteria > Fibrobacterota > Fibrobacteria > Fibrobacterales > Fibrobacteraceae > Fibrobacter. The sequence continues at coordinate 4,989 of CAMIWK010000069.1, forward strand.
TCCTTACGGGCGTCGATAGCTTCGAAGGCGGCCCGTTCGTCGATGTGGCGCGGAACCGGATGTTGTAGCAGTATGCCGTGCACGTCACGGTTCTCGTTCAGTTCCTGGATCTTGTTCAGCAACTCTTCGGTGGTGGTGTTCTTGGGGAGCACCACCCGGATGCTTTCCATGCCTACCCGGGCGCAGGCGTTGCCCTTCATCTTGACATATGTGGCGCTGGCCGGGTCATCGCCCACAAGGATGGTGGCGAGAATCGGGGTCTTGCCCGTCTTTTCCTTGAGTTTTGCCACGCGGACGCTGAGTTCTTCTTCCGTGGTCTTGGCAAGAGCCTTGCCGTCTAGGATGAGTGCTGCCATATAAACTCCGTTTTGGGCACAAGATAGTAATTAGAGATTAGGGGCTAGGGGATGCAGGCTTCCCGGAACAAAATCCGGGACAGGCTCTGGCCGGTATGACAGGTGGGGAGGGCGCGAGTCGCTTTGTAAAGATTTGTAAACAACAAATGGCAAGTGCCTATCTACTAACCTGTTGTAAACAGAAAAATTTATTTGCAAAGGAACTTTTCGCCATAAAAAAACTAGATTAAAAAACGATTTTCATCGATGCCGATTATTGGCTACATAAAATGAGGATATAATGATTGCTATGAAATCTACTGCCAAGGTGCTTTTGGCTCTCTCGGCAAGTGGTATCGTTCTCTCGGGGTGCGGAAGCGACCAGGTCGAAGGCGCTTTGCCCCGTCAGGAGACCCTCTACTTGTCCGGTCAGCAATGGGGCGCTCCCGCGACGTTTAACCCCCTTGCCGAAAGCTGGATGGCTGCCTGGCCCGTGGGTGGGCGTTTCAACTTGGTTTATGAACCGCTTATTACCTATAACACCTTGAACGGCCAGATCGAGGACCTTCTGGGACACCTGGACGAAGACCTCTCCAATAACGACAGCATCGTGGTTACCCTGAACCCCGCTGCCAAGTGGAGCGACGGCAAGCAGGTGAACTCCAACGACGTGAAGTTCATCTTTACCAAGGGTTCCATCAACACCTCCGAGCAGATTTCAGAAATCCATGTGGATACGATTGCCACCGAACCGGCAGTTCAGGAACGGCTTTCGTTCATTGTGAACAAGGCCCAGAGGAACAACCCGCTTTCTGTGCGCGACCTGCTCCAGGCAATCCGCATCGCCCCGGCCCACGTGTTCGAACCGCTTATCGCGGAAAAGGGCCTCGATGAGGTGAAGAAGCTCACCATGGACAAGAATCCCGTGGTGTCCGGCCCCTACAACATCATGTCGGCCGACCCGAACAAGATTATCCTCTTGCGTCGTGATGACTACTGGGGCAATGCCGCCTTGCACGAGGGCAAGCTCCCTGCTCCTAAGTACGTGGTCCACCCGATTTACAAGAGCAACGATGCCAACACCATCGCTCTCACTACGGGCAACCTCGACGCCTCTATGAGCTTCGTGACCCGCATCTGGCGTAAGCGTGGCGTGCATACCTGGTTCAACGAGCCTCCTTACTTTGCTCCGGGTGCCATGCCCATGCTCATGATCAACACCATGAAGGAGCCTCTCAACGACAAGCGCTTCCGTAGGGCCCTTGCAACGGCTATTGACTATACGGCTATCCGCCAGTTCGCCGTTTCCAACTATACCTCTACCCTCAAGCCGGGCCTTATTATGCCCACGGACCTTGAAGGCAAGTTCATCAACGATGAAGACACCCAGAAGTATGGTGTGAACCTCTCCATTACCGACGAGAATGAACGCCTGAACACGGTAAAGCGTATGCTTTCTGAGGCTGGCTACAAGTCTGTCTGGAAGAACGACGGTACCCTCGACCACATGGAAAATGCTCGTGGCGAAAAGCTCCCCACGCTCTATATCACAAGCCCCGCCGGTTGGACCGACTGGGAAGCTATGGTGACCATCGCCGTAGAAGGTATGCGCAAGGCCGGTATCGACGTGCGTGAAGGTTTTGTGGACGGCGGTCAGTACTGGCCTGCCAAGGGCACCGGCAACTTCGACCTGTTGATGGACAAGCCGTCTGCCGACGTGTCTCCCTCTCTGCCCTGGAGCCGCTTCAACGAAGTTATGTCTAGCCGTGACTGGCAGCCGCTTGGCGCTTGGGCCGGCACCAATATCGGCCGTTACAACCAGCCTGGCACGCCTGAGTTCCGCCCCGAAGTGGACCAGCTCATGTCCGCCATCCCGCTGATGACCGACCCCGAAGAAATCGCCAAGGCCTATCGCGAACTCAACAAGATCTTTATGGAAGACCAGCCCTCTATTCCGTTGGTCTACCTGCCCGAACAGTTCTACGAATTCAGCGACCGCGTATGGACAAACTGGCCTACCGCCGAGAATCCCTACGCTCCGCCGCAGCTTCCGTGGATTGCCTCTGGCACCAAGATTCTTTGGAACCTCAAGCTTGCTAAATAAAAGGACGACAAATGCTTAAACAATATCCTATGTTGCGCTATGTCCTGCAGAAGGGATTCTGGTATCTCTTGACGTTTGTTGTCGCTGTGGCGATTAACTTTACGTTGCCCCGTATGGGTGAGAACAACCCTGTGGACATCATTATGGGTAAGGCTGCCCAGGGCCTTTCGCCCGAAGAAGCCAAGCTCAAGAAAGAGGGCCTGCTCAAGGCCTTCGGTATGGCCGAGCTTGATGACCAGGGTAACGTGATTTACGACCCCGAAGTCGATGCCAATGGCCAGATGATTACGGTCAAGGTGGCCAAGCTCGACGAGAACGGCGCCCCCGTTTTGAAGACGGTCAAGGACGTTGATGCCGAAGGTAATCCGGTGATGCTTGAACGCCAGGTGGTTGATGCCGAAGGCAATCCCGTGTTCGAAGAAAAGCCGGTGCTCGACGACAAGGGCAACCCGGTAATGGAAAAGGATCCGAAGACCAAGAAGAAGGTGGCCAAGACGGAACAGGTTCCTGTTATGGAACAGTACCAGTCTGAACACCAGGACACCGTCATGGTGGATGAAGTGGTCAAGAAGGCCGACCCCCGCCTTGCTTCTGGAATCTCCCAGTTCCTGGTCTACATCAAGAATGTGTTCAAGGGTGACCTTGGTATTTCTTACAGCCAGTACCCGAAGCCGGTGGTGGACATCATCAAGGAATCCGTTCCTTGGACCCTCCTCATTCAGGCTCCGACCATTATCCTCGGCTGGATTATCGGTAACCTGCTTGGTGCCTTCGCTGCCTACAAGCGCGGCATCTTCGACAAGGTGTTCTTCCCCTGCGCCATGTTCCTGAACGGTGTGCCCTACTTCGTGTTCGGTATGCTCTTGGTGGCCATGTTCTCCATCACGCTCGGCTGGTTCCCGGCTATGGGTGCTTACAGCTCCGACATTCCGGAACTCACCTTCTCCTGGACTTGCATCAAGAGCGTTGCTTGGTACTACATCCTCCCGTTCTTCAGCTGCTTCCCGATTCTTCTTTCGGGTCAGGCAACGGGTATGCGTTCCATGTCCATTTATGAACTCGGTACTGACTACATGAAGTACGCCAAGTGGCTCGGTCTTCGCGAAGGCAAGATTATCAGCTACGTGTTCCGTAACGCAATGCTTCCGCAGCTCACCGGTCTTGCCCAGTCCCTGGGCGCCATGGTGGGTGGCGCACTCATTACCGAAATGATCTTCTCTTATCCGGGCCTCGGTATGGCAATGCTCAATGCCATCCAGAAGAACGACTACGCAACGATTCAGGGTTGTACGCTCATGATTTCGACCTGCGTGCTCGTCGCCAACTATGCCGTTGACGTGCTCATCGCCGTGTTCGATCCGCGCGTGAAGGCCGGTCTCCAAATGGGAGGTAAGTAATTATGATTAAGCTTCTTAGAAACCTTCTCAAGTCCCCGATGTTCGTCATCGGTATCTCGATCTTCGTGCTCACGCTCCTGATCGCGCTCTTTGGACCTCTCTTCTACAGCGTCGATACTCACGCCCGTGACATTCTCGCCGGTCCGTATGCAGGTTCTTCTTCAGAACACTTGCTCGGTACTGACCACCTTGGTCGTGACTATGTGTCCCTGTTGATCGCAGGGCTGCGCAGCTCTCTCTATGTGGGCTTTGTGGCCGGTATCATCGCTACCACGATCGGTGTGCTTATCGGTCTGTTCGGCGGTTTCCGCGGCGGATGGATTGACGAAGTGCTGAACATGCTCACCAACATCTTCATCGTGATTCCGCAGTTCGTGA
>CAMIWK010000070.1 GCA_946402415.1 uncultured Fibrobacter sp.
AAGGAAGGCCGCCAGATTGACGCCACCGGATGCGAAAGCGACTTTGACAAGGACGGAATCCCCGATGCCGATGACCGTTGCCCGAACACCAAGGCCGGCGCCAAGGTCGATAGCACGGGTTGTGCTGCCGATACCGACAAGGACGGCGTTCCCGACGATCTGGACAAGTGCCCCAATACTCCGGAAGGTGCTGAAGTGAATGCCGAGGGCTGCGAAGGCGACCGCGATGGCGACGGCATTCCCGACGCTTTGGACAAGTGCCCGAACACCAAGCCCGGCACGCCTGTAGATAGTACCGGTTGTACCGCCGATGCCGACAAGGACGGCGTGCCTGATGCTCTGGACAAGTGCCCCAACACTCCGGAAGGCTCCTCTGTGGATAGTACCGGTTGTATCTCCGACTTTGACAAGGACGGCGTAGCCGACGATTTGGACAAGTGCCCCAACACCAAGGAAGGCGTGGTGGTTGACAGCACGGGCTGCCCCATCGATACCGACAAGGACGGCGTGTTTGACGGCCTGGACAAGTGCCCCAATACCGAAAAGGAAATTCAGGTGGATAGCACAGGTTGCCCCCTGGACATCGACCACGACGGCGTGCCTGACCATCAGGACAAGTGCCCCTACACCCTGGAAGGTGTGAAGGTGGATGCCAAGGGTTGCCCGCTGAACAAGAAGCAGGACCTGAACAAGCTGAAACAGGGTATCCAGTTCCAGACCAACTCCACCAAGTTCACCAAGGATAGTTACGGCACTCTCAACGACATTGTGGCTCTTCTGAAGGATATTCCTTCTTCTAACCTGGAAGTCCAGGGCCATACAGACAACGTGGGCAAGGCCGAAAAGAACAAGGAACTGTCTCAGGCCAGGGCCCAGGCTGTGGTGGATTACTTTATCCAGCAGGGCATTGACGCCAGCCGCCTCCGCGCTGTGGGTTATGGTAGCGAAATGCCCATCGCCAGCAATGGCAGTAAGCATGGACGTAAGCAGAACCGCCGTGTGGAACTGGTTCCTTTCGAAAAGTAAGCAAAGCACTTTTGAAAAAAGGCGGTCGTAATGACCGTCTTTTTTTATCTTTAAAAAGTATTTTGAGGTATGCGTAATGTCTAAAAAAATCTTGGTTACAGGCGCCGCAGGTTTTATCGGTTGTGAGGTCTCGCTGATTCTTTTGTCCAAGGGCTATCAGGTGGTGGGAATCGACAACCTGAATGACTATTACCAGGTGTCTCTCAAGGAAGACCGCCTAAAACGTCTGGACCATAAGGCTTTCCGATTCGAAAAGATGGACCTTGCCGATGCCGCCGCCATCAAGGGGCTCTTTGAGCGGGAACATTTTGACGGCGTCATCCATCTGGGAGCTCAGGCGGGTGTTCGCTATAGCCTAGTAAACCCCCAAGCCTATATCGACAGCAACATCACGGGATTCCTGAACATTTTGGAAGGCTGCCGTTTCAATCCGGTGGAGCACCTGACCTACGCCTCCTCTAGCAGCGTCTATGGGCGAAACACTAAGACCCCCTTCGCTACAGAAGACCCGGTCTGTATGCCGTCTAGTCTATATGCCGCCACCAAGCGGAGCAATGAGCTGATGGCGGAAACGTACCATCATCTGTACCAAATTAACGCTACCGGACTTCGTTTCTTTACTGTCTACGGCCCCTGGGGTAGGCCCGATATGGCACCCTGGCTCTTTGCAGACGCCATCTTGCACGATCGGCCTATCAAGATTTTCAACAACGGCCATATGATGCGGGATTTCACTTACATTGATGATATTGCTCAAGGTGTGGTCCGCGTTTACGAGGCGGGAGTTGGCAAGAACGAGAACAAGCTTTACAACATTGGGCATGGCAATCCAGTGAACCTGTTGGACTTTGTGCAGACTCTGGAAAAGCACTTGGGCAAGACCGCCGAGAAGATATATATGCCTATGCAGCCGGGCGATGTAGAAGTTACCTGGGCCGATACGGCGGCTCTTGAAAAAGATGTTGGCTATACTGCCGATACCGATTTAGATACGGGCATCAAGGCTTTTGCTGAGTGGTTCAAGGGATACAACCGCTAGCCCTGTTTCGGCGCGGCCTTGAAAACCCACTTTTTGTACAGGGTAAAGCTCACCAGCACATAGACCACGTTGGCCACCACGTTGGCGAAGTAGGTGGGTTTCATGAATTGAGAAATCCATGTGGTAAAGCCCGCACACCAGTCTGCATTTGCTAGCGTATAGGCTGTGGCTTCTAGCACAAGCAGGTTTACCCCGTAAGATACCAGGAACACCACGACAAAGCGGATAACTTCGGAGCGCTTCTTGTTGTGACTTCTGAAATTCCAGATGCGGTTGCACAGGTAGCTGTTGCAGCCTCCGGCGATAAATCCCAAGAAGTTGGAAAGTTCTAGGTTCCAGTCCAGTAGCTGGTGCAGCACCCACACCACGGCAAGGGTGATAAGGGTGTTCAGTACACCGATGATATTGTATTTAAGAAAATGGATCACGGGAACGAATCCGCAAAAATCAGATTTCGACTAGGATGCCTGCCTGGATATAAGCGAAGCCCTTGCCGCTGTGATCTAGAAACTCGTAACCGCCCATCAGGAGGATGGAGGAATAATCCCCGTTCTTGATGTCGAACCCGCCGCCGGTTTTCCAGAACAGCTGGTGTTCACTGCCGATGAGATAGCCTATGTCCCCAGTCAGAACGGGAAGAACTTGCCCGCCGATGGGAAGGCGTATCCAGAGGCCTGCGCTGACAGGTACCAGTCCTACGTTGTCGATTTCCTGGTATCCGCTGCCGATGCCAACAAACAGCATCTGGTCGATGCGGTACCATAGGTGACCGTAGATGTTCAGGTTGAACTTGGAAAGCTCACTGACATGGTTGACAACGCCTGCCTGCACATCCATAGTGAATGCGTTTGCCGGTAGGGCGGTAAAAACCAGGGTGAACAAGATGACGGTCAGGATTCGTTTCATATTGCTAGTTCTCGAACTAAAATATAATCTTTTTTTAGATTACTCGTCGCTTCTCGCCTCCCGAGCCCAACCTCCGGATTTTTCCTTGCCAAACGAAAGGAAAAAGCCCTTGAGTATGGCCATGTTCATAGACAAGAAGTAGTAAGCTCCGGGGATAATCTTAAGGAGTCCTGCAAGTACGATGGCGAATAAAAGGGCGAGGGAAATCCGGTAGGGGACATAGTACCAAGCCAAGGGTACGTTTACAAGGAAAAGAAGGAACAAAATGTGGGGAGAGAACCACCTCAATATCTTGTGGGAGAAGAACAGATAACAGCGCAGCGGCCTGAAGGGGTTGAGAAGGGGAAGGTACGAAAGGATGTAGTTGAAGTTGGCCCTTCCGATACGGACCTTGCGACGGTATTCGCCGATAGTTTCTTTGGAAGTCTGTTCGGTTCCTATGGCGCTAGAGATGAAGGTGCAGTAGTAGCCCTTCTGCAGGATTTTCGTGGTGACGAAGAAATCATCCATGACGCTTTTCTTGGTGGGCAAGTCCGTATAGAGTTCCTTGCGTATGGCATACAGGGCGCCATTTCCACCGATGAGCAGGTCCATCATTCCTTCAAATTTCTTGATTTCGGATTCCAGGTCCCAGTAGGCGCTTTCGCCACGTCCTAGCTCGGAGCCGCTCTTGTCCGTTAGAATCAGGTGGCCGCAGGCGCAACCGATTTTCTTGTCTCTGAACGGGTCCGTCAACTTGCGGACCACATTGGGGAACAGTATGGTATTGGCATCGCAGAATAGCAGGATTTCACCAGAGGCGTGTTTTTGCAACCGGTTCAACATGGCGGCCTTGCCTGCGTTCTGGGGAGCCTTGACCAGGGTGATTCCCTGGTCTTTGTAGCGTTCCACGATTTCTGCGGTTTTGTCTATGGAGCCGTCATCGCCGATGAGGATTTCCAGCTTGTCCTTGGGATAGTCCAATTCCAGCAGGTTTTGAATTTTTCGTTCGATGACCGCTTCTTCGTTATAGGCAGAAATCAGGATTGAAACTTTTGGCAATTCATCATCGTCTTCACCTTCGTTCCCCTTCCGCTTGAAAATTTCACTGACAAAGGGAAGTGTGATGGGAAACAGCACGTAGCAATGGACAAACAGGAAAAGCAGGATCCAGAAGGATATTTGCAGGTAGAAAAGAATCTGCTCGTTCATCGTTCAATCCACTCTTGTTCTTTTTCCAGGAATTTGTCCAACAGCATCAGCATTTCTTGGGGCGACATGGAGTCGGTCACAGTCAATATAGAAAGTCCCTTGGGCGCAATGAGCACGAAGGACGGGAGAACGTTCAGCTCCCATATCTCGGCAAAGCATTGCTTGGGCGAGGCCTTCTTTCCATCGCAAACAATGGAACCTTCAGAATCGACATTCAATTTTACGGGATAGAATTTTTTGTTCAGTGTAGAGGCCACCGAGGGGTTCATATAGACATTCTTGTCCATGACGCGGCATGGAACGCACCAGTCGGCATACATATCCACGAAGATGAGTCTGGGCTCGGTCTTCGCCTTTTCCAGGGCGACACTATAGTCCATCCATTGGACCAGGGACTGAGGGGTGGCCCCAAACAGCAAGGCGGTCAAAACGCATACGCAAAGAAAAACGCGGTTCATGATCAATCCCTTTTGCGCGGACGTTCGGGCCTGGCGTTCTTTTTTTCTACCAGCGTATCCAGCCGTTCGGTGACGGCCTTCTGGAAGGGGACCCACATATCCTTGTCATCGAGAATGGCTCTCGCCTTTTGGAGAAAAATCTCGCGACTATAGCCGGCACTGTCCAGAATCGCCTTGCGATGGAGTCTGGCTTTAGGGGAATCCGTGCCGTACATCTGTTCGGTTATCAGCAGTTCCGTATAGGTGTTCACGAACTTTTGATCGACGGTAGGGGCTTTCTTTTCGCAACCTGCCTGCAGGCATATCAGTGCTGCAAGTCCAAGAATCCACAGGGTGCGCGCGATACCTGACATAGTTGTGCCTATTGGGGCTCTTCTTCTAGAGCGTTTTCAAAAAGGCCCTCAACATATTCGGCCTTGCTGAAAGGCACTAGCTGGTCGATGCGCTCGCCCATGCCAATCCAGCGGATGGGAATCTGGAGCGAGCTTGCGATAGAAAGGACCGCGCCGCCACGGGCTGTGCCGTCGAGCTTGGTGACCACCAGGCCGGTAAGCGGGAAGCTCTGGTTGAAAATCTTGGTCTGGTTGATGGTGTTCTGTCCGGTATTGCCGTCGATGACGAGCCACATGTCGTGTGGCATGTCGGGATTCACCTTCTTGATGACGCGGACAATTTTCTTGAGTTCTTCCATCAAGTAGTCTTTGTTGTGCAGACGTCCGGCTGTATCGATGAGTACCACGTCGCAGTCGCGGGCGATGGCCGCATTGCAGGCATCGAATGCGACGGAAGCGGGATCCGAACCTTCTTGGTGCTTCACGAACTCGGCACCGGAACGCTCAGCCCAGGTTTCCAGCTGGTCGATGGCTGCGGCACGGAAGGTGTCGCAGGCGGCGATCATCACCTTCTTGCCTTCATCCTTCAAGCGGGCGGCCAGCTTGCCGATGGTAGTTGTCTTTCCGGCGCCGTTCACGCCTATCACAAGAACCACGTGGGGCTTGCCCTTCAGCTCGAAGGGTGGCGGGTCCTTGAGCAGGCGTTCCGCTTCGCTCCGCATAATGCCAAGCACCTGCTCGGTCGTGAGCGACTTGCCTAGAGCCTGTTCGCGCAAGGCGTCGGTCAGCAGGAATGCGGCTTCGACGCCTACATCGGCCTTGATCAGGTGTTCCTCGAGTTCTTCGAGGGTTTCATCGGTAATCTTGCCTGCTCCGACAATCCCCTTGAGCTCACCCACCAGGGCGTCACGGGTCTTGGCAAGGCCGCTCTTGATGGCTGAAAAAAATCCCATTATACCAGGCTCTCGACCTTATCTACTAGTCCGTAAGACTTGGCTTCTTCGGCACTCATGAAGTTGTCGCGTTCCGTATCCTTGTCGATTTCTTCTTGGGTGTGTCCAGTGGTTTCGGCAAGGATCTTGCCGGTGATGTTACGGATACGCAGCATCTCTTCGGCTTGGATCTGAATATCGCTTGCAGGGGCCACGATTTCGCCGTGGATGAGCGGCTGGTGGATCATGATGCGGGCATTGGGCCAGGCGTAGCGCTTGCCCTTGGCGCCGGAAGTTAGCAGGACCGCGCCCATGGAAGCGGCTTGTCCGCAACATACCGTGACCACGTCGCTCTTGATGGCGTTCATGGCATCGTAGATGGCAAGACCGCTAGAAATCACGCCGCCCGGGCTATTGATGAAGAACACGATGTCTTCGTGGTTCAGGGAATCCAGGTACAGAAGCTGTTTCACAATGCGTTCGGCGCTTTCATCATCTACACCGCCCCACAAAAAGATGCGACGCTTGGAGGCGAGAAACTCCTCGGCCTTTTTCATCATTTCGGGAACTTGATTATCTTTCTTTTCGTTGCAGTCGGCCATAATGAATCCTTTTTGTTCGGGTATAATTTAGAAATTATTCCATACCGAATTATCGCCTTTTCCCTGCAAAATGTAAAGATTCCTATATTTGTCGCATGCCTGTGAGCAACGAAAAATTCCTAGTCGGTCTGGTTGACCCCGAAGTCCTCTCTGCAATAGAGACGGACTCTATGCATCCGGTATTTCTGGACTTGCAGGCTTGTTCGGCACTGGAAATCCGTTATGATTTTTTTGACCCTTCCTGTTGGAATGGGCTTTCGGCACGGGTCAGGAAGGTGGCGCCCCAGGCCTTTCAGATAGGCACCATACGTCTCAAGCGCGATGGCGGTACATTTCAGGATAGCCGGGCAGGTGAGCGTCTGCCCTTGTGGAAATCCCTTCTGGAGGCTGAACAGGTACCCGAATGGCTGGACTTGGAGCGGGACTGTCTATACGATTACGGGGAACTGTCTTCTCTGGCCGGCAATCGTGATGTAAGGATTATCATTTCCCAACACAATTTTACGCGGGTTCCTACCGCTATGGAGCTGCGGGACTTTGCCCGTGATGTCTCCCGCTTGGGGGCTGAGGGGCTGAAGATTGCGGCTATGTGTGGCTCTGAAGATGACTGTGAACGGCTTTATGGCTTTGCCCGGGATTTTGGCGAGGATTTTGAACTTTTTGCCGCTTTTGGCATGGGCGCTTTTGGACGGGTGAGCCGGGTCTGGTCCCTGAAGGAGGGGGCGAACCTGACTTATGGGGCCATCGGCAACGTTGCCGCCCCTGGGCAAATCCAGGTTCCCATAATGGCCCAGGCTCTGGAAAACCTGTCAAATTTGCATTCTAGGTTTGAAATGGCCTCTTTTTTAAGTGGAAAATGAGACTTTTCCTTTTTTTCTCCTTATTTTTTGGAAAAAAGGACGCAATTTTTCTAAATATCTATCTTGTACATAGAGGATAACGATATGCGACTTTCTGAACGGTTTGTAGATAATTGCATTTTGATCAATTCTTCTTGCGAGACTAAGGAAGCCATTCTTAATGAACTGGTGGATACGCTTTGCAGCGCCTATAAGCTGGAACATCGTGACGAGATTTTTGAGGCTGTCTGGAACCGCGAAAAGACCCGTTCTACGGGTATCGGATGCGGGTTAGCAGTGCCTCATGCAAAGATCGACTATGTGGACCGCATGTGCATGGTTGCCGCCACTGTGGCCGGTGGCCTGGATTTCGAGTCCTTCGACGGCGAACCCGTATATCTGTTGATTTTGATTGTGAGTCCCGGCAACACCGTTGGACCGCACCTCAAGGCCCTGTCTTCTGTGAGCAGGCTCCTAGCCGACGGCAACGTACGCAAGGAACTGATTGCGGCTAAGACTCCGGCGGAGTTCCTGACTATCCTCCGCAGCGCCGAGGACAAGTACCTGTAGGGAACCGCCCCCTTGACAAGGCACGGGCCGTTTTATATATTTGCTCGCACCTTTGGACGGTTAGCTCAGTTGGTTTAGAGCGCTGCTTTCACACGGCAGAGGTCACTGGTTCAAATCCAGTACCGTCCACTCGAAAGACCTTGCTTCGGCAGGGTCTTTTTGTTTTGGGGGTGTAGGAGGTACCTGGCCTAGACCTGCGAGAAGAACAGGTCCGAAAGGGCCGCCCTGAACTGGTTGATGCGGTCGGCGCTTGGTTCCCGGTGGGGCCAGGTAAAGTTGCTCAGGAGTACCGCTGCGGCTCCCCGTTCGGGGTCGGCCACGATGCTCGCTCCGGTGAAGCCGGTCTTACCGAATGTACGAGGGGAGCGGCACTTGCCCATGAAACGCTCGGCGTTCAGTTCCCAGCCGAGCGCCGTTTCGGCGCCTACTTCGGGGGCGAAGGCGTTCTGGCTGACCATGCCTAGTAGCCCTGCCGGCGCTACACGCTTGCCTTCGTAGACACCGTCGTTCAGCACCATCTTTACAAAGCGGAGCAGGTCAGGCACGGTGCTGAACATGCCGGCGGAACCCACCGGGAAAAGCTTCCGCAAGACCCAGGCGCTCTCGTCGTGGATTTCGCCCTGGATGGTGCGGCCCCGGAAGGCGCATTCTTCTGTAGGCATGATCTGTTCCTTGGGGAACCGTTCCAGTGGGTCCCAACCGGAGCGTTCCATGCCGAGGGGCTCGAAGAAGGTTTCGCGCCCCAGTTCCTGAAGGGACTTGCCCGTGAGGCGGTTCAGCACGATCCCCAGCAGCACGCTGGCGGGGTTCCCGTAGTTGAAGGCCTTGCCCGGTGCAATCTGGAACTGGTAGCTGTACAGGGCCTCAAGAATCCCTTCGGGCGGGAGCGTCCGGAGAGTTTTCATGGGCACCCGGTAGTCCAGGCTGTGGGTCAGCAGGTGGAAAATGCGAATGTCGTCCCGGTAATTGGTATGCAGTTCCGGAATGAAGTCTATGACCTTGGTGTCTACGTCCAGCTTGCCCTGCAGAATGGCGCAGAGGGCAAGGGTGGAAGTGGGGCAGACCTTGGTTAGCGAAGCGATGTCGAAGATGGTGTCCGCACTAGTACCCAGCGTGGCGATATGATAGGAACCATTAGGTAAAACGAATCCTGCCACCGCCTTGCTGAAGACGCCCTGTGC
>CAMIWK010000071.1 GCA_946402415.1 uncultured Fibrobacter sp.
CAAAAGCCCCGGATCACCGGGACCGGCACCAATCAGATAAACCTTTCCAGACATCGGCAAGAAAGATAAAAAAAGGATGGAACCTATGGCCTAGATCCTTCGCGCATTCGCGCTCAGGATGACACTTTACTAGTCTCTACGGCGTAGTGTTCCTGCATATAGGCCAAGGCCTTGTCAGGAGCCAGTGGCTTACTGAAATAATAGCCCTGAATGTAACGGCAGCCTTCCCGTTTCAGGAACTGCAGCTGTTCCTCTGTTTCCACACCTTCGGCAATCAAGTCCAGATTCAAGGTGCTGGCAATGCCTATCACCATCCTCGCAAAGGTGGCGTCCTCTTCATCATCAGCAATGTGATCAATAAAGGACTTGTCCATCTTTAGCGTATGAACCGGATAGCGTTTCAGATAAGAAAGGGAACTATACCCCGTACCGAAATCGTCAATAGAAATCTGGAGTCCCATGTTGGAAAGGGTCCGCATAATGTCGATAGCCTTCTCCACTTCGCACATGGCGGTATATTCAGTAATCTCCAGTTTCAGATTCTTGGGATTTAAATGTGTTTCAGTCAGCACACGCTTTACGTCATCCACCATGTTATCCAAAGTAAACTGCTTCGCGGAGAAGTTCACGGCCACACGAATGTCACTAAAGCCCATATCCACCCATTTCTTGGTCTGTTCGCAGGCCATCCGTAAAATCTGGGCACCCATAGGCACAATCAGGCCCGTCTCTTCGGCAAGGGGGATAAATTCCGCAGGAGAAACCACACCATGTTCAGAATTATTCCAGCGGACAAGGGCTTCAAAACCTGACACCCTGTTTCCTTGTTCAATATCGATGATGGGCTGGTACACCAGCACGAATTCTTGAGCCTGGATGGCTCTACGGATTTCGTACTCCAGCTTGTAAAGCTTCATGGCCTTCTCGCGGATTCCTCCGGCAAAGAACTGGATGCCTCCATGATTTCCGCCCTTCTTCAAATCCCTGAGCACCGCCGTCGCGTTGGACAGCAGGTCTTCCACGCAGTCCACATCCTTATTCACCACTACAGCCATAGACACGCTGATGTAGAGTTCGCGCCCATCCAGCTGGATAGGACTTTTTACCTTGTTGTGGAGCCGCTTTACCATAGGCATCAGTTCATCATCAGAACTCTTGCCCTGGATATCGTGGAGCACCACCGCAAAAACATCCGGGCCTATTCGTGCCACGCAATCATTGTTCCTGCATGTGGAGCGGATACGGTCAGAGACAATCTTCAACACATTGTCGCCAAAGTTCATGGAGTAGGATTCATTGATGGCGCCAAAGCTATCAATATCCAAAAGAACCACGGCGAAGGTGTAGTCCGGCCTCTGAGCGGCCATATCCACATCTACCTTCAGCTTTTCCAGGAAGAACTTGCGGTTATAAACACCGGTGAGGGCATCCCGATAAGCATAGAACTGTCGGCTGCTTTCCGCCTGCTCTTGCGCGCTGGTAAGAGAGCCAATGACGCGAATGGGCCTTCCCTCTTCGTTACACTGGGGCCGACCGGAAATGGAAATTTCGGAGTTACCGTCCTTAGGGACATTCAAGAGGCGTAATCTTACCGAAAACGGAGCGTTGTCTTCCAGCGAACGAGAAAATTTTTCTTTAAAGGAGCTCCAGTCGCTTTCCAACACGCTATTCTTGAGTGTATCGAAGGAATCTACGATACTGGACGAAGCAATATTCAGGAACTTGGCCACCCTGTTGGACCAATAGACCTTCCCTGTAGGCACATCGAACGTCCAGAAGCCCTCAGAAGACACATCCACCAGCATCTGGAAAAGTTCATCCTTCTCGGAAAGGTCCTTCTGGTAATCCCGTGCAGGAACCTGCTCCAGCTTTTCCGGTATTACAACGTCGTTACGGATCTTTTTCCTGTTACCCAGAATAGGGAACTTATAGAAAAGAGCCACATAGGCTAGGAATACGATAGCGGAAAAGTAGGGAATGAATCCCATGGGCTTATCGGACAAATGAACAATATCCGGAATGAACGCAGCAAAAAGGAAACACGCAAACAGCAGCGCAAAGCGCAGAATGGAATGCTCGTCAAACAATCGCATAGGTAGCCTACTGGCAAGAATATAAATTATATTCCTGTAGATAAGGGGCTTACGGGCATTCCAACCCGGACTATTCCAACTTGGAGTAATTACGACCTTTCCAGCCTAGAATAAAGGCTGTAGAGCTTTTGGACCCCATTTTCAAGACCATAGTAATGCCTTATGTAAGGAATAAGTAAGCCCAGAAAGAGAAAGTCCAAAACCAACACCAGGTAATCCGGCATGGCCACGAAGAAAAGGAAACCTCCTACGGTGAGCAGGGCAAAGAGTATCATTACCAGTTCATGGACCAGCCGCTCGTGCTGGAAAAAACCGATGTGGGTCCGCACGGACAGCAGTTCCTCGGGCGAAAGGGGCGTACCCTGAGACGCCCGCTGTTCCAAATACTTTGCGTAATCATCCAACTTCTTCAGCATAATGTTCAATATAGAGATTTTTTGAAAAAAAAGTGAGCTATTGGCCTATAAGAATATTATTTTCAAAGTATGGAGTCCCTAAAATTCAACTCACTCCCTGAACTTTTTCTTGCCACCTGCAATCGCACCGAATTTGGCGGCTGGTATCAAAGAAAAAACGGGATTTGGACTCATTTTTCAAAAGAAGCCCTGGCAAAAGACACCCGGGCGGTGGCTCTTGCACTCCACAAGCATGGCGTACAGGCTGGCGAGAGCATCGGGATTATCGCATGGAGCTCCCCCTACTGGATTATGGCGGATATTGCCACCCAGATAAACCACGCCCGGGTTGTCCCCCTTTTCCCGAATATTTCCTCAGAAAATTTTGCATTCCAGTGCGAAGACGCCGTTGTCCGTATCTTGATTGTGGACAAGATAGATGACCTGGAAGCCCAACTAAAAGACAACCTATCCAGATTCACCACCATTATCTGCATAGACGCTACCTCTTCGCTTCCCGAAAAGGGGATCTACTGGGATGACCTTCTGGTCGAAGGCTACGCACTGCTACAGCAAGAAGAGAACGCAAAGTGGTTACAGAGTCAGATTGAAAGCATACAGCCAGATGACCTTTTCAGTATCATCTACACCAGCGGTTCCACCGGCAGGCCCAAGGGAGCGGAACTCTCTCACCGGAATATGCTCTCCCAGGTACAGAGCCTTGTCGAGCTCTACAAGTTGGACCCCGAAAAGGACTCCTGCCTTACTTTGTTGCCCGTGGCCCACGTATTCGAGCGCATGGCCGTTTACTTTTACATCATGAGCGGGGTTCCAATCTACTTTGCGGATTCTCCCAAGAGCGTGGCTCAGATTATGACAGAAGTCAAGCCCTCCGTAATGGTGGTAGTACCGAGAATCCTTGAACGCCTATACGAGAGCATGACCGCCGCTGCCGACAGGGCCAGAGGGCCCAGGCGGCTCGTTATCAAGAGCGCCATCAAGCTTGCCAAACTAAACGACCCAACAAAAAAGCGCAGCCATGCTATGGTGCTTTACGACAAGCTGGTCTATTCCAAGATGCGTAACGCCATTGGCGGAAACTTCAAGCTTATTGTCTCCGGAAGTTGCGCCCTGAACAAGACTATCCTCAGGTTCCTGTTGAATATCGGACTTCCTGTCTACGAGGGCTATGGACTTACCGAATGCTCCCCTGTGGTAAGCGCCAACTGCGCGCAATCCGTCTCCCTCGGGAGCGTGGGCAAGCCCCTGAAGCACCTTCAAGTAAAAATCGGTGAAAACAACGAAGTCCTGGTCAAAGGAGACAGCGTTTTCAGGGGCTACCACAATTTGCCCGACCTGAATGCAGAAATCTTTACCAGCGACGGTTTCTTCAAGACCGGAGACCAGGGAAGCATCGACGAAAACGGCTTCCTTTCCCTTACGGGCCGCATCAAGGAACTCCTGAAGACCAGCACAGGAAAGTACGTGTGCCCCAACCCCATCGAGCTGGAAATCAGCAGGCACCCCCTTGTGGAACAGGCCCTGGTAATTGCCAACAACCGCAAGTTCGCCTCCGCCCTGATATGGCTGAACCCCGAAGGGGCCCGACGGCTGCTCCGGATTTCCAAGACGGAGTTCCGTATGGATCTGGCCCTAAAGTCCCTTAGGGTCAGGGAATCCATATTCCGGCACATTACCCGCATCAACCGCAAGCTGAACCATTGGGAAAAGATATGCAGATGGGTTCTCATCGGAGACGAACTTACCATCGAGTCGGGGCTATTGACCCCCACCCTGAAAATTCGGCGAAAAATAGCGGAAGAACGGTATTCCGACAAAATTGAAGGGATGTATACAGCTAATAGACCCTAGATTTTACCCCCTAGCCCCTATTTTATTTATATTACGGATATACAAACAAAGAGGATTACTATGAAAACAAAAATCTTGACCCTTCTGGCCGCTTCTACCCTGGCCTTCTTCTCAGCCTGTAGTGACGACGGGAGCAGCAAATCCATTACCGAAATTTGTGCAGATGGGCTTTCTGAAGACTGCCTGATCGGTACCTGGACGCTGAAGTCTATCAGTCAAAAGGGCGGCGAGGTTATCACAGACTTTTCTGCCGCTCCGGGAACAATGACATTCCAGGATGATGGAATCTACCGCTATTCAAGGTCCTCTGCCGGCTCATGCCAGGGCATAGATAAAGGCGAATGGAGCATCTCCGAAGACGGAAAGACATTGACATTCTACGAAAACAAGGATGGCGACTGTATCGAATTCATGAAGCATTACACCACAACGCCATCTATCGAAGTTTCTGGCAATACAGTTACCTTGAAACTCAACAAGGTCGTTTTCCAGCAGGATGAAAGCGATGGTATGTATGCCGGCAACGACACCGAAGTGTTCGTTCGCACCGAATAATTTCAGTTCTATTTGACATTTAAGGTCCTGCGGTTTCGCAGGACTTTTTTGTTATCTAGCGCCAGCGTTCTCTTTCGTACTCGCGAAGCGCCTCAACAGCTTGTCGAATCTCTGGCTTGCTACCTGCTTTTTCGATGCGGGCAATAAAGGCGCCCACCGTCTCCCCGGGCTTGCGGACCAAGCCTTGACGCTTCAATTGTTTTTCCGCCCGGTCCAGGGAGCGCACCCACTTTAATGCACGCAGGTCAGGCTTTATCTGAACCCTCCCCTTGCGCCGTTTAAGTAAGACTCGAATAAATATTACCAGCAAAAGCAGAAGAGGCAATCCGTAAGTCCAAGGGCTGTCCAAAAGCCCCTGGGTGGCGGTCTGCCAGTCATCTACCATACGGCGCCACTGACCTTCTTTAAGCAGATGGAAGAGGCGGGCAAAGCGACCCTTTAAACCCTCCCACCTGGACTGCCAGAGGGATGGCTTCGCGAAAAGCCCTTCACGCATGGGCGGTGTCGGGTCAAAGGAATACCAGCGACCATTCCAGAGGACCTCTACCCAGGAATGGCTGTGGTGTCTGCGGAACACCACATAGTCGCGACCTTCTATGCGTTCAGGGTGGGCAAAGCCTGTCACATACCTAGCCTGGATTCCCTGATGCCGCAAAAGCAAGACCGCAAGGGTCGCATAGTATTCGCAAAAGCCTTCTTTAGCAGTCCAGAAAGAACGCAGAGGATCCATGTTACCGCGATGGACTCCAGGCACCACCAGAGAATACTTGAAATTTTGAACAAAATAATTTCTAATGGCCGAAAGCACAGCCCTTTCATAATGGCCTTCCGACAAGGAGTCTCGCAAAGTATCTTGCGTGGAATCCCGCTGAGGCAGGTCCATAGCCATAGCCACGGAGTCGATAAAACTTTGGTGCGTCTTGCCTATCTGAAGGTATGCGGAATCGCTAAAATAGGGGCCCACTTGCAAAACGGAACCATCAAGGGAATCGTCCACGAAGTAATACCAGTCCCCATGCTTTCCATTAGCGCCTGCAAAGATTCCCGTCTTGTAGTAGTCTAGGGAATCCGCATTCTTGGCGGCCACCCCCACAGCTCCAAAGGGTGCAAAAAGGAACCCGAAATTGTCCAAGGCCGACTGCACCCACACGGAACGAACGCTTTCTTTCTTGGTTGCAGAATCGGCCAATTCAAATACAGGATAGTCTATCTGGTAGTATGCCGGATAGAGTTTCTGTTCTGACTTTGTGGGAAGTTTCCAAATTTTACCTACATATTTTTCGTAGACAGCCGCCCGCAAGTATTCCGGAGCGTTTATGTCCCACACTCGCAAAATCACTTGGCTGTTGTACTTGGAGCTGTAATTGTTGGAAAAGGACCCCAGAGAAACTACAGGGTCAAAGCCCATCACCCGATTCCGCTCCATGTAGTCCCTGGCCCAGCGACCGTCGTAATGACGGTGACTTTTCCAGTATTGCCACCCTCCAAAAGAGGTCAATCCAAAAAAGGCGACCAACAGCAAAAAGAGAAGATACTTGTACAAAGCGGTGCGTGGCCTTCTGTAGGAGAGAATCGCAAGCAACAGCCCAACCACACCCACAACAGTTCCCTCTCGCCCGGCCTGGAACATGCCCAAGAGCAGAGCCGCTACACCATCGAAAATGACGAAGGCCTCAAAACCGCCACGGCCAAGGCTCCGTTTCTGAAGCCACGCCAGGAACAGCAGGTACCAAGCCGGAATAAAAATCACATAAGGCGAAATGCCGTTTTCCACTTCGGGAGTCACCACCCACCAGAGGGCAAAGGGAATGATGGCTCCATAGGCGTAGCGCTTTTTATACTGCGGAGTCGGTTTTTCCAATGCCCAATGCAGATACAGAAAGCCCAGGGCAAACAGGATTCCCAGCGGGAGCATCTCGCTACTGATTCCCAGATTCACCGCCGCAAGCACCAGGAAAAGCGTCTTGAATATTTCCCTCAGGGATTTTCTCATGGGAGCAAATCCTCCTGACGGTTCAGGGAAATTTTTTCCTTCAGCAGGGAGTGGTGCACCAGCAAAGTGTCATCGCCGTGCTGCTCACGGGGCGTTCCGCTACAGACAAGAACCTGCTTGTGTATTAGAGGATTTTCTTCACGGTGGAGCCCCAGGCGTAACACCGGCCCCATGGGCCTTGCCGCCGGAGACCAAACGTGATTTGCCGTAGAAGCGACTTTCTTGAAGGGGTTTGCCGCAGGAATCCGGGCGAGGGCGGCAAAGAGGCTGTCCCCGCCGTCGCTCACATTCAGCGGGATTTCTTCATCGCCTATGAAGAACCGTCCCAAAATTCCACGTTCCATAAACCAGGCGCCCACGCCAGCCGCCAGACGGATAAGGTCCTCTTGCAGGGAACGTTCCCGCACAGTGTTCCCGTTAACATCCAAAACTAAAACGATTCCCGCACCCCGTTCCGCCTCGAACTCCTTGGTAAAGGGCCGTCCATACCGGGCGAAGGCCTTGTGGTGCAAGTCCCTCAGGGAATCTCCCTCCTGGTACTCCCGCACCCCCGAAAAATCCAACCCACGGGCAAAACCGGATGTAAGCAGGGGCGCAAAGACAAGGCCACTACTCCCCCACGTCAAAAAATCAAAAGATGAAATGCTTGTCGGTCTCGGGCAAACCAGCATTTCCACCGAGCCCGCCTTGGCTCCGTACCGCAGCATCCCCATGATTTCGGGAATCAGGAGAGACACCTTCCCTATGGTAAAGGCGCCCCGCTTCATGGCACGGACTTTGCACGTCAACATGGCGGAATCACCCCTGTTCACCAGTACATAGGGCGACTCTTCGCTCACCAAACTTGCATCCATACGAAAACAGGATAGTGAAACGGAGTCTATCCGGTTTTCCGCCATCACCTGAACCTGGACTGTCGCCGTCTCGCCTTCAAAAACAGGCGCCACCTCTACAGAATCCACCTTGAAGCGGGTCTTTCTGCAGGTCATGAAAAGGGATGGTGCAAGGGCCAGGAACAGGAGAAAGTCCAGACCGCAAAAGATCCAGGCCGCCCAGAAACCAGGCATAAGTCCCGCCACCATGGAGAAAAAAAGTAGCGCAAAGGCGCTGTGCCCCGCCGGCATAAAGTACTCCTGCCAAGCAAAGTACAACCGCATAAGAAGCCCCGTCCTCTTGGGAGTCCGGGGGTAGGCATCCAGCAGCCACCTTATGGAAGGAACCCTTGACATGTTCCCCGCTTTTATTTGGGAATCTTAACCTGGGTGCGGATGGATTCCAGGATGTTCCTGACCGTAGAGCCGTTCCCGTCTTTCGCAAAGACGCGGTGTTCCATCACGGGGAAAAATACCCGCTGGATATCATCGGGATTTACAAAGTCCCGGCCCTGAATAAAGGCAGATGCCTGGGCCATCTTGATAAGGTTTATTCCCGCACGAGGACTTGCCGCAAGACGGACCGCAGGATTATCTCGGGTGGCCTGTACCAGGTTTACCACGTACTTTTCAAGACTTTCATCCACGTGAATCTTGCGAACAGTGTCCCGGGCCTCTAGAATCTCTTCGGGAGTGGTGACCGCTTTCAGCTGGTCCAGGGGCTTGCCTTCACGATGGCTGCGCAGAATCTGGAGTTCCGTCTCCGTCGACGGGTAACCCAAAGAAAGCCTTATCAAGAAACGGTCCATCTGGGCTTCGGGCAATGGGAACACACCGTGAAATTCCACCGGGTTTTCTGTAGCCAGCACCATAAACAGCTTGGGAAGTGTATGCCGTTCCCCCTCTATAGAAACCTGGCGCTCTTCCATGGCCTCCAGCAGGGAACTCTGGGTGCGGGGCGATGCACGGTTGATTTCGTCGGCCAGCAAGATCTGGGTAAACAC
>CAMIWK010000072.1 GCA_946402415.1 uncultured Fibrobacter sp.
GGCAGCAGACGTTCTTACGGATAAGCGCCGGTTCACCTTTAAGCCAGTAGTGCCCAAAAAACACAGGACGTTCACTCTCACCGTAGAACTTACGGGACCGAACGGCCTCGGGAACAGGCTCGTCTGCAAACTCCACGCCGGGTTGGAGCGCCATTTCCCTCAGGGTGGCATTCTTCGGGTCAACCCACCAGCGGAGCCGCATCTTTTTGCGCACCACGCCTTCGCCATCCCGGAACGAACATCCCGCAGGAAGCTCCATCTCGGGCCCCTTCAGCAAGATATCCAGAGGGTGGAACAGGGAATCATTAAATTCGTTATGGCTGTCGCAGGCCCTGGCAATCAGTTCGTCAAAGTTCCCGTCGGCAAAGCTCTCAATGCCCGCATCTCGCAGGGCCTGCACGCACTCAGGGTCATAGCAGGCGTGTTGCGCCCGGAAAAAGTCCGTTTCCAGGTAGAAGGGCAAGGTCTTCAGAAAGTCCAGCATCTCCCGGAATTCCTGCTGTCGTCCGCGGTAAGATTCCACCGTACGGGCGAGAATCGCCACCTTGTTGAAGGAATGGTCCCGCAGGTACCCGCCCGTAATGGACTTCAAAAAGTGCCCACCGCCCGCGCCATTCTGTTGCCAGAAGCACAAGGTGTTGAACTCGTGGTTTCCCATAAGGGCGGTGGCATTTCCGGCATCCCGCATGGCGCGGACCAGGTCCACCGTTTCCCGGGATTCATACCCGCGGTCGATGTAGTCCCCGAGAAACACAACCTTCCGGCTACCGCCCGGATAGCGGAACGCACCGCAATGTTCCTCGTAGCCCAACTTTTTAAGCAGGGCCCGCAATTCGCTACAATGACCGTGAATGTCACCGATAAAGTCTATCATAGATCCACCGTTGAATATAACAAAATCCTATATTTTATCGTCGCGGATGGTCGCGACATCAACCCCGTAATCGCGGACACCAGAACGGAAAGGCATCTATGGAAATCGGCAAATACAATCGCGCCCGGGTCGAAAGCATCATGCCCCAAGGCTATTACCTGGAGCTGGAAACCGGCGGCAGGGTGCTGCTCCCCGGGAACCGTGAAGAATTTTCCCTGGAAGAAGGCGAAATCCTGGATGTATTTGTCTATATGGATAGCGAGGACCGCCCTATCGCCACCCTCCAGAAGCCTTACGCCCAGGCCGGTGAATTTGCCGTGCTAGAAGTCAAGGATGTGAACCGCGTAGGAGCGTTCCTGGACTGGGGGCTGAACAAGGACCTGTTCTTGCCCTACAAGCAACAGCTGGGAGAACTGCAGCGGGGTGACCGCTGCGTGGTCTATATTCTGCTGGACGACAAGAGCAACCGCCTGGTGGCAACCGAAAAAATCAAGAGCTTCATCGACACCGACACATCGGAGCTGCACATCGGCGAGCGGGTGGAGCTGGCCGCCTACGAAGTCACGCCGGACTATGTGGACTTTCTGGTGAACTACCGCTACACGGGGCGACTTATGGTCACGCCCGGCACCAAGCGCATCTACATCGGCGATACCATGCCGGGCTACATTCAGCGTTTTACCAGCGACGGGAAAATCACCCTGAATCTTTCACCCGTAGGCTACAAGGGCATCATGAAAAGCGATAGTCCGAATGCGGTACTCAGGAAGCTCGAGGAAGCAGGCGGCAGCCTCCCCTACGGCGACCACACCGACCCGGAAACCATCCAGAAGGAATTCGGCATGTCCAAGAAAACCTTCAAGAAAATTCTCGGGACCCTCTACCGCGAAGGTAAAATCATCCTGGAGGATGACGGTATCCGCCTTCCCTAAAACGTGACATTTTCCCCAAAAACTACTTCAGGCGGGCCTTCAGGTCCGCTACTTCTTTTTGGGACAGTCCCAGCTTTCCCAGGTACTGTTCCGTAGCCTTGACCAGGTCAACATTTTCGAAATCTTCAATATCCACGCCAGCATCACCGTAGGCCATTTTCATGTTGCGGACAATCAGGGCCTGGAACCAGTCCAACTGCGACTCCGTAAGGCGCTGTTGCTTGCCGTGCACCACGTTGTAGTAGTT
This sequence comes from uncultured Fibrobacter sp., assembly GCA_946402415.1. Classification (GTDB taxonomy): domain Bacteria; phylum Fibrobacterota; class Fibrobacteria; order Fibrobacterales; family Fibrobacteraceae; genus Fibrobacter. The sequence continues at coordinate 2,054 of CAMIWK010000072.1, forward strand.
GTCGTAGGTCTTCACGTAGTCCTTCTCCACTTCTTCGGCGGAAGCTCCCATCAAGGCTTCCAGCACGGCACTCACAAAGCCCGCACGGTCCTTGCCCATCTGGCAGTGCACCAGATAAGGGGCCTCGTTTTCTATCATGAACCGGAGCCCCTTTACTAGGCCTTCCTTGAAGAGATTGGTGGTAAACGACGCCGGCAAAGACAGGTAAACCACTTTCTGCGTAGCGTAGTAGGACTTGTCAAAGCCCTCGTAGGCCTTGGCTCCCTTGTCCGTGTCCGTCAGGTTGATGAAGGTGGCCACCTTGGCCGCCTTGGCCAGGGAATCCGCATAGGTATTGCGGCCATCCACCGGGTCGATAGGACTAGAAGAACGGTAGAGCACGCCCTTCCCCATTCCCGTGGTGGCAATTTCCCTGAAGTTGGCAAAGTCCGCTACAGACAATTCCGGATAGTTATCAATGACCAGCCCGTAGTTCTGGTATTCCAACATTTCAAGGTTTTCCTTGAAGCCGCCCTTGTCCTTCAGGGCAACATTCACCTCGATGGGTAACTTGACGTCTTTCAGTCTGTAGGGGTATTCCGAACCCGCAGGAGCGTTTTCTGCAATGCCAAGAGCTACAGCAAGTTGACCAAAGTTGATGCCCAGAGTCACATGAGGCTTTCCCGACACCACACGCAGCAACAGTTCCCCGGGAGAAACAGCGTCGTAGTCCGGCACAACGGGAACTTCCAGGGTGTCGTAACCGTCCACCATCACCGTCACAATGTCCCCCAGTTCAAATACCGCAAGGAACGAATCCGCCGCCACGTCCAGATTCAGGCTACCAAAGCTCAGCATGTCAATGCCGTCCTTCTTAACGGTAGTACGGAGTTGAACCCGATCTTCATCATTGGAAGAACTGGATGAATCGCCACAGGCCACAAGAAACAGGACCATAGCGAAAGAAAGCAGTATTTTCAATTTTCGTTCCATAGCATTCTCTCTTGAAAAAATTACACCTTCGGCATCTTCACCGTCTTATTGAATTCCTCTGGCGTTGTAAAAGTAGGGACAATTTCATGGAGAGCGTTTATAGCCCGCTTGTCATCATTCTCCTGGGCAGCATTCTTCAACGTCCAAAGTTCACTGATGAAATTTTCCGCATCAATCTCAATTTGCTTTCCGATGTAAATGAGCTTATTCTTCGTCTTCTGCAAGCCCTCTTCGCCCATCAGCAATTCCTCTAGCAGTTTCTCACCAGGGCGAAGTCCCGTAAACTTGATTTCTACATCCTTGTAGGGCACCTTGCCATACATACGGATCAGGTTTTCCGCCAAGGTCACGATCTTTACTGGCTGGCCCATATCCAAGACGAATATCTCTCCACCATGGGCAAAGCTCGCCGCCGTAAGCACCAGATTTACCGCCTCGGGTATGGTCATAAAGTAGCGGATAATGTCGGGGTGTGTCACCGTCACAGGCTTGCCCTGCTCAATCTGGCGTTTGAAAAGCGGAATCACGCTTCCATTGCTCCCTAGCACATTACCAAAACGAGTGGTCACGAATTCAGTCTTGCAGTCCTTCTGCTGTGCAAAGAACTGCACAATCATCTCGCAGCAGCGTTTGGAGGCTCCCATAACGTTGGTGGGGTTTACCGCCTTGTCAGTACTGATCATCACGAACTTTTTCACATTATGCAACAGGGAGAGAGTCGCCATATTGAAGGTGCCCACCACATTGTTCTTGATGGCTTCCATGGGGTTATTTTCCATCAGGGGCACGTGCTTGTGGGCCGCCGCATGGAACACCACCTGGGGTTCGTATTTCTTGAAAATCTGGTTCATGCGGAAATAGTCGCGCACGCTGGCAATCAGCGTCACCAGATTCAGACGGTCGCCATACTCCATCACCAGTTCCTGCTGGATTTCGTAGGCATTGTTCTCGTAGATATCCACGATAATCACCTGCTTGGGCTTATACTTTGCAATCTGGCGCACCAGTTCGCTACCGATACTGCCACCACCGCCGGTGACCATGCAGACTTTACCCTCGATGAACTCTCGAATTTCAGAATTATTGAAGCGTATGGGTTCGCGTCCCAACAAATCCTCTACCTTGATATCGCGAATCTGACTTACAAAACTGGTTGAACCCGTACCCACCGCAGAGGTATCCAACAGGCTCCCGATAAAAGGCAACACCTTCACCGGAAGGCCCGTCTTGCTGCAAATATCCAAAATCGTCTGACGATCCGTAGGCGGGCAGCTAGGAATGGCAAATATAATCTGTTCTATCCGTAATTCGCGCACCACCTTGGGAATATCCGATGTAGTTCCTGCCACCAACACTCCACTAACAGGCTTGCCAATCTTATAACGGTCGTCATCAATCAAACACACGGGATTGATATTCTTGGCAGCCCCGGTACTCTCTCCACGGCTAGCATCTGTCTGGTTATTGCGAATTTCATTTAGCAAAAGCTGAGCCGCATTCCCCGCACCGATAATCATGGTACGCTTGCGTTCGGCCTCGTGCATTCCCGTAGAAACCAAAGACACAAAGGTCCTACGGAACAGGTAACGGAACAGGGAGACGCCCACTACGGCAACAACAGCATGGAGCAAGGCAAATTCCCAAAACAAATCCTTATGGAACAGGTACACCAGGCCATATGCCACGGCAATTCCCACGACAATTCCCTTGACGCAGCTCAGGTAATCCCGCTTGCTGAAATAGCGCCACAACTTGTTGTAGGCACCAAAGAACAGAAGACTCCCAAAACAGCAGATAATGCTGGTGACAATAATGACAAATAGGTCCGGGCGGCCTATACGGTCGGCGAAAAGAGGCAGAGGGTAGTTGGCAATCAGGGCAGATACCGCCACCACAAAGGCATCAGCCAGGGCCAGCACCCGCTTACGCAAACGGAAGCTGTTCATCAGCGCCTTGAAGTGCACATTTTCCTTAATTTTCTCTTTAATATCAGCCATAAACTACCACATGAAAGAAATCCTGACGTCCGCAGTGTGGACATCACCCAAGGTCAACTCACCCGAAAAGCCTACAAACCGTCCGTTGTACCCGATGGCTGGAGCCACGGTATAAACAAGAGGCGCCCCATGGGCAAAACGCTTGCGCACCGTCTTGTAAGGGTCTTCGATGTTACTCCCGGCATCGGTGCCCTTCCACAGCCATTTCTGGTGTACGCCCGCAAACAACTGTCCAAGGGACCCAAGGACCGCCTGGGCATATACCGTCCAGTCCACCGCCAAACTGTTGGGGCCGTTGGGATTCCCTAGAGGAGCCCCCAGGCTCGCAAGCTGCGCATGGGCGGTATCGTAATGACAATAGGTGTAGGGTTCCACACGGGCGATTTCGGCAATAGTGCCCACACTGAGTCGTTTTTGTCCCACGTAAAAGTCGTGCCCTGCCTGCATACCCAGCATACCCGCCCAGCGGTTGTTACTGTACTTGTTCTCGTACACCGCATAGGGCGACTCCATATCGTCCAAGAAGAACTCCCCATAAAGGCGCACCGCGCTAAACAGGCGATAATTCATGTCTATTGCCAGGGCCCCATTGTTTACGCGCTCGGTGTAATTACCCTTCTCAATAAACAGCGGCACGATAGGAGCAAACAGCCAGGGTTTGTTCTCGTTATAAAGCACCTGAATTTCACTCATGCCTAAAGTCAGGTTCCCGAGAGCAAGTTCGTAACGGTGAGCGTACAGGTTGCGGTCATTCAGGTTATTACGGCTGTAGCTCCAGCTATCCACACGCAAATCAGCATAGACACTAAAAATCCGGAGAGGTCCGAAAACCAAGTCCAACGAAAGCATGTTGTAGGGCAGTGCATACTGGTTCATGGAGAGATTGTTGTAGTAGCCCGGCCCCCAATGGAGCACGTCACGGGCCAGCTGCAGCCTTGCCCAGGCGTAGTTCAGAGCCATGTGGGCCCTATAGCGTGAATAACTCACGTAATCCGCTCCGGCATTGCCCTCCTTGGTCTGCACGTCAAAGACTTCGCCATCGAAGCTCTTGGGCTTTTTAGCGGAATGTTCTCCGGCGTACATGCGGGCATCCAAATCGAAATCCAGGGAGTCCGCATAACCCCGCAGGTAAATGCCCCCGTCAAAAGAGGGCCACAGGGTATCGCCCAGAGATTCACTACCGCGGTATTCCGCCCCGAACACTGGAGATGCCGCCACCCCAAAGCTGTGGTTCTTGCCAAAGAACTCCCCGGTGGTATCGGCCATGAACATCATGGCGCCGGATTCTGTGCGGGTAAAGTTCCGGATAAATCCGTAATCACGCCTGGGGTAGGTAAAAAACTGACGGTCCTCCCCCACGGTCTGCCTGTGGTACTCCATGAGCATGGGGGAATGTTCCAGGCCCTGCAAATTCCGGGTACGTTCGGAACCCACCACAGGGGCTGCCCCCGCAGTTCCGAATAAAACCATAAGAAAGCCCCAGAAGAGCAATATCCGGAGTCTCATTTGCATTTGTCCAAAATATAAAAAACATTAACTCAAAACGTCATTCTGAGCCCGCTCCCCTCGTCATTCTGAGCCCGCAGGGCGAAGAATCCAGACCAACAGTACCTACTGTATATGGCAAGTATCAAGACTCGGGCCTGGATCCTTCCGCCTACGGCGTCAGGATGACGTAATAGAGTGGCGTCAGGGTGACGTTAAAACTTTATGGGATACAGCAAGAACCAGTGATATTTTGGATAAACTTGCACCGCCGGAGCCGGGAACTTGAAGTAGTTCAGCCATTTGATAATAGTTCTTGCCATACGGCTCTGGGGCCGGAATGCCTCCAAATCATAGTCCAAGGCTATATAAACCTCTCTATGGGGTGTTCCCTCGTAATCCTTGATGAACACACCCTCATCGATACTCAGACCCGCCGCAATGGCAAGCCAGCTGGGGTAAAATTTTCTGGCTCCTGCAGGAAGCAGACGGTAGGGTTTAAAAGAGGCCCAGAATGTCTGATTGCAGTAATCATCGGTAAAGACCCCCGTGTGACTTTGTCTGTAATACGCCTTGGTGTTAATCCAGTAGCTCCACTTCAGGTCCACGTACTTGAACAGCGGAACATACCGTTCCGCCATAGGTAAAAAACCACCCAAGGTTCCCGACATCACATCAAAAACGCTGAAACCCCACTTGGGAGAATAGCCATCCTTCACGTCGATGGCAATGTGGGTAAACATGGCCGAAAGCCCAGCAAACAGGTAGGACTGGAACTCCGTAGCACCGGCCCAGCGGTACCCCTCGTAAAAGAGCTCGCCCATGGCCACGCCAGCCGCAAAATGACCAAACTTGTCCAGGTTCAGGGCGTAGTCAAAGTCGTTTTCGAAATGAAAATGGTTGCCCTGTTCGTCCCACCAGCCCTTGTCAAAAACAAGCCAGTAGGCAGCCCCGTAGGCAATGAGCGTCAGAGAGGCCACCGCTCCCACCTTGACCCAAGAAACCTCGCCAGCCAAATCCGTAGAGTCTTCGCTACGGTAATCCCAGGTGGAATCGCGCCAGGTATAGGGGTCATAAGGCGCAGCCTGCAAAGACACGCTTGCAAACAGCAAAGCCACCAAGACCATAGATATGGAGCGAAAAATTTTCACGGAAACAAAGATAAAAATATTCAAACAAAAAAGGCCCGGAGAATAAACTCCAGGAACCTTTTCTAATGTGTAATGTGAGCTAGTCCCTTGCCAAAAGCAGCACGCTGTTCTGGCCACCGAAACCGAAGCCGTCAGAAAGGGCGTACTTGAAGCTGTGGCTGGTATTCTTGTTAGCGCACACATCCAGGTGGATGCGTTCGTCCTGGTTGAACACGTTGGTGGTAGCGTGAACCATCTGGTTCTGCAAGGACTTCACGGTGATAATAGCCTCGAGCGCGCCGGCGGCACCCAGGGCGTGACCGATCATGCACTTGGAGGAATTCACCTTCAGGCTGTCAGAGGCACCAAAGACCTTTTCGAGAGCAGAGCATTCGGCCACATCACCAAGAGGGGTAGAAGTTCCGTGGGTGTTCACGTAGCCCACTTCCTTCGGGGAGATTCCCGCATCGCGGAGAGCCATCTCGATAGCGAGGCGCACGCCCTCGCCGTCCTCGCGAGGTGCAGACATGTGGTGAGCGTCGGCGCTCATACCCACACCAGCGATACGGGCCAGGATGTTGGCGCCGCGCTTCTTGGCGTGACTCAGACTTTCAAGAACCAGAATGCCAGAACCTTCGCCCATCACAAAGCCGTCGCGGTCCTTGTCGAAGGGGCGAGAAGCAGTAGCCGGGTCGTCGTTACGCTTGCTCAGGGCATGCATGTTGGTAAAGCCTGCCAAAGCCAGCGGGTTCACCGTCTCGTCGGTACCACCGGCCAACATAATGTCGGCACGACCCAGACGGATAGCGTCGTAGGCGGCGGCGATGGAGTGGTTAGAGGTAGCGCAAGCCGAAACCACAGCAAAGCAGGGGCCCATCCAACCGGTACGGTTAGAAACTTCGCCTGCAGGCATGTTGGTAATGGACATGGGGATAAAGAAGGGAGACACGCGAGAAGGACCGC
>CAMIWK010000073.1 GCA_946402415.1 uncultured Fibrobacter sp.
AACAAGTTTCTCTCCCGGACGGAATACAGTTCTTACGAAGACCTATACAAGAACTTCAAAATTTCCATTCCGGACAATTTCAACTTCGCCTACGACGTGGTAGACGAGTACGCCAAAGAAGAACCCAAGCGCGAAGCCCTGGTTTGGTGCGACGACGAAGATGAAAGCCACATTTTCACCTTCAAGGACCTGTCCCTGGCCTCCCAGCGTACGGCCAATTTCCTAGTAGAACAGGGTATTGTTAAGGGCGACCGGGTAATGCTCATCCTCCGCCGCCGTTATGAATTCTGGTTCTTCTTGCTGGCACTGCACCGTATAGGCGCCATCGCTATCCCAGCCACCAATATGCTGGCCGCCGAAGACCTGGAATACCGTTTCAAGGCCGCCGACGTGAAGATGGTGGTGACCTACGACGAACCGGCCCTCCAGAAAGAGGTGGACAAGGCCAAGGCGAAGTGCCCCTCCGTAGAAAAGCTGGTGACCGTGGGCCAGACCGCCCGCCAGAACTGGGTCAGCTTCTACGACGACTACGAAATCTTCCCGGCCCACTTTCCGCGCCCCGAAGGAGATGCCGCCACCCACAATGACGATATCATGGTGGTGTACTTTACCAGCGGCACAAGCTCCAACCCCAAGATGGTGGCCCATACCTTCACCTACCCCTTGGGCCACATCGTTACCGCCAAGTATTGGCAGCACGTGGTAGACGGAGGCCGTCACCTGACAGTGGCAGAGACCGGCTGGGCCAAGGCCCTGTGGGGAAAAATTTACGGGCAGTGGATTGCAGGTTCTGCCGTATTCACCTACGACATGAAGGTGTTCATCCCGGGCAAGCTTCTGGAGAAGATGGCCGAATACAAGGTCACCACCTTCTGCGCTCCGCCCACCGTGTACCGCTACATTCTGCACCACGGCCTTTCCAAATACGACCTTTCCAGCCTCAAGTACTGTACCACCGCAGGCGAGGCGCTGAACCTAGACATTTACAACCAGTTCTTTGAGCAGACGGGCATCCGCCTGCAAGAGGGCTACGGCCAGACAGAACTGACCCTTACCACCGGAAACTTCGGCTGGGATATCCCGAAACCAGGCTCCATGGGCATGCCCTCTCCGGGTTACCGAATTGAAATAGTCAACGCCGAAGGGAACCCCTGCGCCGCCGACGAGGTGGGCGAAATCATCATCAAGATTGATGAAGGCAAGCCCTTCGGTATGTTCGGAGGCTACTACCGCGACCAGGAACGCACCGAGACGGTGTTCGAGGGCGGAGTCTACCATACCGGCGACACCGCCACCCGCGACAAGGATGGTTACTTCTGGTTCGTAGGCCGTACCGACGACCTTATCAAGAGCTCTGGTTACCGCATCAGCCCCTTCGAAGTGGAAGAGGTGCTCCACAAGCACCCCGCCGTGCTGGAAGTGGCAGTCACAGGCATCGAAGACAAGGATCGCGGCCAGGCCGTAAAAGCCACCATCGTGCTCCAAAAGGGTTACGAGGCCTCCAAGGAACTGTCCAAGGAAATCCAGCTGTTCGCCAAGAAGATCGCCGCAAGCTACAAGAGCCCCCGCATTATCGACTTCGTAACGGAACTGCCCAAGACCATCAGCGGAAAGATCCGCCGAGCAACCATCCGCGACAAGGACAAGGAACAGGCCGACCAGGCATCACAGGCGGAATCCGCAAACGAAGCCTCCGATGCTTCCACAGCCCCGGCAACCGAAACACAAGCAAGCGAGAATAAAGAAGCCTAAGACATGAACAACCGCATTATTAACATTCTCGTTCCGGGAATCGGGCTCCCCCTTTCCCTGGGCACCGTCTACAACTATTCCCAATACTCCGTCAACATCATGGAGTGCTTCGGCATTTCCAAGTTCCAGGCGGACATCGGTTTCACCCTGATTATCTTCTTCTTGGGGATGTGCGCTGCCACCTTCGGACGTATGGTGGAACTGAACCCTAAGAGGATGTCGGTAGTCTCCACTACCCTGTTTGCCATCGGTATGTTCACCCTGTTTGCTGCTACCAAGTTCGGCATATTGCCGCTTTACTACGTGGGTTGCTCCTTCATGGGTGCGGGAACGGGTATCGGCTACGTGTGCCCCATCAAGCAGCTACTCTCCAACTTCAGCGACCACAAGGGCCTGGCCTCCGGGCTTGCCATTACAGGGTTTGGCGCGGGCAAGTTCGTTGCCGCCCCCGCCATCGAGGCCCTTCTGGCAAACTTTGAACTGCCCTACCTGTTCCTGATTCTCGGATGCGCCTTCCTTACGGTCATGTCCGTATGCTCCTGGCTGTTCCGCCCCAATCCGGCTTTCATTATGACCAAGAAGACGGCCTTTCCCTTCAAGGACCTGGTCCACACCAAGTTCCTGACCATGGAATACGTCTCCATCTGGGTCATGTTCTGCATCAACATCTCCTGCGGCCTGGCGCTGATTGCCCAGGAGAAGAGCTTCCTGAAGTACCTGGGTTTCAAGGAAATCGCCCTTATTATGGCCCTTACCGCCGTGTTCAATGTGCTGGGCCGTTTCGGCATGAGCACCCTCTCTGACTACATCGGCCGTAAGGGAGCCTACCACTACGTCTGCTCCCTCAGCATTTTGGCAGCGTTCCTATGCTACACCGAACAACCCTGGCTTGCCATCTGCGGTATCATGATGGTGGAATTTGCCTACGGCGGAAACTTCTCCGTGTTGCCCAGCCTTCTGGCCAAGCGTTTCGGAACATCTAGCGTGTCCACCGTACACGCCATGACCCTCTCGGGTTGGGGAATCGCAGGCATCATCGGGCCAACCCTGGGCAATATCTTTACTGGGAACAACCTGTTCCTGGTGCTGGGCGGGCTTTACCTGTTCGGGTTTACCATGATGGAAATCTTCGTGAAGAAGGATTCCCATCAGGAAATTAAAGGTGTGTAAAAGGAGATGCCCGACCAAGTCGGGCATGACAACGCCAACGATAAATCCTATAGGCTCTTGAAAACTTTCCTGGCGGCGTCGACAGTACGGTCGATGTCGCTTTCCGTATGGGCTGCGCTTACGAAGATGGCCTCGAACTGGCTGGGCGCCAGGTAGATGCCCTCATCTAGCATCCCGAGGAAATACTTGCGGAACAGTTCCAAGTCAGACTTCTGTACGTCAGCGAAACACGTGACCGGCCCTTCCGTAAAGAAGACGCAGCCCATAGAACCTACCTGGTTTGTAGAAATGGAGACCCCTGCAGAGGCGGCTGCGTCCTTGAGGCCGTCGAGAAGGCGCTTGGTCATGGCTTCGGCGTGAACGTAATATTCCGGATGACTATGCAGTTCACGCATAGTGGCAAGCCCTGCCGCCATGGCCACCGGGTTCCCCGAAAGTGTACCCGCCTGGTAAATCCCGCCAAGAGGCGCAATCTGCTGCATCACGTCCAGACGGCCACCGTAGGCACCCACCGGCATGCCACCGCCGATAATCTTTCCGAAGGTGGTCAGGTCCGGCTTGATGCCGTACAGTCCTTGGGCGCAGTGGATACCCACACGGAACCCCGTCATTACCTCATCCACAATCAAAAGAGCCCCGTGTTTCTTGGTTTCTGTAGAAAGTACACTCAAGAATTCAGGCTTGGCAGGCACAACACCCATATTCCCGGCCACAGGCTCCACAATCACACCGGCGATTTCGTCGCCAATCTTATCGAACAACTCCTGAACTCCTGCCACATCGTTGTACTGGAGTGTCAGCGTATATTTCGCCAGGTCGGCGGGTACCCCTTTGCTACTGGGCTTGCCCGTAGTAAGCATTCCGGAACCCGCCTTGATCAGCAGGCTATCGCTATGACCGTGGTAACAGCCTTCAAACTTCACAATCTTGTCACGGCCGGTAAAGCCACGAGCCGCACGGATGGCGCTCATAGTGGCCTCGGTACCGCTGTTCACCATGCGGATCATCTCCACACTGGGCACAAGATCCATCACCAGCTTAGCCAGTTCCGACTCCAGGCCGCAAGGTGCCCCGAAGCTCAAGCCGTTCTTGGCCGTTTCTGCCACCGCACTAATAACCACATCGTGAGCGTGGCCCAAAAGCATAGGGCCCCAACTGCCAACGTAGTCGATATAATCGTTGCCGTCCACATCGTAGATGTGACTACCCTTTGCTCGGGCAATAAAGGGAGGAGTAGTCCCCACGTTGCCATAGGCCCGTACCGGACTGTTCACGCCACCGGGCATCAAGGTCTTGGCTTCTGCAAATAACTTTTCACTGAGATTGTGATTCATATCCCTCAAAATAGAAAATCCGACCCAAGGGCCGGACTTTCCGCTAATTTTGTTAGGCAGGGATTACTTGAGGTTCTTGTCCATTTCTGCCCAGAGTTCCTCTGTTTCCTTGCAGGACTTTTCTGCATCGGCCTTCAAGGTTTCTACAGTCTGGTCTCCCTTGGGGTAAACAAACGGATCACTGTTTGTTTTATCCACGGCAGGGCCTTCCTGGGTATGGACAATGCTGTCACCACGAACAACCCAAACGTCCGTGGTGGTTTCACCGTACACGGTCACCTGAGTCACGGAACTGTCAGTGGCAGTCACGGTGCAGCTTTCATCACCACCGTTGCCACCGGCGGAAGAGGAGGAATCGTCGCTGCAAGCGGCAAAGTAGGCTGCGGTGCCAAGAGCGGCAAGAATCATGAGTTTTTTCATTTTTTTCTCCATTGATGTTTATGAGTCCAGACACAATAATAATTAAAAATCCAGCCCGAAGGCTGGACTTTTTTAAAGGTATTCGCTTTTTAAGCGATTATTCGGCAGACCCCTTATTGAAGGTTTCGCAACCTGCTTCGGCCATTTTCTTCAGGTCATCAGCAGTAAGTCCTCCAGCATCCTCTTCCGTGTTATGGTCGGGGAAGTCGGAATAGGTAATGAGAATCTTGTCGCCTTCAATCTTCCAGGTTGTTTCAGAAGAGCCATAGCCAGGAACCGTCTGCACCATCGTTGCAGAATTGTCACCAGTCTTCACTTCACACTTGGGCTCAGAGCCACCGGAATTAGAAGAGGAATCATCGCCACAGGCGGTGAAAATGGCAGCTGCGCCGAAAGCGGCAATAAGCATGAGTTTTTTCATTTTGTTCTCCATTGAACGCAAATAAATTTGCTTTGTTAAAATGTTGTAATCAATCTATATTTTTTTTTGCACTAATAACAAATCAACACACAAAAAACCGTAAAAAGAAAATTACAACAATCCCTTCTCCAGAGCTTCCTTGGCGTGGTAGGTGATGATAATGTCGGCGCCAGCCCGCTTGAATGCAAGCAGGTTTTCGCGAATGATGGCATCTTCGTCGATAAGGCCAAGGTTTGCGGCGGCCTTCACCATGGCGTACTCCCCACTCACATTGTACACGGCCACAGGAACATCGCTGACCTCGGCAGTCTGACGGAGTACATCCAAGAAGGCAAGACCCGGCTTCACCATTACGATATCGGCACCTTCTTCCAAATCCAGCTCCACCTCTCGCAGAGCCTCACGACCGTTACGCACATCCATCTGGTAACCCTTACGGTCACCCCTCTGCGGGGCTGAATTTGCCGCTTCGCGGAAAGGCCCGTAGTAGGCGCTGGCATACTTCGCGCTGTAGGCCATAATCGGCGTCATCTTGAAGCCGTTCTCATCCAGTTTTTCACGGATGGCCGCCACACGCCCATCCATCATATCGCTGGGAGCCACCATATCGGCACCGGCGACTGCATGGGACAGGGCGGTCTTTGCCAAAAGCTCCAAAGAGGTATCGTTATCCACGTCGCCATCCTTAAGCACACCGCAATGACCATGGCTCATATATTCGCAGAGGCACACGTCCGTAATAATGTAGAGCTCAGGGAATCTGGCCTTCAGAGCCCGGACCGCACGCTGGATAATGCCGTCATCGTCATAGGCGGAACTGGCCATTTCATCCTTCATATCGGGAATGCCGAACAGCAAGACGCTCTTAAGCCCAATGGAAGCAAACGTTTCCACCTCTTTCAACAGTTCATCGATAGAAAAGCGGAACTGGCCCGGCATAGAAGGAATCTCTTCCTTGATTCCCGAGCCCTCCTTCACGAACAACGGGTACACCAGGGATGCCGGATTCAAGGTCGTTTCTGCAACCATATTGCGGATGGTTTCGTTCTTGCGCAGGCGACGGGGACGTTTAATCATAATAGACTCCAGTTTATAACTCCAATATAAAAAAAAGCTAAATTTGGGCTATGCCCTTCTACCCTAACGAAGTCATCCAACAGCTCAAATCAGAGGCCGACATTACGGCGGTCATTGAGCAGTTTTTGCCCCTGAAAAGGTCGGGCAACGGGCGCTTCGTAGGGGTTTGCCCCTTCCACGACGACCACTCCCCCTCTATGTATGTAAACCCGACCCTGGGTATCTACAAGTGCTTTGCCTGCGGTGCCGGCGGGGACGTGTTCAAATTCGTGCAGGAACACGAGAAAATCGACTTTAACGCCGCCGTCCGATGGGTAGCGGACTTCTGCAGTTTCGAACTGCCCAGCGTGAATAATCCCGAACGGGCCGAAATCACCGAAGAGCGGGAACTAGTCCGCAAGCTGAACGAGCTGGCCTGTGAGTGGTTCGAAGAACAGCTGACCCACAGCCCCAAGGCACAGCAGTACCTGGGCACCCGCCATATTACCGAGGCCACCCGCAGGCAGTTCCACATCGGTTACGCCCCCGATGGCCGGGAAGGCTTCGTGGGCTACGCCGCCAAGAAAGGATTCTCCCCCAAGGAATGCGTCAAGGCGGGCCTTGCCATAGAAAAAGAGAACGGAGGCATTTCCGACAAGTTCCGGGACCGCTTGATGATTGCCATCCAGAACCTCTCGGGAGCAGTGGTAGCTTTCGGTGGTCGTGATCTTAGCGAAAAGCAGGGGGATTTCAAGCGGCCCAAGTACATGAACAGCCCGGAAACCATCCTTTACCAGAAAAGCGACATTCTTTTCGGGCTGAACCACAGCAAGAACGCCATCGCCAGAGAAAACGCCGTTATCATTGTAGAAGGCTACTTCGACCTGATAAGTCTATACCAGGGCGGTGTGCAAAACGTGGTAGCGGCATCCGGAACAGCCCTTACCGAAACCCACGCCAGCATCCTTTCCCGCTACGCGAAAACAGCCTACCTGGTCTTTGACGGCGACGCGGCAGGCCAGAAGGCCACCCTCCGTTCCCTGGAAATCGTGCTTCCCAAGGGAATCGGCCCGAAGGTATTTGCCCTCTCCAGGCCCGATGGCACCAAGATCGACCCCGACAACTTCGTGAACGAGCGGGGTGCCGACGCCTTCCGAGAAGAACTCCGGAATGCCGAGGACTGGCTCAGCTACCTTTCCCACATGAAGGACCTCTCCAGCATCGAGGCCCGGGCAAGCTTTATCACCTACGCCAAGTCCCTCATCAAGAGCATCGAGAATACGGAACTCAGGAACCAGTATGTGAAGCTCCTTTCGGAGCGTTTCGATACCAGCAGGTCCCTGAACGACGTAAACCAGATTCATGTAAAGCACAAGCCCACCGCCGAACAAGAACAGGCCCGCCAGCAACTTCAAGAAGAAGCGACCATGGTCCAGTGGAGGCTGATCCCGCCTATGGAAATCCGGTTTGCCAACCTTCTTTTCAGGAACCCCACCCTTTTAGACCGGGCCTGCGAATTCTTTGACATGAACCTGGCCGAAAGCGGGATCCAGCTTCTGGAATCTTCCGTCGTAGACGAATTCGTGAACACTGCCATTGCCCACTACGCCGAAACCGGCTATTTCTCGCCACAGACGCTTTACGACATTCTGCCAAGACAGGGCCAACTCTTTATGGAGGGCCTGCCCGAAGAATCCTGGACTCCTCCCAAGGAAATCAACGAATTCTACGACTCCCTCATGGTTCTCATGTTACGCTACTGCGACAGGGAAAAGAAGAACATCCAACTAGACAGCGCCGAAGGAATCCAGAAACGTATGGACCTCTACGCTTTCACGCAAGAATTACAGAAACTGGACGCCTCCTACAAGAAAGGCTCCATAGACATCAACCAATTTGCAGACAATATCATCAACTGCAAGGATAGGCTCATCCATGTTATCCATTAAAGACCTAAAGGCAAGCATCGAAGACGGAACCCAGATTCTGAAAGGAATCAATCTGGAAGTCAAGGCGGGCGAAGTCCACGCCATCATGGGCCCCAACGGCTCCGGAAAGAGCACGCTTTCCAAGGTCATCGCAGGCCACCCCGCCTATAAGGTAGATGGCGGTTCTGTCACGCTAGACGGCAAGGACCTGCTCCAGATGGAAATCA
>CAMIWK010000074.1 GCA_946402415.1 uncultured Fibrobacter sp.
GATGAAATTACCAGTGGTGTGCATTATCGGACGGCCCAATGTCGGGAAGTCCTCTCTTTTTAACCGGATTTTAGGCCGTAGGGCGGCTGTGGTTTCTGACCGTGACGGCGTTACACGCGATAGGCATTACCAGAATGCAAATTACAAGGGCCATGAATTTACGGTGGTAGATACCGGTGGTTTTTTGCCGGATGACACTATCGATGTCCTGGCCGATAGTGTCCGTACCCAGATTTTTAACGCCGTCGAGGAATCTGATTTGGTCCTTTTCATGGTAGATGTCCGCGTGGGCATTACCAAGCTGGACCAACAGTTTGCTCGGCTGATCCGTAAGCTGGATAAGCAGGTGATTCTGGTGGCCAACAAGAGTGAAAATCTTGGTGACCGTCAAGAAAGCTACGAGTTCCTGAAGCTGGGTTTTGGCCAACCCCGTACCATCAGCGCCTTGACAGGATATGCCTGCCTTTCCTTGATGGATGAAATCATTGCGGTGCTCCCCACGCCTGTGCGAGGCGAACGGAAAGAGGAACGCCCCATTCGCTTTGCCATTCTTGGCCGCCCCAATGCGGGCAAGAGCACCTTGCTGAACCGCCTGATGGGTGAAGAACGGGCCGTGGTCTCCGACATTCCGGGCACCACCCGCGATTCTATTGACTGTACCTTTACCGTGAATGGTCAGAAGTTCGTGGTGACCGATACGGCAGGGCTTCGCAAGAAGGCCAAGGTGGACGATGAGGTAGAGATCTTCAGTAACATGCGAACCATGGAAAGCATCCGCCGTTCGGACCTGTCCGTTCTTTTGGTGGACTGTACTCGTGGTCTGCAGGTTCAGGACTTCCGCATTATTACCGAAATTCGTAAGGCGGGTAAAGGCCTGATTCTTGTGCTGAACAAGTGGGATATCCTGCCCGACAAAACGGAAAAGTCCTTTGACCGTATGGTCAAGGAAATGCTGGAACGGGAACCCATGCTGGAATACGTTCCCATCCTTTCCATTAGCGCCAAGGAAGGACAACGCATCAACCGGGTGATTCAGGCTATTCAGACGGTGTATGCCAACTGCCGCCGTGTGCTTGGTCGCGACCGTGTTGCCGAGAGCTTTGCGAATTTCTTGCAAGAAAAGGCTCCTCCGAGCCACAATGCTCGTGTGGTGGCCCTGACCCGAGCCTGCCAGATTCTGGTGGAGCCTCCTGTGATTGCCATCGAGACTCGCACGCCGGAACTGGTGGACGAATCTTACAAGCGTTATCTGCTTAAAAAGTTTTATGAAGAATTTCAGTTGCAAGGTGCGCCCCTCCGCCTGAATTTTGACCAGAAGTTAACCCTCAGAAAGGACGAAGAACTTGAACAGTTTGCTGAGTCTTCCGATAGCGTACTTGTTGGGGTCGATCCCCAGCGCGATTTGGATAGCAAAAATCGCGAAAGGTAAGGATTTCGACATTCGGAACTACGGTTCCAAGAATGCGGGTCTCACCAACACGTTTCGCGTGCTGGGCTGGAAGCCTGCACTCCCTGTGGTGTTCATGGATTTGCTCAAGGGCTTTTTTGGCCCGTGGATTGCCATGCAGATGTGCGCCTCTCAGGTTGCTGCCGGTGGTGAAGATTATTCACATTGGGTGCCATTGGTGGCGGGCCTATTGGTGATTCTAGGCCACAGCTTCACTTGCTTTGCGGGTTTCCGTGGAGGCAAGGGCGTACTTGCGGCTCTCGGTGTTTTCTTGGCCCTTTGCCCATTTACAGCTCTTGCTGCCTTTGGCGTGTGGATTGTTCTTACGGTTTTTACCAAATATGTCTCTGTAGGAAGTATCGGTGCTTGTATTGCCCTCGGTGCTTTTGCGGTGATGGGCTACCTAAAGTTGCCTTTCCCGCCAGACAAAATCAACCTGGGACTGATGATTACCTGCCTTATTGTGGCGGTTTTCGTGATTGTGAAGCATAAATCCAACATCAAACGGCTTTTGAACGGCACGGAGAATGGATTTGGCAGCAAACGCAAGACTCCGAAAGCTTAATTATTGTAGATTATTGGAAAATTAGGAACGGTACTATGAAGGTTACAGTATTAGGAACGGGCGGCTGGGGACTTTCCCTTGGTCAAGTAGTTTACGAAAACAAGAATGAGGTGATGTTCTGGACCAATTCCCAGGCCGAAGTGGACCTGCTTTCTACGGAACACCAGTACAAGGATAAGCTGCCGGGAGTGATTTTCCCTGAAGATTTTAAGTATACCACGGATATGAATGCGGCCCTGGATGGCTGCGACATGGTCCTCATTGTGGTGCCCTCTCAGTTTATGGGCGGCGTGGCCAAGAATCTAGGCAAGTGGACTCCGGTGAAGGGTAAAGAACCTGTGGTGGTGTGTGCCACCAAGGGTATCCTCGAAGGCACAAACCAGCTTATGAGCGAAGTGCTTTTGGAGAACGTTCCTTGGCTTACCGATGACAAGATGGTGGCCTTTAGCGGACCTTCCCATGCCGAAGAAGTGAGCCGTCACATCTTTACGACGATTGTGGCTGCCTGCGTGAACGAGGAATCGGCAAAGTTGGTGCAGAAGGTCATGAGCTGCTCCTACCTGCGCGTGTACAGCTCTACCGATATCATTGGTGTGGAACTCTGCGGTTCTGTAAAGAATGTGATTGCCATTGCTTCCGGCGTGCTTTACGGCCTAGAGGCTACGGGCAAGTACAAGGTGGGTGATAATTCTCGTGCTGCAATCCTGACCCGCGGTCAGGCTGAAATGTGTCGTTTGGGTAAGGCCCTTGGTGCAAAGCCCGAAACTTTTGCCGGTCTTGCCGGTATGGGCGACCTGATTGTGACCTGCCTTTCGCAGCATAGCCGTAACCGCTATGTAGGAGAACACATCGGTAAGGGCGAAACCATCGATCAGGTCCTCGCCGGCATGAAGATGGTAGCAGAAGGTGTGCCTACCTGCAAGAGCACCAAGGCCCTGGCCGATAAGCTCGGTGTCGAAATGCCCATTGTGAACGCCGTTCACGCTCTTCTCTTTGAAGGCAAGTCCATAGACGATGTAATTAAGGAGATGTGGGGACGCGAACTCAAGGAAGAAGTCTGGGGCTAATAGCATCCCGTCATCCTGAGCCTTTTATTTCTTATTGGCGACTAGTACCACGGCGCCCTGTAATGCCTGGAACAGCATAGGAATATAGCCGATAAGGGCTGCAGCAAGGACTGTATCTGCGGGAATTCCGAGAAGTCCTGTAAATAAACTCACATTTACGCCCTCGCGAATACCAATTCCGTTGATGGAAATTGGGAGCATAGAAACCGTAATGGTAATGGTCATGAATACGGTGATGGTGGCGACGTCTACAGGAACACCCACCGCCTGGAAAAAGGAATAGTGAATAATGATGGATGAAATTTGCAGCCAAATGGAATCAAGACCCGAAAAGAAGAATGCTTTCTTATGATTTCGGTATATGGAAAAGGCGTTTTGTAGTTTGACAAGAAAGGGTATTTTGGCTGTTGCCCATACAGGAAGCTTTATTTTATCCGAAAAAAGTCCTCCGCTGATAACGAGTATAGAAAGTACCGCAACGATACAGACTGCCGCCGTATAGACGGTGGGTATCTGGTAGCGAGAAATTACAAAGGGGAGAGTCATGAAAAAACACAGGAACATGGCGAGAAGCCCCATAACCCTGGAAATAACAATGGCGGCGATGGAATTGGCGGTGTTTCCAAATCTTTTTCCAAAGGCGATGGTTTTCACGGCGTCGCCACCAAATCCGCTGGGAAGAAGATTGTTGAAGAAGTATCCTAATGCAATGTAGGCGTAAAATGTTCGGAACTTGATTTTCTTTCCTTCATTAAGCAGTAGCCCACGCCAGCGATTGGCTTGTATGGCCATACTGAACACGGTACAGGCGAGTATGAGCCCTACCCAGGGGAAAGCCGTAGAGGTCCAATGTGCTGATACATCGGCAAAGGGAATTTTCCAGAAGAGGTAGGCCAGTCCACCGACGCTTACAATGACTTTTATACAAGTCCCTAAGATGTTGTATGTCTTTTTGCTTTGATCGGTCATAGATGGCTCGTGATATAGTCATTGATTACATCTAGATAAAATTGCCGTTGTAAAATAGCAATGTTTTCCCATCTAAATTTTTTGGCGTGTTCCTTGGCATTGCTGGAAAAGGTGCTCCGCATCTTTTCATCTTGGAGTAGGTTTATTATGGCCTCTGCAAGCGAAGAAGGGTCGTTTTGAATGAGGATGCCGGTTTGGTTGTCAAGGACGGCCTCGTTCAGGCCTTCGATATTGGAGGCGATGACGGGGATTCCTTCGGCTGCGGCCTCAATTGCGGTGATGCCCCATCCTTCGAAACGGCTAGGCATACAGACAATGGCGCACTCGCTTAACCTCGTGAATCTGGAATTATCAAGCCTTCCTGTAAACTCTACGCTGGAATCTAGGCCCCGTTCCTTTATCATTTGCCGCACCTTATGTTCATCTTTGCCGCCGCCAATGATTAGGGCTTCAAAATGGTAATTCCTCTCTTTCAATTTGCTGAAGGAGTCAATAAGTACGTCCAGTCCCTTTTGGTTAATTTCCAATCGCCCGATGAATCCAATCTTTCTGGCACTGTCTTGGACCGAAAGCCTGAATGCAGACTCATCTATTCCGTTGTGGATGACGGCAACATTTGCGGAGGGGTTTATTGCCAAGACGCGCCTTTTA
This sequence comes from uncultured Fibrobacter sp., assembly GCA_946402415.1. GTDB lineage: Bacteria > Fibrobacterota > Fibrobacteria > Fibrobacterales > Fibrobacteraceae > Fibrobacter. The sequence goes on from CAMIWK010000074.1 coordinate 4,700, forward strand.
AGGGCTTCGCTTACAACGATGAAGTTTTTCCGATGTTTTAGATAATGCCTTTCCATTAAGAAGGGGATTATGCCCAAGAAACCTAATTTCTTAAAGCACTGTTTCCCTAGGTAATTGTGGACAAGGGAGACCGTTGGGCCCTTCCAGAAAAGAGAGGGGAAGATAAGGTTAAAGATGGAGATGTCTTCTACGAGAATATCAATTTTTTGGGTCTTCTTTATTTTATTGACCAAAGCGGCCGTTTTGATGGAATAAAATAGGCGACTAAGGATGTACTTGCCGTAGTGCGGGGTGAAGGAATAATGAATGTGGCCCTGGACGTTTTCACTTTCACAGCCGGGGAAACCTCCGGAAACAAAATGGATAGAATCCTCTTGATTAAGGAAAAAAGGCGCTAGAGCCTTGGCACGGCCCGCTGCCCCACCGCCAAGCCAGGGGTTGTCCGGGTGATCATAGAGGATGTGTAAGATTTCCATGTGATGGCGATAGTAAAAGGAGTGGTTGAGAGAAGATTAGAAAAATGTTGCTACTTGGGCAAAGTACGTGAGTTGGTTTGTTATGGTTTGATGGGAAAATAGAGGATTCCATCCAGTGTTTTCACGATTGTAAGCGGCTTGTACCATTATTTACTAAATTGCTATTATGGCTTTTGTTCATCTGCAAGTTCATTCTGAATTTTCTGTTTTACAGTCCTCCGCCCGTCTTGATGATATTTTGGCAGCGGCAGCCGCCGAAAATGCGCCTGCGGTAGCACTTACAGACCACGGTGCCATGTTTGGTATCCTGGAAATTCAGACTCGTGGAAAAGACATGAACAAGGATCGTAAGGAGAAGGGACTTCCCCCGGTCAAGACAATTTACGGTTGTCACATTTATGTAGATACTGCGAGTGCGAACCAAAAGGAGCCTATTACCTACGAACGACTCACACTTTTGGTTGAAAATGAGGCTGGGTACTACAACCTGATGCGTATTGTGAGTTATCGTTACGAAGACGGTGACCGTTGGGCTGAAATACCATCTGTGCCCTTGTCGGTTGTTGAGGAACATAAAGAGGGAATTATTGCGATTGCCGGTGATTTCTTTAGCAGGTATGGCCAGAATGTGGCTTCCGGACGCAATAGCGTTGCCCGCGAATACATGGAATCATTGGATAAAATTTTTGATCACGACCATCTCTATATTTCTGTTTGCGATAATGGTGTAGCAGGTCAGGGAACGCTGAATGATTATAATGTGAAACTTGCGGGTGAACTTGGCCGTGAAGTGGTAGCGGTGGCCGATGTCCATTATATTAAGCCCGAAGATGCTGCGGCCCACAAAATTTTACGTTGTATTGCCCTAAAAGAAACGTTGAATGACTTTGATGACAAGCGTTTCCCGGAACAAGGGACATTCCATTTCCGCAGTGAAGCCGAGATGGTTGAAAAATTTGGGAACATCCCTGGAGCCATCGAGAATACGGTAAAAATTGCAGACCGTTGTAATTTTACAGTAAAGACTGGCATTGGTGATGAATTTTGGCCCCGTTTCAAGATTCCTGAAGAGTTCCTTGCTTCTGAAGAATACCAGAATATCAAGGCCATTGTCAAGGCAGAATATGATGCCGAATACCCCGTTATCCGTGAACGGGAACTCAAGGATATCATTAAAAGTAAAAAGGAAAAAGTCAAAGAAAAGTACTGTGCAGACAAGGGCGTCGAACCTGATGCTTTGACAGATGAAGATAATGCTGAAATAGAACGCCTGTCACAGCTCGAATTTTTTGATGATGATGACCGAAGCGCCTTAGAAAAAGCCATCCACCGTTGGTGCAAACCTGGTGGCGATGCGGATATTTATATCACGCACCTATGCAACCAACGCCTCCAGTGGCGATTCCCGAAAGAAAACTTCAAATTCCCTGCCCACGATACCGAAGTGGCCGCCCGCATGTACAAGGAACTGAACTGTATCCGCAATATGAATGTGGCGGGGTACCTCTTGATTGTGTGGGACTTTATCAACTGGTCCCGTGAACATGGGATTCCTGTTGGTCCGGGGCGTGGTTCTGCCGCTGGATCCTTGGTAACCTACATTATCGGCATTACCGATATTGACCCCCTTACATTTGATCTCCTTTTTGAACGCTTCTTGAATCCGGAACGCGTGTCTATGCCCGATATCGATACGGACTTTTCGGATAGGGATCGCGGCCGCGTGATTGATTATGTGACAGGGAAGTACGGCAAGGAATGCGTAGGCCAGATTATCACCTATGGTATGCTCAAGTCCAAGGCGGTAATTACCGATGTGGCCCGAGTTTTGGGAATCCCGCCGCAAGAGGCTAAGGCCATTACCAAGCTGTTCCCGCAGCGCACTTTGAATTTCAGCTTGAAACAGGCCTGGACGGGTAAAGACAAGAAGGGGAATATCCTTGAAGAAGGTTATAGTCCCGAGCCCTTGCAGGCCATGATTGGTAGCCGCGCCAGTTATCAGAATTTGTGGGACATTGCGAAAAAATTGGAAGATTTGCCACGACAGACGGGAGTGCACGCGTGTGGCGTGGTGATTACGCCGACTCCGATATATAACTTGGCTCCTTTGTATCGAGCGGCTCCTGCTGATACGCCTGTGGTGATGTATGACAAGCATTACGCCGAAGATATCGGGCTTTTGAAGATGGACTTTCTTGGTCTTATCAACTTGTCTATCATTCAGGACACGGTGAATATGGTCAAGAAAAACCGCGGGATTGAGCTGGACATGGGCCATATTCCGCTGGATGACAAAGAAACCTTTGACCTGCTTGGCAAGGGTATGACCACTACGGTGTTCCAATTTGAATCTCCAGGTATGCAAAAATACCTGCGTGAACTGAAGCCTACCCGAATATTCGACCTTATCGCTATGAACGCTCTGTACCGCCCGGGGCCTTTGGAACAGATTCCTCACTTTATTGCCCGTAAGCAGGGGAAGGAAGAAATCGACTGCTACCATCCCGATTTGGAACAGGTCCTTGGTGAAACCTATGGAGTGATTGTTTACCAGGAACAGGTGATGAAGTTGGCCCAGATTCTGGGAGGCTATACCTTGGGTGGCGCTGACAATATCCGTCGCATTATGGCAAAGAAAATGCCTGAGAAGATGGATAAGCTTAAACCAGACTTTTTCAACAAGTGCATAGCCAAGGGCTATGACAGGGACTTGGTTCAGAAGGTCTGGGATGCGGTGCTTCCGTTCTGCGGGTACGCCTTCAATAAGAGCCATGCTGCCGCTTATGCCTATGTAGCCTACCAGACGGCCTACCTGAAGGCACATTATGGTCCGGAATATATGGCGGCATCTATGACTTCCAAGATGGGCAAGACCGAAGATATTGTCACCATCATTCAGGAATGTAAGCGTCTGGGAATCTCTGTAATTTCTCCGGATATCAACTCCTCTCAGGGAATTTTTACCGCCAACACAAAACATCAGATTCTCTTTGGACTTGCGGGAATCCGCAATGTGGGAATTGGTGTGGTTGAAGATGTTGTCGCCGCACGCGAAAAGGGTGGGCCTTTCAAGTCCATATTTGATTTCTGTAAGCGGGTGGCGGAAT
>CAMIWK010000075.1 GCA_946402415.1 uncultured Fibrobacter sp.
GGTCCTTGGCGATTTGCTGCCCGCGGTAGAGCAGCTTGCCCACCAGCTCGCAGTCCTCAGGCTTCATGTCCATAAGGGAGGCGATATGGCGCTTGGGGACCACCAGAAAGTGTACTGGGGCCTGGGGAGCTACGTCGTAGAAGGCGAACACGTCGTCATCTTCGTAGATTTTCTTGGAAGGGATTTCTCCCTTGATGATTTTGCAGAATAGGCAGTTATCACTCATAGTGTATATTAATATAGTAAAGGGGAGGGCGCTCCCCTCGCTCGCACTTCGTTGTTCGCTACCCCTTCTAGCGGGGACACCCCGCAACGCCCCGGAAAACGATGGCCCGAGAGGGGTGGGATTGTTCAGTCACGTTGTTCCTTCACCTCCACCCTCTCGAAAAATGGACAAATCATTCAGGAATCGAGAGGGGTGGGATCACTCAGTCACGCTGTTCCTTCGTGCCCCTCCGGGTTTTGGCTTCGCCAAAATCCTTGACTGCGCATGTTCACTTCGTTCACGCGCAGTCAATCGAACCCTCTACGAGGGTTCGTGAATCCACCCTGTTGAAATAAAAACGGAACCCCATGTGGGGTTCCATTTTTATTTCAGGAGAGAGAGGGGTTCGAACCCTCGGTCCTGTGACAGACTCCGGTTTTCGAGACCGGCCCAATCGACCACTCTGGCATCTCTCCGAGGTTTGGTGCAATATAGAAAAATCCCGCAGCATCTGCTACGGGAATTTTTAGTTAATTCAATCTTTTTTATCGGATAATGACCTTTTGGGTGGTGGCGATGCCCGCACCCTTGGCTCGCACGATGTAGGACCCGCGGGCCATTCCCGAAAGGCTGAACTGGTGGGTTCCGGCAGGGAGGGCGCCCTTGTAAAGGCTCATCACCCGGTTGCCCTGCAGGTCGAACACGTCCAGCGAAACGCTTGTGGCACGAATCGTGGTGAACGAGAGATTGCTGCTACCCTGGAACGTCAAGGTAGCCCCGGCAGGCAGTGTATTTGCCCCGATGGCTTCGGTGTTGGAAGAATTGCTGCCTGGAGTTGTTGAATTGCCATTGGAGTTGTCGGAGTTCGTGTTAGAGTTGGCAGAATTGTTATTGGAATTAGCCGAGTTGCTGGCGGAACTTGTAGGAGTTGTGGAGTTGGACGATACGGAAACGTTGGAACTGGATGAAGTGGGTTTGCTGGAACTAGAAGAGCCTGCGATGTTGGAATTAGATGACAGCTCAATATCACTGTCCCAGCCGGGCATGTCATCGAAGGTGATAATCCGGTCATCTTCCATATTGTTCTTCCAGACGCTGTTGGAAGTCTGGCCAGGCCATTTCCCACTCCAGGAACTATACCAGGGCATCCACCAGCTCCATACGGCCTGGTCGGTATGCATGTTATTCACATCGGGAATGGGGCCATTTTCGGACAGGGCCAGCATCTTGGAGGTTCCCCATTTCTCCTTGAAGGAATCAAAGGCGGCGGAGTTGCTGGAATGGTCATTGTCGTTGTTGTAGATGTCCACAGAAATCACGTCATAGTAGTCGGCACCTGGGTCCCAAGACACATCAAGGGAGGCTTCGGGGTTGAACACCCACACTAGGTTCTTGACGCCCTTCACGTTTACCATCTCATCGTAGACTAGACGGTACAGGGCTGCATACTGTTCTCCGGAAGTGTTGTTGCTCCACCAGAACCAGTCTCCACCGGCTTCGTGCAGGGGCCTGAAGATGGCGGCTACGCCAGCTTCCTGGAGTTGCAGGAAATAGTCGGCAATGTAGTCGATATCAGCAATGATTCCCTTATAGGCGTCGGATTCCTTGTTCCAGTTGGTAGTTCCAGAAACGAAAGCTTCTGATACGCGGAAGGAGGTCCATTCGGTTCCGCCGGATCTCTGGGCTGCTTCCTGAGTGGCGTAGAAGGCATCCGCCTTGTCGGTGGGGTCTTTCCAATGCCAACTGAAAGCGGGAATGCCTCCCTGGTTCCACAGGTTCTTTGCCAGGAACAGGGCCTTTTGGTCGTAGGCCTTGTTCCAGTCTCCGCTTGCGTTGGGACCAGTAGAGAAGAGGAAGTCGAAGCCTACCAGGGCCGGGTACTTTCCGCTTCGAGTGTAGATGTCGGCTACGTCTTCGTGGGTTTTAAAGTCATTGTTTAGGGTGTAGTTATCCATATTGCCGGTCATAATGCCGGAAATGGTCTTCGTTCCAAAGTTATTCACCAGGAAGGTGTAAAGCTTGACCGCTTCGGCTGTGGCGTTTGCCGTAACGAGGGTCGGAGAAATGTTGAACGCCTTTGATTCAAAGGAGTTGATCTCGATGTAGTCCACCTTGATCCAGCCCCAACTCGAAGTGATAGCTACAGTGTTTGTTCCGGCCTTCAGGGTGACGCTGCTGGATATGTCTACATAATCGTTCCCTTCATCTACGTGGAAGGATCCCGCCGCGGCACCGTTGACGACAATGTTATTGTCTTTTGGACCATAGGCTCCTGCACAATGAATGACCAGGGTGTACTTGCCTGCCGCATCCACGGTGACGTTGTCAAAGGTGATGCTACCACTGTTCAGATCGACGTAGTCCCTGGAACTGCCTATGGCAGCACCATTCGCAGCACCATCCAATAATGCATCTTCGGCTTCGTACTTGGTGGCGCCTGCATAGACGGCGGCCATTAATCCAAAAGCGACAGTCACTTTCTTGATGTCCATAATCTATCCTTTCGTTAAAATAAGGGCCAAATAAATAATGAAATCTATTTCTTGTAGTCCGGGTTGTTGAACACGACCTTGATTTCGGGAATCATCTCCTCGGTGTTCTCGAAACTCCTCTTGAATGCATCGTACTTGTCGCTATTGAAATCCCAAAGGGTCAATGATCCCGCTTTGAAGTTGTCGTAGAGGATGGTTCCCTTGAAACCTGCGGCGTAGTTAGCAATGATGACGCTCTTGGTCGCATTGCGGTCGGCAAAACTGGAAATGTCGAAGGAACAGGTCTTCTTTTCTCCGGCGGGCACTTTGCAGGATCCAACTTTCTTGCTCACTTCAGTCCAGGTCCAGTCATTGGTAAGCTTGAGAACAAGATAGAGGTCGGCTTCCATTGTGGCGTTATTCTTGGCTTCAAAAGTAAGGGTGGTGGCCCCGCTCAGGTCGAAATCTTTCTGGTATTCAATCTGGGCGTTGTCGGCACCGTAGGTTACGGCCATCATGCCGTCGCCGCTGGATTCTTCTACGTTGACATCCTTGATCTTGATGAAGGACTCCTTATCGGCGGCAAGGGCCTTCATGGCTTTGAGGGCCGGGTCGATGGTGTAGGTGTAGCCGCCGAACTGGGATTCCGTCTTGTCTCCGATGTACTGCCAGGCAAGAGCTCCGGCGTAACCACCGTCAAAGGCCTTGCGGTAGCATTCCTCGGTAGAAATCTCCGTCTTTGCGGCCATGCTTGAGGTATAGGTGTCACCCTTCCAGCCGCTGGCCGGGAACTCGCCGATAATCATAGGCTTGCTGTCGTAGCCATAGGTGGTGGCCATCTGGGCTGCCGTATTCATGAAGGGAGAGACGGCGTCATCCTGGTAGTAGGGGTAGTAGTGGGTTTGGAAAAAGTCCAGGGTGCCGTTGGCCTCGCCGCCGGCCTTTACCAATTCTGCATCGTTCCACCAGCTTTGGTACTTGATGTTCACGCTTCCGGTAGAGACCAGGTATCCCTTGTCGATGTTATGGATGGCGGCGGCCACCTTGTTGGTGAACTTCTGGATCTTTTCCTTGGACATTTTCTGGGCGGTCCAGCCGTTCGCCTCGCTGGTCATGCCTTCGGGCTCGTTGAACACTTCCCAGGTCATGAGGGCCTTGTGGAACCCGATGGCCTTTACTACGGGTTCCAGTACGTTGGTGATAAAGGCGGCGGTTCCGTCGTCTTCAAAGAGTTTCTTGTTGGCGTCGATATCCACCTTTTCGTTGTAGATGCCCCATTGGTTCGGTTCCATCAGGTTGTGGCTGAACAGGCACATGGAAACCATCACGCCGTATTCTTCGGCGATGTCCAGGGCCTTCTTCATGTTGGCGATGGTGTTCTCCTTGAGTCCGGTGACCAGGTGGGTGGTGGGGTCGATAGTGGGGCTCTGGCTCATATTGTTGAAGAGCCACCAGCGGATGGCGTTACCGCCAGCGGCGCGTGTCCCTTCTACAGCCTTTCGCCAGGAGTTCTCATCTAGGGGGGAGTCGCCTACGTCGGAGTTGTAGTCGCTCCAGGCCAGGTTTGTGCCGGAGAAGAATATCTTCTTGCCGTTGTACAGAATGTCGGTGCCGCTGACCGTCAGCAGGGGCGTTGAGGATACGGTGGAGTCGTTGCTAGCAGAGGAATTGATGTCATCATCACCGGAATTGCTGCTGGAATCGTCACCGCAGGCTGTAAAAAACAGCGAGAAAGAGATTGCCATGCACCCAAGGGTGCCTGCAAAAACATGTTTCTTGAAATTCATGTAGAAAACTCCTTATTTGAATCCAAAATAAGAAAAAATGGACGAAAGCGGGAGTTTTTAAGATATATGTATTTTATTTCTTCTGGAATTTGGCCCCGAATGCGAAATTTCGCGATTCTCCAGGGGGAATCTCAATCAAACCACGATGGTGGTTCAGGGCATCGGGCTCCGATGTCATGGGCTCGATGGCGATACTTGCCCGGGTGGGTGGCGTGTAGATCTGGATGGCGTTGTATTGTTCTATTCCGGCCTGTTGCCAGATATCCAGGGTGCCTGCTTGACCCTCGAGGAGAACGTGGGCACATGCTTTTTCATTCAAACAAAAACAGTCATTGATGAACTCGTCACCGATGGTGCGGCCACCCACAAAGCGGATGTCATCCTGGAATTTTCCGGTGGGCAGGTCCGCCTTGTCCAAAAGGGCGAGCTTGCTTTCGGGGAGGGTCATCTTCAGGTTATCCACTTTATCGCCCAGGCTGTAGTAGGGGTGCCAGCCTTCGGAATAGGGCATAGTGGTGTTTCCCGTGTTCTGCACAGAGGACTCCATAGAATAGGTTTCGCCCGTAAATGTTACTTTATTTGTAACCTTGAAGGGGAAGGGAAATCCGGCGAAGGCTCCCGGCCAGTCGCAGCTGAAAATGGCGGTACAGCTTTCGAAGTCGCTCTCGAAGCTTTCGAACTTCCATTCCTTGTTCTGCAAGAAACCGTGTAGGGCGTGGGGCGCCCAGCTTACGTTATTGACCAGGGCGTAGGTGTTGCCGTTCCAGGTGAACTTGGCGTAGGCCGTGCGGCCGGGGAAGGGGGCAAGTCGGCAGCCGGCGTTGGTGTCGGGGCCCAGCTTGTAGATGTCATCGCCGACCCGGTAACCAAAGAGCAGGTCTAGAGGGTTTCCGCTATTGTCGGAGTGAGAGCTTGCGGCGCCGTTTGTAGGAACTCGCCAGGCGTTGAGACCGGCGCCGTATCCGCTCAGGATTTCCAGTTCGGCGCCGTCATCGCGCTGGAGGACAAAACACTGTATAGTCCCAATGGGCCTTGAAATAAGTTTGAAACTGCTCATAGTGTGAAAGTTAGTAAAACCTTTTTATCTACATTAATTTTATGCTTCTTAAACATTTCGTGGTGAATCCTTTTGGCGTGAATGCCTTCGTGCTGAGTAATGATGCTGGCGAGGCCATACTCATTGACCCCAGCGTAGGCCGTGAGGCGGAGCGCAAGGCCCTTGCGGACTACATTTCCTCCAACAACTTGAAGGTGGTTCGGCTTCTGAACACCCACCTGCATCTGGACCATGTGCTGGGCAACGCCTTCGTGGAGCGAACCTACGGTGTAAAGCCCGAGGCTCACGAAGAGGATGCCTTTTTGCTGGACTTGCAAGAGGAACAGAGTCAGATGTTTGGCCTGCCCGTAGAGGAACCGTCCCCAGCCTTGGGAGATTACCTAGCCGAAGGCGACGTGGTAGAAATTCCGGGAATCTCCTTGAAGGTGCTCCACGTTGCAGGACATTCTCCCGGAGGTCTGGCGTTCTATTGCGAAAATCCTAGGGAGGTCAACGGAAAGAAGGCCCCGCCTCTGCTATTTTCGGGCGACATCCTGTTTGCTGGAAGCATGGGCCGCTCCGATCTTTTCGGCGGAGATGAGGAAGCTCTGGTTTCGGGAATCAGAAGTAAGCTGATGACGCTCCCCGCAGAGACCCTGGTGTTTCCGGGTCACGGACCGACTACGACTATAGGCGAAGAACGCTGCTGGTTCTAGCTAGGAACCGTAGGCTTGCAGGAACACTTGCGGCAGGCATTCAATGACATCGCTGGGGAGCATGGAGAACGCTCCGAATTTTTCACGGGCCTTTTCGCCCGCTTTTTGGTGCAGACACGCCCCGAGTACAGCGGCGTTTTCGGCGGATACGCCTTGGGCAAGCATAGCTACGATAATTCCCGTAAGCACGTCTCCCGAACCGCCCTTGGCAAGTCCCGAGTTTGCCGCAGGTACCGCAAAAATTTCTCCGTCGGGTGTGGCGATAAAGATGGGACTACCCTTCAGTAGGATGGTCTTGTTGTAATCCTTCGCTTTCTGGGCGAGAAACTCCGGAATTTGGCTTGCGTCTTGCGGAAGCTCTCCGAAGAGCCTCGCGAATTCCCGCTTGTGGGGCGTTAGCACGCAGGGCGTTTTAATCAGGCTTAGTTCCTGGGGCGTCAGGGAATTCAATCCGTCGGCATCGATGACCAAAGGCACGCTGCAGCGGGTCACAAAATTCCGCACGGCAGTTCGGGTCTCCTGCCTTTGCCCAAGTCCCGGCCCGATGGCCACCGCCTGCTGATAGCTGGCACTTTTTAGAAGCTCTGGGACGTGCCGGTCCATTAGAAAATCACAACCTTCGCAACTTTCGCGGTCACCGCACTTTTCATTGAGACGCTTGCCGCTCTTTTCGAGACTTATAAAGACCGGTTCGGAAAGTTTCGCCTGCACGATGGACACGATACTTCTTGGGGCTGCAAGGGTTACCAGTCCCGCCCCGCTCCGTAGCGCCGCCTTGGTGCAGAGGGCGGCCGCTCCCGGCATGTCCTTGGAGCCGGCGATAATCAGGGCGCAGCCCTGGTCCCGTTTTTCACCCTGCTCGTTCCGCTTAGGAAGCAGTTCCGAAATGCTTTTTTCTATGTCCGTGATATCGTGAATCATTTTTTTTGATTGCTGCTTAAAGTAGACTCTGGAAAAATTCGGGTCTGTGGAAGTCGGGCTTTTCTGTATCGATGGGGAAGGCGCTCAGGTAGTGGGGCGTCTTGGCCTTGTCGCCACACTTGTAGAGGTTCCCTTCCAGGGCGACACCTTCGAAACTGCTCATGCCAAAGATTTCGGGGGGAATAGTTACCGTGACACCCCAGCATATCAGATTTCCTGCCACGCTGGCCAGCTGCTTTACCCGGGCGATTTTGGCGAGAGTCTCTGTGGGCAGTTTCTGTCGGTTCTGCCTGCCTGTGCCACGTGCCGCTAGGATAAAGCCACGACTAGTGATTTCAAAGTTGAAGTATTCCTCTGGATTCTTGGGGTTCCTCAGAAAAACCTCTACGCAGGAATCTTCCCAGCTGGAGCCGTTGTCTTCACGGACCTCGGCTCTGAAGCAGTCTACGGGTTCTTCCACTATGAATTCCACCTGGAGAGCTCCATTTACACAGGTTGTTTGCGCCTGTACGGCGGGCAGGGTGATTCCCTGGTTGGCTTCCCATGAAAGGTTTGGTTTCAGCAGCATGGTATCCCTGGTGATTAATCAGTTTTTTAGTGATTAAAATATATGATTAATCACTTGCGATAATTGTGGTATCCTTGGAAATTCCTCGAAAAAGGCAAATTTTCTCTTTGGCATGTTTTTTGCGATTAAGGCTCCGTCCAAACAACAAACAAAAGGAGGCCTTATGGCTAAGACAAACGAAAAACAGAAAAACGTTGAAGTAGAGAAGGAAATAGCCTTTGATTGCCTGGCGGTAACCAAGGTGGACGTGTGGCCCTTCAAAGAAGGTGCTGACATGGGCCATATGAAGGGCTATGCCCAGGTGGTGCTCAACGAACAGATGGTGCTTCGCGGGCTCCGCGTTATGGATGGCGAGTATGGTCTGTTTGTGAGCTACCCTAATGATCCTTTCTTCAAGGGTGAGGATTACCGCAACATCTACAATCCCATTACCCGCAAGCTTCGTGAACATATCGAAAATTGCGTGCTGGAAAAATACCAGGCCG
>CAMIWK010000076.1 GCA_946402415.1 uncultured Fibrobacter sp.
CCATGAACCAGTCCAAGCTCCGCAAGATGGCCAAGGAAACCCAGGCGAAGCTGAAGAAAAAGTAGGGTTTAGCGTCATCCTCGCGAAAGCGAGGATCCATATACCGCATGGCATTCTAAGGAAGAGCGAAAAGTTGACATTACACAAAAAGACATTTCTTTTTGTTTTGGCCCTTATCATAACGCCATGTGCAGAAGATTTCGAGCTGCCGGATATGCCTGCGCCTGCGGTAAAGAAAGTCGAAACCGTTGAGCCGCCTGCCAAAATCGATAGCGCCCAAAAAACAGCGGATACCACAGACGACATCGGGCCTGTTGACTTTAAGCCTATCGAGTTTTCTAGCGTGGCCCCGAAGGTCACCCCTTCTGGCGATACCCTGGCAAAGGTCCAGGCCGAAAAGATTCCCCAAAATCTGAACAGGCCCCTTAAAGTCGGAGTCTACACGGGAGTCAAGGAACTCTATCTGCAAAAAGATGGCGAGACCATCCAAATTACCGTCAAGGGCAAGGAACTGAAATTCCAGGGCAAAGGCAACGCATTCACTGCAGTAAGCAAGGATATCGACGACGGCAAGTGTGTCTCCATCGCTCCCACCAAAAAACAGCTTGCCACCTCCTGCTACCCGGGATTCTTCACCATTTCCTACAGCAACGGAAAAATCAACGCCATCAACACCGTAGACATGGAAGACTACCTGCGGGGCGTAATTCCCTACGAAATCGGCCAACTGGACAGCAGCAGGTTCGAAGCGTTAAAGGCCCAGGCCGTCGCCGCACGGACCTACGCCTACAAACACTACAACAGCAGGGAGTCTTTGGGGTTCGATGTCTTCGCCGACACAAAGGACCAGGTCTACAAAGGCCTCCAGAGCGCAACCGCCCTCACCGATTCCGCCGTCAAGCAGACCCGGGGCGAAGTCATGATGTATAACGGCGAGTTCATTACTGCCTACTACCATTCCACCTGCGGAGGCGTCTCCGAGACAATGGACACCTGGGAAAAGCCGAACCTACCCTACCTCAAGAGCAAGCCGGACCTTCGCCCCGATGGAACGCCCTGGTGCAGAGAATCCAGCTACTCCAAGTGGGAGCGTTCCTTTGAAAGTGACGAGCTTACAAAGCTCTTTGTCCAGAATGCCAAAGAGTCCAAGGCCAAAGTTTCTCCCTTCAAAAATGTCAAGGACATCGTGATCAAAGACCAGCTTAAAAGCGGGCGCATCTTGACTCTTGCCGTCACCACCGACATAGAAACTTTTGAAGTCCGTGGAGACAAGGTCCGTTGGCTGTTCCGCAAAGACGGGACCATACTGCCGTCCAGTTTCTTTACCGTCAAAAAGGACGGAACCAAGTGGATTCTGGAAGGAAAGGGTTTCGGCCATGGCGTAGGCATGTGCCAGATGGGCGTGCGGGCCAGGGCCCAGGCGGGTCAGAGCTACATCGAGATTCTAAGCCACTACTACCCTGGAATCACTCTGGAACGGTTCGAAAGATGAGTAACGCCCCAGCAAAGGTCATCGCCGTCCTCAGCCAGGGCTGTGCGGCCAACTTCGGCGACGGGGAAAAGATTGCTCGGACCCTATCGGCACAAATTCCCGATTGCAAAATCATTTTTGAATTTCCGACAGAACCTCCCCACGCCTTTTACCTGAACGTCTGTACCGTCAAGGGGAACAGCACCGCCTTGAAGCTGGTACAGCGGGCGGCATCGGCATTCCCACAGGCACCCATCTTTATTACGGGATGCGCCCCCAGGGACTTTCGTGAAGCGGTCCTGAAAGAATTTCCACAAGCCGTTTTTACCGACCTAAAACGGTTGCAAACTGGACTTGACACAAGTCCCTCTACTCTACGAGAATCCCCCTTCGTGGGAATCGTGAATATAGAGGAAGGTTGCCTAGATGCCTGCGCCTTCTGCTCCACAAAGCTGGTGAAGGGCCGGCTGAAAAGTTTCCCCGAAGGCGCCATCGTGGAACAAGTCCAGCGTCTTGTAGACGACGGTTGCCTGGAAATCCAACTGACCGGACAGGACTGCGCCTGCTATGGTTTTGATACCGGCACCAACCTTGCAACTCTTGTCCAAAAGATTCTCGCCAGCGTGCCCGGCGACTACCGCCTGCGTCTGGGCATGGGAAACCCGAGGCACATCCTCGGCTATAAAGACGCCCTGCTGGAATGTTTCCATGACGAACGGGTCTACCGATTCTTGCACATTCCGGTCCAGAGCGGAAGCGATCACGTCTTGCAGCTCATGAACCGCAAGCACTCCGTCAAAGATTACCGGGACTTCGCCCTGGAACTGATAGAAAAATTTCCATTGTTCACTCTAAGCACAGACCTGATTGTAGGATTTCCTGGAGAATCCGAAGAAGATTTCAAACAAACCCTCAATCTGCTAAAAGAAACCAGACCTACCGTCTGCAATATTACAAGGTTCGTGGCCCGAGAAGGAACCGCCGCCGCCCGCATGGAATCGGCAAACGTCTCTGATTGTAAAGCCATTCCCGATGCGGTAAAACACGAACGGTCCGCGCTGCTTTTCGACACCTTTCAGAGAATCGCTCAAGAAAACAATGAGCAGTGGATTGGCTCCACCTGTATGGTGATTACTGAAAAGCAAGGCCATCGCGAAGGAACCACCATTGGCAGGAACAATGCCTACCGCCCTGTGGCCTTGGCCGGAAACATTCCCGTAGGGGAAAAGCTACAGGTACGCATCATAAAAGCAGAGCCCTTCGCCCTTATAGGCGAAAGGCTCTAAATTTTCAGGCAAACGACTTTATTAATCGTCGGACGCGGAAGCACCCACCGCTTGCTCCAGCGTGGTAAGGCCATCCAGAGCCTTCTGGATACCGTCCATACGTAGCGTAATCATATCGCATTCCTGCATAGCGGCACGCTTGATTACATCGCCGGAAGAGCGCTTGATAACCAGGTTGCGCACGGTCTCGTTGGGCACCAGGAACTCGTAGATACCGCAACGGCCTTTGTAACCGGAACCCTCACACTTGTCACAGCCCTTGCCATGGTAGAACTGCATATCGGGAGTCAGGTGGAGTTCTTCACGCAGAGACGGGGATATTTCCACGGGTTCCTTGCAGTACTTGCAGATGCGGCGCACAAGACGCTGGGCAAGCACGCCCTTGATTGCGGTAGACACAAGGAAGGGTTCCAGACCCATTTCCAACAGACGGGGGAACGAACCGGCGGCGTCGTTGGTATGGAGCGTACTGAAGACCAAGTGACCCGTCAAGGCAGCTTCAATAGCCATAGACGACGTCTCCTGGTCACGCATTTCACCGATCATAATCACATCCGGGTCCTGACGGAGCAAGGCGCGAATGCCCGCGGCAAATGTAAAGCCTGCCGCATTGTTAATCTGTCCCTGGTTCACACCATCAATATTAAGTTCCACAGGGTCTTCCATCGTAGAGATGTTGATTGTGGAATCCAGAATTTCTCGAATAGAAGCGTAAAGCGTTGTAGACTTACCGGAACCCGTAGGACCGGTCACCAGAATAATGCCGTTAGGCAAGTTAATGGCATCCAGGAACTGCTTGAGCACGCGGGGATCAAAGCCCATTTCGCGCAGCGGGAACTGACCCGAATTCGGGTCCAAAATACGCATAACGATCTTTTCACACACACCGCGCTTACGGAGCGAAATCGGGAAGGAGCTCACACGAAGGTCAACCTCCGCACCTTTATAACGCACCGTAAAACGACCGTCCAAGGGCTTACGTTTTTCGGCGATGTCCATCTTGGAAAGAAGCTTAATACGGGAAAGGATCTGGGGCATTAGACGGGCAGGAATGGGAGACATCACCTGCAAGTCGCCATCAATACGGTAACGAAGCTTCAGGAATGTCTCCTGAGGCTCCAAATGAATATCGGAAGCGTGGCGGGCAATAGCTTCGTGGATTAGCGTGGTCACGATCTTCACCACCTGGCGGCCTTCTTCGTCGGTCAGTTCCGGTTCATCGCTACCGCCCTGACCGCGTTCCACGGTCTCCAGTTCCTCCCCTTCCTTAGTATCGCTAATCAGTTCGGCAAGGGATTCTTCGGAAGTGCTGTGACCCGAGAACACACGGTCGATGGTCTTCACCACATCGGCATCGGAGGCCATGACAATGTCCACTTCCATCTTCACCTTGAACTTCACGATGTTGATCACACGCATATTGGTGGGATCGGTCATCGCGATAGTCATGGCTTCACGCTGGACTCGGCGGTCATCCTCCCCCTTGGATATGAACAGGGGTACCACCTTATAAGTCCGGCACAGGTCTTCAGGCAGGTAGGTATAGGCTTCGGGGTCCAGGGCAAAATTTTCAAGCTTTACGTAAGGAACTTCAAACTGCTTGGAGAGAATCTCCACCAGCCGTTCCTCGGGCATAAACTTCAGGTCCACCAGAGTACGGCCCAGACGCTTGCCCGTCTTCTTCTGATCTTCCAGAGCCTGGTCAAGCTGTTCCTGGGTAATGTACTTCTGGGCGAGCAACATCTCACCGATACGCATCTTGGTGGTGGACTGCATCTGCACGCCCAAGATGCTGGTCAACGTATCTTCGCTGACCATGCCCAAACGAATGAGAATCTTCGCCAGGGGAATTCCTGTACGCTTGTGTTCCGAGGTAGCGTGGGCCAGCTGGTCTTCGTCCAGGACGCCCTGGCGAATCAACAACTGACCTAAGTTCATTTTCGCGTTACTAATCATAAATGCGACCAAGCCTGTGCTTTAACAATCCTTCTTTTCCCCTCTTCGACCATGTAGATGCCGGAGCCTTCCCCGACCGAGCCTATTTCGTATACATTCCAAAGAGTCCTATCAGTTGAAAATATATCATTTTTGGCCGAAGCGGTAAACAAAAGCACGTATTCTTCCCCGCCATCCATCGCAAAATCCATAGGATTCAGGCCATAACGGCGGCACATCTCCGAAACACGGCCATCGACGGGAATTTTATCCCCGAATACCTCCAGCGACACGCCAGAAGATAGGGAAAGATGGTTTAATTCCGAAGAAAGCCCATCGCTGATGTCCATAGCTCCTCCGCAAAAACCCGTAGCGGCCAACCTCGCCCCCATATCCTCCTGAATTCTCGGGCAAAGGTGGTACTGGATCAAGTCATCAAAGTCCTCATACCCGTGAGGCCGGTTCTGCAGAAGCCAGAGTCCCGCCGCCGAACGTCCCAGAGTCCCCGAGACATACACCTTGTCTCCAGGCCTTGCGCCACTCCGAAGCAGGCGCGTAGGCGCTACCTGCTCGCCGATGAGAGTCGTAGAAAACATCCCCACCTCACCAGAGACAGTATCCCCCCCAATAAGGGCGATGTTCCTCTTGGCAAAGCCTTCCGCCACGGCGTGAGACACCCGCTGCACCGTTTCATCGTTCCAGTTCTTCCCGGCGCACAGGCCGAACAGGGCCAAGTGGGGCCTCCCGCCCATAGCCGAGATATCCGATACGTTGGAGACAATATGCTTTTCCACCGCCTGCTCCGGCGTGGACCAGTCCATACGGAAATGGACATTCTCCACAGACAAGTCCTTGGTGGCAAGCCATCCGTCAAACTCGGCAGCGTCATCCCCTACAGGGAGCCAGTCCCTGTATTTCGGGGTTTCCTTTTTCAAGTCCAAGGACTTTTCCAGGATACTGCTTATCAGCCTAAATTCGCCTAAATCAGGAAACATGTGCGTTAATTGTTGATTAATGTTTGATATGTTTTTCCTATCTCAAAAATAATAGATTTCGCTCCAATTTAACCGTTTTAGCCCCTAAAAAACGGGTTTCAAACTTTCTATACTTTAGCCCGTGGGACACATATTCTTCATAGCCCCTTCTTCACCGGGCAGTCTAGACCGCCTGAGCCAGTGGACACTCCGTTGGCTTCTGGAAAACGATATGGCCGAAGATTCCACCATGTACACCTGCAACACCATCGAAGAGGCGGTGAACATTCTGGAAACGGCTCTCATCACGGGGGATTCTCCGGCGCTTATCATCTTTGATCACGCCGACAGACCCACCGACATGAACATCGCCTTCAGCAAGAGGCTTCACAACAGCATCCCTGAATCCTGGATTGTGGAAATCGTTCCCGACACCATGCCTATCGAAAAAGAGGACGACAGCCTGTACTGGATCCGCCGGCCACTTACCGAAGATGAGTGGCGGGAAACCCTGGACCAGGTGTTGCGGAAGACTCCTACGCCCCAGTGGGCAAACACATGATTAAAGGCGTAAGCTATTTCGGCGTCCGCTCTCCCAAGCACGTTCTTGCCGATATGCAGGACATCAAGGCGGCAGGATTCAATGCCGTACTCCATACCTGGAGCGAAGAAGACCAACAGTATTATTACGGAACCATGTCAGAAATCGTGGACCGGTCCGCAGACCTCGGTCTGACCGTCTACGTGAACCCCTGGGGGGTTGGCCGCGTATTCGGCGGAGAGGCCTACTCGGAACTCACCGCCAGGAACCACGACCTGTGCCAAGTAGCCCTAGACGGCAAGCCCAAGGTGGCCGCCTGCCCCAACCATCCGGAATTCCGGACCTATATGCACAGCTGGATTGAATCCGTCTGTGCGACCAAAGTAAGCACCATCTTCTGGGATGAGCCTCATTTCTATTTCGAAAAGGGAGGACTCCAGAACTGGAGTTGCCGCTGCGAGAAGTGCCGTACCCTCTTTAAGACTCGTTTCGGCTACGAGATGCCCGCGGAGCTTACCGACGACGTGAAGAAATTCCGGGAAGACAGCCTGATTGACTTTCTTAAGGAAATGACCGAGGACGTTCACGCCCACGGTAAACGGAACTGCGTCTGTATGCTGCCGCCCTGGTTCCCCGCCGGCCTCGACGACTGGGGTCGCGTGGCAAGTCTCGAAAGTGTCGACGAAGTCGCATCCGATCCGTACTGGGAACGCGGAGCCACCGAAGAATGGGTCCGTGAAAAGTATGCCGAAACCGCTCGCAAGTTGGTGGATGTGGCCGCCAGGTACGGCAAGTCTGTGCAGATGTGGATCAAGGCCTACCAGATTGAGACGGGCCGCGAAAACGACCTGGCCATCGCCGTTTCCGAAAGTCGCAAAGCAGGAATCGACAATATCTTCGCCTGGAGTTACCGAGGTACAGAGACCCTCAGCTGGCTAAAAAGCGACAACCCGGACGAAGTCGCCAAAGTATTCCGCAAAGCCCTCAAATAATAAACCTTTCTACGTGAACAACAAACGCTCGGTATTAACCGAGCGTGGTTGCGAGAGTGAGTGCCGGCCGGAGAATTTGCTCCGGCTTTTAGCACGAACGGTCTTATTGTGAGCAAAAAACGCCTCGTATTAACGAGGCGTGATTGCGAGAGTGAGTGCCGGCCGGAGAATTTGCTCCGGCTTTTAGCACGAACGGTCTTATTTCGCTCTTTCGAGGTAAGAACCGTCGCGGGTATCCACGCGGATCTTGGTGTTGTTCTCGATGAACAGCGGAATCATCACCTTGGCGCCGGTCTCGAGGATGGCTTCGCGCATCACGTTACCGCTGGTGTTGCCCTGCACTGCCGGAGGAGCTTCCACAATCATCAGGTCGACGAAGGTCGGCGGGATGACTTCGATGGGGAGCGTAGAACCGCTCTTCGGGTCCTTCCACCAGGTCACTTCGACGGTAGCGCCATCAAGCAGCCACACTTCGCAGCCATTGAGAGCTTCCTTCGGGATTTCCATAGTTTCCTGGGAATCGTTATCCAGGAAGAACCAAGTAGAACCGTCATTGTAAAGGTAAGTCATTTCAGTGAAGGTCACATCGGCTTCTTCAACCGTATCGCCACTCTTCCAGGTGCGTTCCAAGGTGCGGCCAGTCACCAGGTTCTTGATACGAACGCGGTTGAAAGCCTGGCCCTTACCCGGCTTCACGAACTGGTTTTCAATGATTTCGTACGGCTGGCCGTCGACCATGATTTTAAGTTTCTTGCGGAATTCGTTGGTGCTTACAGTACCCATATTATCCTCTTGTTGATTTTGAAGCTAAATTTAGTATATAATGGAAAACCCAAGGA
>CAMIWK010000077.1 GCA_946402415.1 uncultured Fibrobacter sp.
GCCCGCCTCGACGTGGAAAACCTCCGCAAGGGTAGCCGCATCGACATGGGCGAAAAGAAGAACGCCACCGACTTCGCTCTGTGGAAGTTCAGCCCGAAGGACAAGAAGCGCGCCATGGAATGGGACAGCCCGTGGGGCGTTGGTTTCCCCGGCTGGCACATCGAATGCTCCGCCATGGCCATGAAGTACAATGGCCCGACCCTCGACATCCACTGCGGCGGTACGGACCACATCCGCGTGCACCACACCAACGAAATCGCCCAGAGCGAATGCGCCAACGGCGTGACGTTCGCCCGCTTCTGGATGCACGGCGAATTCCTGCGCACCGCAAGTGAAGAAAAGCTTGAAGACGGCACCACCGAACAGAAGTTCGGCAAGATGAGCAAGTCCAGCGGCGAATTCCTGACGGTCTCGCTTTTGATGGACCGCGGCTTCAACCCGCTCGACTACCGCTTCTTCGCCATTGGCAGCCACTACCGCAACTACCTGAACTTCACGTGGGAAGCCCTGGAAGGCGCCAAGGAAGGCCTCAAGAGTTTGCACAAGAAGACGGACCCGCTGATCGGCAAGGCTACCGCTATCACTAGCGAAGCAGCCAAGGCGTTCCAGAACGAGTTCAAGGAAGCTATCGGCGACGACCTGAACATGCCGCGTGCGCTGGGCATCATGAACACGATGCTCAAGAGCGAAATCGATGACGGCGAAAAGGCCGCCCTCGTTGCCGACTTCGACCAGATTTTCGGTCTGAAACTCGACCAGCCTCGTGAAGAATACGCCAAGAAGGGAGCCAACGATGGCGTGGATGTCGCCAAGATTGAAGCCCTGATTGCCGCCCGCAAGGAAGCACGTGCCAACAAGAACTGGGCCGAAAGTGACCGCATCCGCGACGAGCTCGCCGCCATGAACGTGGTCATCAAGGACAGCAAGGAAGGCACGACCTGGGAAATCAAGGCGTAAGGTTCACGACTTGCGTCTTGACAATGCCGGCTCCGTAGGCCCGCACCAGTAGGGCTCCCCGAGGAATTTTATTCAGCGAAATAGCGGCAGCCTGTTTTGGGAAATTCCGTGCCATGAGCTTGTGGCCCATCAGGTCGAAAATCTCTACCCGCTGGGCATTTTGAACCACGAGGTCATTGCCGTAAATTTCCATACGGATGGTGCTTGCCGAGACTTGATTTACCTGCGGAATGAGCGAAGTCTTCTCACTGCTGCTTGATTTTGGTTGTGCGGCAGAGGAACTGCTTTTGGGGAGCAGTGACGGACATGCATCTTCGGACGGTTTGACTACAGGGGCGTTCTTGCTCAGCACGAAACTGCCTACGTAGTTTGCACCCGTCTCCTTGTCGAAGTAGTTAGAGTCATTGGCGAATCGCACAGCGGAGTAGTTGGAATCGGCGGGCCAGTTTCCATACTGTGAAATCCTGAGGTAGACGGCGTACTTTCCTTCGGAAAGGGAGTCGGGCAGTTTTATGGCTGCCACCATTTGGTTGATTCCGTCGAAGGTGGTCTCAGATTGCACGTTATCGTAGTCGATAATGTTGCCGTTAGCATCAAACGCTGACTTCAGTACCACCTTGCGGCTGAGAATGGTTTGCGGGTCAAATGCATTGCAAGGTTTGATTTCTTGAGGCGTGCCATAGACAGTGTCGCCTGCAGATTCGGTGACGCTGCGGAGTACGATGGTCACGGGACGTTTCTTGGTCATATTTCCGAATCCCACGTTCTGGATTTTCATATCCAGCTTTAGTATGCTTTCCGTTCCGAGACTGTCCATCATCTTGGATTCCCGCAGCACATAGCGGTAACCCAGGTGGTCATCGATGTACTTGAAGGCGGTGTTCTGCAAGGTTCCTTCGCCATCGGTATAGGATTCGTATGCCTTGTCGATGGTGTCCTGGGGGTGGAATTCTGAAACTTTCCACTCGTTAATCAGATTGTTGTTCCACTCGATGTTCAGGTAACTAGTGTGGGTACGGAAACCTTCGTAAGAAAGGAACTCTACCGTATTGATTTTCTTGTACCCGCTTGCGGTGGTGAGAGCCTCGCCGCCATAGGGGACATTTTTACCGTAGGTTTCCATGAAGGAAACCCCCTCTTCGCGGCAGACGCTGTAGGCGCAATTTTCACCCCAGGTGCCATAGTCATATTGGGTTCCCAGGTAACCATCGTTGTAAAAACCTACACGGTAGATGTCTTCTTTTAGGGAGTCGGCCTTGAACTTGAAATAGGGATGCTCTATGTTGAAGGAAACGTTGTAGTTCCAGGCGGTTGTGTCGCCGGAAGCGTCCACAACCGTTTCGGGGGAGAATCCTAGCCCCCTGGCAAGAACCGACGGATTTCGAGCCCCCACGTCCACATCATCATCGGTGCTCTGCAAAAGCGTGGCAAGACCTTCGCCCACGTAGAGTGGGTTACTGATGGTGCTGGTGTGCTGTTCACCGTAAGGTCCGTACATACCCTGTTCCACGAAGGTAATTACATCTTTGTATTCGTTGAAGACGGTACTCAGTTGCTTGACGTGTTTCAGGATCCACTCCTGTGAGGGCTCCATGTTGCCCTTGCCATTGTACCAGGGGTCGTAGGAAAAACGGACAATGATGGTTGAATTGGTGGCGCGGATCTTGTCCAGGTAGGCGCGGAAAGAATTCAGCATGGCCTCGGTCAGGTCCTGGGTGGTGCCGCGACCGTCGGCAGCAGTGTCGTTCCAGACGGCGTTGCTGGAAAAAGCGGAAATCTCCGCCCGCAGGTGCATGAGCCGGTTCTTGTAATACGGATCGACCTCGATGACTTCGGGCCGAAAGTGAATCACCTGGGGCCTGTAAAATCCTCGGTCCGGATTGTAGAAGGACTGCAGTTGGTCGGTGTAGTCCAGCGGCTGCACTACGGCACTTGCTGCGAATGCGGATGTGACGGCTAGGCACGCCAATCCAAGAACGGCCAAGTTTCTGGCCTTGCGTAGATACCCAAATTTCTCCATACTCTGAATCTATATTAAAAAATTCGGAAATCCAAATTTTTCATCGGTTCTGTGAGCAAATTGTAAGTTTTTTGCTCTATTTCACGGTCTAGGGATAAATCCTCAAGAAAGCTAAATTTGCCAAAATTTGAGGACTTATGAAGCTTTGCCGATACCCTAGCGTGGTGCCTTATTTCATTCTTGTTTTTTGCAGTATTTTTGTGCAGATGGGGCTGTTCGTTCACTTTCAACGGTGGCTCTCGTTCTCCTTTGAAGGTTCGGCGTTCTGGTGGCGCAGCATGTTGCTGCAGTTCGCCATTTTCGTGCCCAGCATTTTCATGATGCCTGCGGCGAGTTACTTTGCGGGGCATTTCCGCAAGGGCCGCGTGATGGCCTGGTCGTCGGTGGGCATGCTGGCATCGGTCATTGCGGTGGTGGTGTGCTACGTGGCGGGAGCCGAGTGGGTGGCCTACGGCCTGTTGCTGCTTTACGGAATTTTCCTTTCGATTCTGAGTCCTGCGAAACTGGGCATCATGAAGGAGATGGTGGCGGGCGAGGACCTGGTGAAAATCAATTCCTGGTACATGGCACTGTCGGTGCTTGGCACTGCCGGTGCGGCCTTCTTTGCCATGGGCCTTTCGGGCCACGAAAATTCGCCCGTGTCTATTGATCTGACCCTCTGGATTTACTTGGGGCTTTCGGTGGTGACTACTGTGGCGGCGTTCTGCATTCGGGTGGGGGAGTCCCACGATTCCCTGAAGATGCGTTCCCCGGTGCGAGAGTTTTCGGCCACTTGGAGCCACCCCATCGTGCGACTTTCCATTCTCGGGCTTTCGGCATTCTGGGGTGTGACCCAGATATTCTTGATTCTGATCCAGCGCATGAACGACATGCTGAACACGGCGGCCATTCCCGTTTCCATGTTCAGCGCCACCGTGGGTTACGTGGTGGGTGCGCTTACAGCAAGCCGCGCCTCTAAGGGCTTTGTGGAAACAGGCCTAATTCCATTTTCGGCGGCGGTGTCTGCCGTGACCATGTTCTCCCTGCCCTTTGTGGGTAACGACTGGCTGGAGGCGGTGCTTTACGGCGTGATTGGTTGGAGCGCGGGCTCGGCCTACGTGATTTTGCGGACAGTCATCCAGAACTTTACCAGGCCCGATACGGCAGGGCGAATCCATGCGGTGGCCAACGCCATCCAGATGGCGTTTTTGGCTCTGATTATGGGTGGGCAGACCCTGCTCTTGATTTTTACGCCGGTGACCATCGACCACTGCTTCATGATCTTGTCGGTGATTCTCGCCCTTTGCTTTATCATGAACCTGCGGCAGACCCCCATGACTCTTTTGCGGGCGGCGCTCCGTTTTGCCTTTGCCTTCGTTTTCCGTTATCGGGTCAAGGTGATCGGTGTGCAGAATATTCCGGAGTCTGGGCCCCTGCTTTTGATTGGCCCCCACTTTAGCTTTATCGACTGGGCTGTGTTGCAGATGTCGTCCCCGAGGCCGCTCCGCATTGCCAGTAACCGAAATACCTTTGCCGATTGGTACCAGCGCTGGTTCTTTCACGGGAACTTTCTGATTAGCATTAACCGCCGCGACCCGGCGCCCGCTATGGAAGAAATCCGCAAGGCCCTTTTGAACGGCGAAGCGGTGGTGATTTTCCCGGAAGGCGAAGTTTCCAAGACGCCGTTCATCTCCAAGTTCTCGCTGGACTATTCCAAGGCTATCGAAGGGACGGGCGCACCTATTGTGCCGTTCTATATTCAGGGCTTGTGGGGGAGCCGTTACAGCCACGCTTCCGAATGCGTGAATCGCCCTCAGTCTTTCAATCGAGTCATCAGCGTAGGCTTTTCGAAGCCGCTCCCGACAGATGCCTCCGAGCAGAAAATCCGTAGCGATCTGCAGTTCCTGGCGTCGGACATCTGGAACCTGGCCATGGACCATTCCGAAAGCATTGTACCGCTCTGGTTCAAGGCTATGTACAAGCGCCGTCTGCGTCCCATCCTGATTGACCCGGCGGGTAACCACGTGAATGGCTATGGCATGATCCGTTTGTGCCGTTACTTCGGAAAGATTGTCAAGTCCGCAAGTAAGAGCTCTGCAAACGTTGGGTTTATGTTGCCCACTAGCCGTGATGCGGCTCTTGGGATTATCTCCATTCTGGGAGCGGGCAAGACCACTGTCAATCTGAACTACACCTCTCCCGTGGATACGATTCTCGGCTGTATCGACAAGGCGGAACTTTCGGTGATTGTTACCACCCGAGCCTTCTACGAAAAGCTCTGTGGCAAGAATCCCGACTTTACTCAGGTTGCTGAAAAGTGTCGCTTAATCTTTTTAGATGAAGAGGAAAGGAAAATCTCCACGCTTTCCCGCATCCTTTCGATGCTCATGATTTTTGCTTGCCCGTCGGCCGTTCTTCGCAGGCTCTGGTTCAGCTCCGCCAGGCTGGAAGACGATGCGGTCATCTTGTTCAGCTCCGGTTCCGAAGGAACGCCGAAGGGCGTGGAACTGACCCACAAGAACGTGATTTCCAACGCCCAGCAGTGCGATTACGTGGTAAAACTCAGCCGTACCGACGTGATGACGGCGTTGCTCCCGCTGTTCCATTCCTTCGGGTTTACCATGACCTTTATGATGCCCCTGCTGGATGGCGTTCCTATGGTACTCTGCCCGGATCCCACCGACATCAAGACTTTGGCCCGAGTGTGCGCCCAGTACAAGACCACCATCCTCATGGGCACTCCTACATTCTTGCGTGCCATCGCCATCAACCGCTGGGTTCACCCTATGTGTTTGGATTCGCTGCGCTATATTGTGGCTGGTGCCGAAAAGCTCCGCCCCGAAATGCGAGAGGCTTTCAAACTCAAGTTCGGCAAGGACATTTACGAAGGCTACGGCTGTACGGAGCTTACCCCGTTGGCTACCATCAATGCCCCCAACGTACTGCTGGATGATTTCCTTACTATGGAAAAGTGTAGCGACAACACCAGCATCGGGCTTCCGCCTCCAGGAACCGTGGCTGCCATCATCGATTCGGAAACCAACGAGGTGCTGCCTCAGGGCGAAGAGGGCATGCTTGTGGTTACAGGTCCCCAGGTTATGAAGGGCTACCTGAAGGATGGTGAAAAAACTGCAAGTGTGGTCATCGAGCGGGATGGCCGCCGCTGGTATAAGACTGGCGACAAGTGCGTGCTTACCGAAGAAGGTTTCGTTCAGATTCTCGGGCGCTACAGCCGCTTTGCCAAGCTGGGCGGCGAAATGATTTCCTTGACGGCGGTGGAACTTCGCATTGCCGAAACCAAGATTCTGGAAAGTTGCGAATTCGCCGTCACCGCAGTTCCCGATTCGGTGAAGGGCGAACGTATCGTACTTCTGGTCAAAGGCGATGTCGACGCCGAGGACATTTCTCGTAAACTCCGCAAGTCGGGTATGCCGCCTCTAATGCTCCCCGGTTCCGTCTTTTGCGTCAATGGAATTCCCAAGCTGGGCAGTGGCAAGTGGGATTTCAACGGCATGAAAAAGCTGGCTTTGGAAATGGTGGAAAGCAGATAGTCTATATTTATTTCATGGACTCAAGAACCATCGTCGCTCCTATGACCCCTGCTGGGGTCAGTGCCGTCGCCGCCGTACGCGTGAGCGGCCCTCAGGTGCGCGACGTAGTGTCCGCATTGTTTGGAGAAAAGGCTGTGGCTCATCTGGAGCCTCGCCGGGCAAGTCTCGGTACCGCACGTGACCCCAAGACGGGGGAGACCGTCGATAGTCTGCTGTACCTGTTTTTCGAAGGCCCAAATTCTTACACTGGCGAAGATACGCTGGAGCTATACCCTCACGGGAACCCGCTTATCGTGCGGGAGCTAATACAGGCTATTCGCAAAGTAGATGGGGTTCGGCTTGCTGAACCTGGGGAGTTTACCCGCAGGGCCTTTCTGAATGGCAAGATGGACTTGGTTCAGGCGGAATCTGTGGCCGACGTGATTCACAGTGCAAATCGCGCAGAGCTTAAGAACGCCCACCGCCTGCTTTCGGGGGCCCTGTCCCAGAAGATTCGGGAATTGAACGAACAGGTGAAGGACATGTCTGCCCGCCTGGAACTGGACGTGGACTTTGCCGAAGAAGAGGCTGACCCGGACTACGATTCCTGGCGAAAACGGATTGTGGCCATTGGCGAAAAGATTTCGGAAATCCTCCAGAGCTTCCGCGGCAAGGAGAATCTGAGCCGCCTGCCTTTGGTGGTGCTGTACGGAGCCCCTAACGCGGGCAAGTCTAGCCTTGCAAACGCCCTTTTGGGCGAAGACCGCATTCTGGTGAGCAACATCCCGGGAACTACTCGCGACTTTGTAGAGGTTCGCCTGTTCTTACCGGGTGGCGAAATCCGTCTGGTGGATACCGCAGGCATTGCGGACCAGGCTACCGATTCTCTGGATGCTCTGAGTATGGAAAAGAGCAAGGCTATTCTGAAGGAAGCGGACTTGAAGATCCACGTGGTGGACGGGACGGTTGCCGCTACGCCCGCCGCGACAAGTGCGGACTTCACCGTCATCAGCAAGAGCGACCTGCTGGTAAGCCCGGCTCGGCAGGGCAAGGTTCTTCCCGTTTCCTCCAAGACCGGCGAGGGCCTTGCCGAACTCAAACGGTTTATAAACGAAGCCGTCTTTACAGAAAGCCGCGATGCAGAAGACCTCTGGATTACCAGCGAGCGGGAACGTGCCTGCCTCGCTGAGGCCTTCGAGGGTGTAAAGCGGGCGCTGGACCTGCTTCAGAGCAGGCCCGCCGTTGAACTTTTAGCCTTCGAAATGCAACTGGTGCGTCGCTCCCTCCAGAGCATCGTTGGGGAAATTTCGTCCGAAGATATTTTACAGTCTATTTTTGCGGGGTTCTGCATTGGAAAGT
>CAMIWK010000078.1 GCA_946402415.1 uncultured Fibrobacter sp.
TGGCATTCGCCATCGCCGGCTTTTCTACCGCAAGCGCCGCACCGCTATTCATCGGCTATTACCCCGACTGGGGCAAGTGGCACAAGCCCGCCTACACCGTAGACAAGGTGCCGTACGAGAAGTTGACGCACGTACTGTGGAGCTTTATCACGCCGAACACCGATGGTTCGCTCAAAGGCGACGCAGCAGAGGACCCGAGCGCCCTTGATTCCATGGTTACGCTCGCACACGCCGCCGGCACGAAGGTCATCGTCTCACTCGGCGGTGGCGGTCAGAGCGAAAACTTCGTGCCCGTATCTTCGGATGATGCCCTCCGCACCAAGTTCATCACGAACCTCGTGCAGTTTGTCGCCGACCACAACCTGGACGGCCTCGACATGGACTGGGAATGGGAATACAACCCCGTGCCCGATGCGGACACCATCGCCTACAACAAGCTGCTCACCGAACTCCGCGCAGCATTGCCTGAAGGCAAGACGCTCTCGGCAGCACTCCCCTGCTCGCAATATTACGGAAAGTGGTTCACGCCCGAAGTCCTCGTGAAAAACCTCGACTGGTTCGGCTTCATGACCTACGACATCACCGGCGACTGGGACGAAAAGGCCATGTTCGATTCGCCGCTCTACCCGCACAGCGGTTACACCACCTGGTCGTGGGAACAAACCCGCGACTACTGGAAAAAGCGCGGAGTCCCCACCGAAAAGATGGTCTTCGGCATTCCCTCGTTCGGCTTTGAATTCAAGGGCGCCACGGGCCCCGGCACCGATTTTACCAAAGGCACCGCAAAGCAAGTCCCGTACAAGGACATCGTCGCAAACACCGAATGGGAATACTTCTTCGACAGCGTCTCCGTGGAACCTTACGGCGTATCTTCGACCGGTTATGTGACTTTCGAAGACCCGCATTCTTCTGCCGTCAAGAGCCGCTGGGTCAAGGAAAACGGCTACGCGGGCATCATGGTGTGGGAAGTCTCGCACGACTACATCGAAGGCACGGGGAACCCGATCCTCGACAGCATCGCCGTGGCTCTCCAAGACGATCCGACAACCGCACTTCCGTCGCGCAAAATTCGCACCGCAAGTTCACCGCGACAGTTAAACGCCCCAGGCAAACGTGTGGACGCCCTCGGGAAAATCCAGGCAGACAGCCACGGACGCAACAAGCGGCCGATTATTCTACTCGACGTCGGAGGGAAGTGATGAACAAATGGATTGTCTCGGGAATCGCGCTTGCCACCCTGACAGCGGCAGCGTTCGCGAAAGACCGCTCCGTCGCGCTTGAAAAAAGCATCGAATCGCTCGAGCCCCTGAAGGGAATCGTATTCTGGCCCGACCAGGCGGAAGACCAGAAAGATTTGCAGAGCGCAATCTCGCTCGAATTTTCGTACTGCCTCCCTTGCGCCGTGGTGACGGGCAAGACCGGCGACAAAATTGACTACGACTGGAGTAGCTTTGAAAAATTGCTCGACGGAATCAAGAGCCGCGGACACCAAGCCATCGTACGGTTCCGCATCGAGTACCCGGGAGAATCCATCCAAAACGCCCCCAACTGCACCGAAAAAGTCGTAGGCGCCACAGCCGTCCCCAAATACATCAAGGAGATGGATGGCTACAAGGAATCGAAAAACGACGTAGACGGAGACGGCGTCACCTATTATGCGAACTGGAACTTCGATGAGCTCAAGTGGTTCTACAAACAGTTCTACACCGACTTCGCTGCGAAATACGACACCGATCCGCGCATCGCATTCGTGCAGGTCGGCTTCGGGCACTGGGCGGAATACCACATCTACGGCACCGCCATAACGGACTCGAATTTTGCAAGCAAGGATTACCAGACCGAATTCCTGAAGCATGTCGACAAACTGTTCAAGGAAACTCCCTGGAGCATTTCGATTGACGCCGCAGACGATGAATACACTCCCATCGTCGCGAGCAAGGATTTGATGAAGCTCCATTTCGGGCTTTTCGATGACTCCTTCATGCACAAGGAACACGATATTTCGCAGGGTGACGGCGACAACGAAAATAACTGGCAGGCCATAGGTAAGGACCGTTGGAAAACAGCACCCGCTGGCGGTGAAATCAGCTACTACGAGGATAAAGACCAACACGAGTTCCTAAACCCGGCAGGCCTTTACGGAGTCACTTGGGAAGATGCCGCTGCCAAGTACCACATGACATACGTCATCGGCAACGATGCGCCCGAAGGCAAGTACGCCACCAAGGACCGCGTGTACGAAGCCAGTTCCTATGCGGGCTACAAGTTCGAAATCACGGGCTACGCAGTCAACAAGGTCTCGGCGGCCGTTCGCGTGAAAAACATCGGCATCGCCCCGCTGTACCACAATGCCTACGTAACCGTAAAGGGCGTGCGCAGCGAAAAATCGCTCAAGGGGCTACTCCCCGGCGAAGAAGCCATCTATACCATCGCAGGGCTAGAAATCGGCACCAAGGAATCGCCTGAGGTCACCATCACCAGCGACAAACTTTTGAAAGATGCGACCATTCCCTACAAGGCAAACTTAGACGGGAGCGCCGCAGTCATCGAAGGGCTCGTTGACGAAAGCGGAAGCACAGCCATCGCGGGGGCCCGTATAAGATACAGCAACAGCCAAAACCGCGCCAACATGACCGATATCAAGGGTCGCACGGACACGCACAAGGCCCGCGGGGCGTATTTTTCCACCTCGAAGCAGCAATAAAATTTCCGTTGTACAAATTATCCACGGAAAAAAAACATTTCTCGTTCGTAGGATAAAAAAAAGAGATATTTTGGGGGTATAACAAATCGAAAGATTCCGTTTGGAGGCCCTATGAACATTCGCAAGCACTGGAAAAAGGTTCTGCTTTCTTCGACAGCTATCTTTTGGGCAAGTTGCGGTGGCGACAGCGAAGGTCCTATTCACGTTACAAGCAATCCGAACGACACAACAAGCACCAACCCCACAATCAAACCCGATGACCTTGACGGAATCAAGACCGACACCCTTTACGGAATCAGGCCCGTCTATAACACCGACTCCGGAGCCATTTCAAGTTCAGACGCATGCGCAGACTGTAACGCCCCCGCAAGCAGTTCCAGCGAAGGAACCCAATATAAACTCGCCAGCGACCCGACTGTGACATGTACCAAAGGCAATCTTCAACCAGGCGACGAATGCCTTTTGTACAGTACAGAATCTGAGTCCAGCACAGAATCTGATTCCAGCACAAAACAATCTAGACAAGAAAACGCCGACAACTTACAAAATTTGTTAATAAATAACAAGACACGCACTCTGGAAGAACTCAGCGCAATCGAAGACTCCTTGGAAAAAATATCCCCATTTTTGGAAGGACCTCTCTACGGGGTTCCAGAGATACCACGTAGAGCATGTATAAGAGTTGAAATGCAAACCCCGTTTGAATGTTCTAACGGGCAAAAATACATCACCCACGATAAAACCGAAGCTTACTATTGGTTAGAACATCGTGCGCTCCGTCAAAATGACTACATACAAGTCAATGGTTTGCTCTATTCTTTAGACGAATATAAAGAAAATTTCGTCAGCAGTTCCAGCAGTGCACCAGAGTCCAGCAGTGAAGCGGTGTCCAGCAGCGAACCAGAATCCAGCAGCGAAGCAGAGTCCAGCAGCAGTGCGGAACCGCCATCACCGCTTTGCACGAAAGACGATTTTTACATCAACAGCCAAGTAGGACGCGCTTATAACGACAACAAAAAAGCCATCATCGACAGCGTCAAGACGACATTGAACGAAGAGGAACTCGAAGCGAAAAAAGCCTGTCTAGATAGCGTCCGCACAAAAGAAGCAACCTTCATTGGGTCCGTCGCCACAAAGCAGATATGCGACGGGGACACCATCGTGAACCCGCGCTATCAGGCAAAACTCGACTCCAACGAGGCATTAGTCAAAGAGCAAGTTGACGGGTGCATGAAAGCCGAAGAGTAATTGAGAAAATGCTCCAATGAAGAAAAGAACTTACGGACCAATTAGACGGCGCCGTTGAAATGGGCTATATTTTTAATATGAACAAATTTTCACTTTTAGCAACATTAAGCATTGCCGCCATGATTGCCGCCTGCGGAGACAAAGGAAGCAATGCAGAAGATATCGAAATTACATCTTCAAGTAGCGCAGAGGATATCGATGACTCATCTTCAAGCAGCGCAGAAGATGAAGTTACGACATCAAGTAGCGCCGGCAATGGCAGCAGCGTCTCTAGCAGCAATGCCGACAGCGTTTCTAGCGACAGTGGCGACAGCCTCTCCAGCAGCAATGCCGACAGCGTCTCTAGCAGTAATGGCAACGGCGCTTCTAGCAGCAGCGACTCGACAAATCTTAGTTCCGAGGCAAATCCGACATCTTCCAGTGCCGAATCGGCCTCTTCAGATTCATCAACCAACATTTCCTCCTCAGGAACTTCCAAGCCCAAGGAACCAAAGGACTCCTTTACGGATTCCCGCGACGGAAAGACCTACAAGCTCGTTAAAATCGGCGGTCAAAACTGGATGGCAGAAAATCTACACTTTGCCGACAGTCTTATCTACGCCTTCGATGACGCCCAAAAGGTTTGCCCCGAAAATTTCCACTTGCCCAGCATGGAAGAATTTCAGGAACTCGTGGACTTTGTGGGCGGAGCAGCCGTAGCAGCCAAGGTTCTCAAAAGTTCTTCGGGATGGCCTAACGGCGAATTTGGGGATTGGAACGGCACCGATGACTTTGGATTCAACGCAATTCCCGTCGACAGTGGCGACGGTGGTACCGATGAAAACTACTGGACAACCAACCACGATTATCATAGGTATTCCACAGGGATGATGTTGAAAATCAACCCTTATCCCACATCTGAATACCGTTGTGCCCAGTCTGCCGATAGTACCTGTTTCCTGAATGCAGAACCCGATACAAAACTTTCGGTTCGCTGCCTTAGCGACATTTCGAGTTGCGGTTCTACCACCTACAACAACCGCACACATTTCTGCCAGAATAATACGGTCTATCCCCTTTGCAGGGGTCGTAAATACGACTCCGGAACATATGTCTGCAAGAACCAGCAACTGCACAGTATAGCAACAGACAGCATCTACAAATACTCCTGGGTTTGGCTCAGTTCCGAAAAAGAATACGGCCTTTTCCAAGACCCACGCGACATGCAATTCTACAAGACAATCGTCATCGACTCTCTTGTCTGGATGGCCGAAAACTTGAACTATGCCTCCACAGGTTCCGTCTGCTTTGAAAATGATTCCACGTACTGCGATCTTTATGGACGTTTATACACCGTGGATCAGGCCAGGAACGGCGAACCCATACCTCAAGACTATGAAACAACTATTCAAGGCATCTGCCCCGATGGCTGGCGTTTACCAACAGCTAGAGAATTCAGAGCCGTAATCGGCGGCAATAGTCCCTCAACCACCATTTATGCAAAAGTTATCGGCTATGATACTCACGGAGAAATGTACGACCACAAAAATAGTACTGGACTTAGCTTCGTATATGGAGGAATCCACGAGACAAATCCTAGTACCTGGCATCCCGAGTGGGACGGATTAAATACAGGCGGCGGCATTATTGGTGCCGACTTTGAACTCGATGTTTACTACCACTACTTTGGTGGCAGTAGTTGGAGCATAGGACAAACCCAAGCCGAAAATGTACGTTGCGTAAAAAACTTATAATGCGCAACACCGAGTTCTCTAAATTTTAGGGAAAAATGCCCGTGTAAGCGCCCCTTTGGGGCGCTTTTAGCATAGCACGGCCGTGCCAAAGCAATAGGTCGCTTTGCCGTAGCGCTCGCCTTTTTCTATCTTTGCCCGCACTATGGAAACTCGTTATAACGCTAAAGATGTGGAAGCCCGTTGGCATAAGACCTGGGCTGAAAAAAACAGTTTTGCACCCAGCGGAAAGGGCGAACCGTTCTCGGTCGTGATTCCGCCCCCGAACGTTACCGGCGCGCTCCATCTGGGACACGCGCTCAACGATACGCTCCAGGACATTTTGGTACGCTACCGCCGCAAGACGGGCCGCGACACGCTGTGGATTCCGGGTACGGACCACGCGGGTATCGCCACGCAGGCAGTCGTCGAAAAGCGCCTTTTCCAGGACGAACACAAGACCCGCCACGACATCGGCCGCGACGCGCTGGTGGAACGCATCTGGAAATGGAAGGACGAATACGAAGCCCGCATCACCAAGCAGCTCAAGAGCCTGGGCGTCAGCTGCGACTGGAGCCGTCAGCGCTTCACGCTGGACCCGGTCTGCGCGAAGGCCGTGCGCCACGCCTTCTTCAACCTGTTCAAGAAGGGCCTCATTTACCGCGGCAAGCGCCTGGTGAACTGGGATACCAAGCTCCAGACCGCCGTTGCCGACGACGAAATCTACTACGAGACCGTGAAGGGCCACTTCTGGACGTTCAAGTATCCTCTGGCCGACGGTTCGGGATTCATCCCCGTCTCTACGACCCGCCCGGAAACGATCATGGGCGATACGGCCCTCGCCGTGCACCCCAACGACGAACGCTACGCGCACTTCATCGGCAAGACCCTGAAGGTGCCGTTCGTTGACCGCGAAATCCCGGTGATTGCCGACGCCATCCTCGTGGACAAGGACTTCGGTACGGGTTCCGTGAAGGTGACCCCGGCCCACGACCCGAACGACTATGCGACGGGCCTGCGCCACAAGCTCCCGATGATCAACATCATGAACGACGACGGCAGCCTGAACGAGAATGCCGGCAAGTTCCAGGGCCTCAAGGGCCAGGCCGCCCGTGACGCCGTGGTGGCTGGTCTCGAAGAACTCGGACTCCTCATCAAGGTGGAAGACCACGAAATGGACGTGGGCCACTCCGACCGTTCCAAGACTGTGATCGAGCCGTACCTCAGCGACCAGTGGTTCGTGAAGATGGACGTGCTCGCCGAAAACGCGATGAACGCCGTGAAGTCGGGCGAGATCAAGATTATCCCCGAACGCTACGCCAACAAGTACCTCGACTGGCTCGCCGAAAAGCGCGACTGGTGCATCAGCCGTCAGCTCTGGTGGGGCCACCGCATTCCTATCTGGCACACCGACGCTAGCGAAGACGAACTGAAGGCCGCATTTGCTGGCCGCGACGACATCTTCTTCTACAAGGCCGAAAACGGCGGCTACCTCGTGTGCAGCCAGGAAGAAGACCTCAAGGAAGACGCTGTTCCGGGTCGCGTGCTCAAGCAGGAAGAAGACGTGCTCGACACGTGGTTCTCCAGTGGCTTGTGGCCGCACTCCACGATGGGCTGGCCGGAAAACACCGACACGCTCAAGCGCTACTACCCCACCAGCGTGCTCGTGACGAGCCGCGACATCATTACGCTGTGGGTCGCCCGCATGGTGCTCTTCAGCCAGGAAAACATGGGCACGGTCCCGTTCCACACGGTGTACATCCACCCGAAGATTCTGGACGGCAATGGCCAGACCATGAGCAAGTCCAAGGGCAACGGCGTGGACCCGATGGATATCGAAGAGAAGTACGGCACCGACGCTCTGCGCTTTGTGATGGCAAGCCTCTGCACCGACAACCAGGACGTGC
>CAMIWK010000079.1 GCA_946402415.1 uncultured Fibrobacter sp.
AGGGTGTGCTGCAGGTGTTCATGAACAAGCTGTTCGGCGAAGGCGTCAAGACGCGCTTCCGCCCGAGCTTCTTCCC
Organism: uncultured Fibrobacter sp.; assembly: GCA_946402415.1. Classification (GTDB taxonomy): domain Bacteria; phylum Fibrobacterota; class Fibrobacteria; order Fibrobacterales; family Fibrobacteraceae; genus Fibrobacter. Next base: position 77 of record CAMIWK010000079.1, read on the forward strand.
GTTCACGGAGCCGTCTGCCGAAATGGACGTGAGCTGCGTGTTCTGCGGTGGCAAGGGTTGCCGTCGCTGCAAGGGAACCGGCTGGATGGAAATCGGCGGTTGCGGTTCCGTGGACCCGAACGTGTTCAAGAACTGCGGCATCGATTCCGAGAAGTACACGGGCTTTGCTTTCGGCTTCGGTCTTGACCGTATCGCCATGCTGCGCCACGCGATTCCGGAAATTGGCCTGCTGACGGCAAACGACCAGAGATTCTTGAGTCAATTTTAGGGGCTAGGATCTAGGGCCTAGGGGCTAGAGTAAATAATGGCGCCGATGGCGCAAAAGAAAACGGACCTTGCGGCCCGCTTTTGATATAGGCGTGTTTTCAAAAATCAACTACAACGGTGGAAATCATCTTCCACGCGGATGATGTCGTCTTCGCCGGTGTATTCGCCCACTTGAACTTCCACGATGACCAGTGGGAGCTTGCCCTCGTTCTGCAGGCGGTGAACGGTTCCTGCGGGAATGTAGGTAGATTCGTTAGGCCGCACCAGGAACACCTTGTCGCCTACGGTACATGTGGCCGTTCCGCTTACTACCACCCAGTGTTCAGAGCGATGCAGATGCTTTTGCAGGCTTAGACGCTTGCCGGGCTTTACCACGATGCGCTTCATCTTGTAACTTTCGGAGGATTCCAACACGGAGTAGGTTCCCCAGGGGCGATTTACCGTCTGGGGCACGCTTACCAGGTCGCTACCCTTTTCCTTCAGTTTTTCAACAACCTGCTTCACCTTCTGGCTGCTTGCTCGTGGTGCTACCAGCAGAGCATCGGGAGTGTCCACGATAAGCATGTCGTTCAGATCGATGGTGGCGATAGTCCGCTGGCTTCCCATTACCAGAGAATTTTTAGTGCCTACGGCGATATGGCGGGGGTTCATGTTGTTGCCGTTCTCGTCGTGGGGATATTCTCCATAAAGGCTGTCAAAGCTGCCCAAGTCACTCCAGCCGATATCGCTGGGAACCACCTTCACCTTGGAAGACTTTTCCATCACGGCGTAGTCGATGGAATTGCTGGGGATGGCCTTCATGTCTTCTAGAGAAATGCGGATGGGTTCACCCTTTTCCTTATTGGAACGGTCCAGGGCGATTTTCGCCGCGTTCAAAATATCCGGAGAGTACTTCTTCAGCTCATCTAGGAAAGTCTTGACTTTGAAGCAGAAAATACCGCTATTCCAGTAGAAATTGCCTGCTAGCAGGTATTTCTCGGCGGTAGCCAGGTCTGGCTTTTCCACAAAGCGCTTCACGTCTTCGCCGTCGGCTTCGATATAGCCGTAGCCGGTCTCGGGGCTTGTGGGCGTGATGCCGAAAGTTACCAGGTTCCCTGCTTGGGCCAGTTCTTCGGCTCGTAGCAGGACTTTCTTGTACTCGTCTTTTTTGCGGATGACGTGATCGGAGGGGGAAACGAGTACGATTTCATTGGCGTCGAGGGTCAGACAGGCCAGCGCTATGGCGGGTGCAGTATTCCGACCCACAGGCTCCAGAAGGAACTTGCTGCCCTTCATCTTCTCGGCTTCCAGTTGGTCCTTGGCCAAGAAGAACTGGTCAGCGTTGCTTACGATAAACTGGGCGCTACAAACGGCAGAGTTCGTCTTGACAGTCTTTCTGAAAAGGGATTGTCCGTCAAAGAGGGGGGCAAACTGCTTCGGCATTAGGGAGCGGCTCACGGGCCAGAGTCGCGTGCCAGAGCCGCCACAAAGAATCAAGTTTATCATAGCGCGTCCCAATTATTCCATAGTGTTTTTGATCAACTGAACGTTACGCGCTGTCAGAACGCCGTAATAGACGGTCTGAACAGAAGGCAGGATTAGGCTGATCAGGCGGTTCCAGGTGGCAAGACCAGAAGCGTCTACATACACGATGTCCTGCGGATTCAGGTCGAAGCGCTGGGCCATCGCAAGGGCCATGGCGTTCTTGGCATTCAGATGGAATACATCGATCCGCTTGTCGGATGTGTTTCGAATTACGTAAATGGAACGGGAAGAGGCGGTTATAGTTTGTAGTCCTCCTGCCGTAGACAGGGCTTCTACGAGGTTGCCCCTGCCATCGACTAGTTCAACCAGTCCAACCTTTTGGACTTCGCCCATAACGTAGGCGTGATTTTCACGTTGCGTTGATGCTAAGGAAGGAATGAATAGTTGGTCATCAGGCTGCATTAGGATTCTGTCGATGGGCAGATTTTTTTCGAAGGCCTCATTGAAATTTATACTGTACAGCTTATTGCCCCTGCGGAGCTGTATCTTGGATGGATCCGCATCTTTGTTAAACCCGCCCTTTTGCGAGATGGCCACCGGAATGGTCATGGGGGCTTCGGAGAAAGATACATAGCCAGGTTTTTCCACTTCGCCTGTTACAAAAGCTTTTTTGCTGTGGTAGCCAGTCACTCTTACGTCCACCTGGGGGTCGTTGAGAATCTTGTCGGAAAGGCGCTTGGTGATTTCTTGCCGGAGTTCCTGTGCGGTAAGGCCTACAACCTGTAGTTCACCGGCATACGGATAGAATAGCTTGCCGTCGGTGGTCACTTTTTGACCTGCGGGCTGGTATTGACCCATGGGGGAAGTGAGTTCTGGATGTTCCCACACTACCACCTGAACCATATCAAGAGGTCCGATGCGGTATTCCAGTTTCGGAAGGGAATCCACCATCAGTTCTGATAGATCGCCGTAAACCACTGCGGAACTGTCTTTGCGGACTGCTTGAATGTCAGTGCCGAAATCACCTTCTTCTATGGAATGCAGATATACGGAAATGCCGTTGTATTCCGAAGAATCACTTGGTTCGGACATTCTCATCTGCGGTGCAAAGAAGCAGCCGTTCAAAACGAGTGCTGCAGACGCCAACAACAAATATTTCATCTTTTTCATAGTCTTTTCAGGTTTAAGCCTGCCCTTCACTTTCCTTGATTTTCTTTACCCAATAGGGAGTCAATTTTGAAATAAAATTCCATGCCAGAACAAAGGCATTCTCGGGCCGGCGGTAGGGGTCTGGGATATCCACTTGGACGCTCTCTCCATAGCGAAAGACCTTGCCTTCGGTCCAGGGGTACTTACGCAAGATTTCTTGTTTGTGCCCGTTTTCCATAACCAGAATCAAGTCGGCCCACTTGAGGATGTCCATATTGATTTGCCTTGCGTGGTGGGCACTCATGTCCACCCCATGCTCCATAGCGATTTTCTGGCTTAATTCGTGTGCCGGATGGTCCACAAGGGCTCCAAGCCCCGCGCTCATCACGTTAAAACCTTCACCCAATTCCTTTTTTAGGAGATATTCCCCCGTTGGGCTACGGCAGATGTTTCCGGTGCAAACTACTAAAATGTTTTTCATCAGCTGTTAAGATAGAAAATACTTAAGGGGTTAGGATTTAGGATTGAGTGTTTCCTACAACTCAAACGCGAAGCCGAGGTCCTTCAGAAGAGGATTCTTTGTGTCCTTCTCGGAAAGGAGGGGCTCAAATCCGTTACCCACCGGCCATTCGATGCCAATGGCAGGATCGTTCCACATCAGGCCGCCTTCGTCCTTGGGGTCATAGAGGCGGGTGCACTTGTAAACGAAGGTTGCTGTCTCGCTGAGCACCACAAAGCCGTGTGCAAAACCCTCGGGAATATAAAGTTGGTTTTTCTTTTCGGCAGAAAGGGTGACGCCTTCCCATTTGCCGAATGTGGGGCTATTCTTACGGAGGTCTACCGCCACATCAAAAACATCTCCTTCGATTACGCGAACAAGTTTGCCCTGAGGATTCTTCTTTTGAAAGTGCAGCCCGCGAAGTACACCCTTCTTGCTCCTGGATTCATTGTCTTGCACAAAGACCATGTTCAAACCGGCAGCATCGAATTCGCCCTTGTTATAAGTTTCCATAAAGTAGCCACGGGCATCGCCGAACACTGTCGGCTCGATAATTGTTACGCCCTCGATAGACGTCTTGATGAAATTAAACTTTCCCATTTCTCAATTACCTGTTCTTATACATCGTTTCGTAATACTTTTCGTAGTCGCCACTGGTGATGTTGTCCAGCCATTCCTGGTTGTCCAGGTACCAGCGCACTGTCTTCTCGATGCCTTCCTCGAACTGTAAGGACGGTTCCCAGCCCAGTTCTTTCTGGAGCTTGGTGGAATCGATAGCGTAGCGGGCGTCATGGCCCAGGCGGTCGGTGACGTAGGTAATTAGGTTCATGTCCTCGCCTTCGGTGCGGCCGAGCAGCTTATCGACAGTCTTGATGACGACCTTGATGATGTCGATGTTCTTCCATTCGTTGAAACCGCCAATGTTGTAGGTCTCGGCAATTTTCCCGTTATGGAAAATTACGTCAATGGCTCGAGCATGGTCTTCTACAAAGAGCCAGTCGCGCACGTTTTCGCCCTTGCCGTAAACCGGTAGCGGTTTCTTGTGGCGGATGTTGTTGATGAACAGCGGAATCAGCTTTTCGGGGAACTGGTACGGACCGTAGTTGTTGCTGCAGTTTGTCACGATGGTCGGCATGCCATAGGTATCGTGGAATGCGCGCACAAAGTGGTCAGAGCCTGCCTTGGAGGCGGAATACGGAGAGTGCGGCGTGTACTTCGTGGTCTCGTAGAAGAAGTCGTCGCCGTAGGCCAGGTGGTGCTCGGAGCTGGAGGCCGTTGTAGTGAACGGGGGCGTGATGCCTTCTGGGTGATTCATCTTCAAGGCACCGTAGACTTCATCGGTAGAGATGTGGTAGAAGCGCTTGCCTTCGTACTTTTCCGGGAGAGATTCCCAGTAGAGCTTTGCGGCCTGCAAAAGCGAAAGCGTGCCCATCACGTTTGTCTTGGCGAAGGTGAACGGGTCCTTAATGGAACGGTCCACGTGGCTTTCTGCGGCGAGGTGGATGATGCCGTCCACTTTTTCTTCTTGCATGAGCTTGTAGAAGGCGTCAAAGTCACAGATGTCCATCTTCACGAACTTGTAGTTCGGCTTGCCTTCGATATCCTTGAGGTTCGCCAGGTTACCCGCGTAGGTAAGCTTGTCCAGATTGATAATCTTGTATTCCGGATACTTGTTCACGAACAGGCGAACCACGTGGCTCCCTATAAACCCAGCACCGCCGGTAATGACAATAGAACGTTTCATAGTTAGTATTTAATCTTTCCTTCGGCGACCTTTCTCAGGTGCTGCCCATAGGGGGACTTACCATACTTTTCCGCTGATTCCAGCAACTTCTCCTTGCTAATCCAGCCATTTCTGTAAGCAATTTCCTCGACGGCGGAAATCTGGATGCCCTGGCGGTTTTCCACCATTTTCACGAATTCACCTGCTTCGATGAGGCTGTCCATGGTCCCGGTATCAAGCCAGGCGAACCCTCGTCCCAGTAGCTTTACGTCCAGTTCTCCCTTGTCCAGGTAGGTCTTGTTCAGGTCCGTAATTTCCAGTTCTCCACGGGCACTGGGCTTCTGTGATTTTGCAAATCCCGAGACCCGGTTGTCATAGAAGTACAGACCGGTAATGGCGTAGTTGCTCTTGGGTTCCTTCGGCTTTTCTTCTACTGAAATGACCCTTCCAGAATCATCGAATTCCACTACGCCGAACCGTTCAGGGTCTTCTACATAGTAGCCGAATACGCTGGCACGACCGTTCTGTTCGGCGTTCTTCACGGCCTCTTTCAAGAGCCTGCTGAAACCGTTGCCGTAGAAGATGTTGTCTCCCAGCACCATGGCGCAACAGTCTTTTCCGATAAATTCTTCGCCCAGAATAAAGGCTTGAGCAAGTCCGTCGGGGCTGGGTTGCACCTTGTAGCTAAGGTTCAAGCCCATCGAAGAACCGTCGCCAAGCAGGCGCTCAAAATTCGGCAAGTCCGTTGGGGTGGAAATGATGAGGATATCCCGGATACCCGCCAGCATCAGTACAGAAAGCGGGTAGTAGATCATGGGCTTGTCGTAAACAGGCAAGAGCTGCTTACTGGTGACCATGGTCAACGGGTAGAGTCTGGTGCCGGAGCCTCCAGCGAGAACGATTCCTTTCATAAGGGACAAAATAGCTATCTTTTGGCCCCATGACCGAGCCGAATAAGCCCATTCTCAAGGATTTCATCGCAAAACTCGCCGCTAATGCGGCGGAAAGTAACGGTGTACCCGCTTCCGAAGACATTTTGGAAGCTTTTATGGAATGGGCGGAGTCCCGCGGGACAGTGCTTTACCCGGCCCAGGAAGAGGCAATGCTTGAACTTTTGGACGGCAAGAACGTCATCTTGAATACGCCCACGGGTTCCGGAAAATCCATGGTGGCCCTGGCGCTCCATTTCGATAGTCTTGTTCATGGACGCAAGAGCGTCTATACGTGCCCCATCAAGGCCCTGGTAAACGAAAAATGGATGGCTCTCTGCAAGGAATTCGGGCCCGAGAACGTGGGACTTTCCACAGGGGATGCGACGGTAAATCATGACGCTCCTATCCTCTGCTGTACCGCTGAAATTTTAAGCAATATGGCCCTTTGCGAAGGCGAAAAGCTTGCGATTACTGACGTGGTAATGGATGAGTTCCATTATTACTCCGACAGGGAACGTGGTGTGGCCTGGCAGATTCCGCTCCTCACCCTTCCGCAGAGCAGATTCCTGCTAATGAGTGCCACCATAGGCGCTACGGAATTCTTCGAGCGTGAAATGACAAAGCGTACGGGCAGGGAGTCCGTGACGGTGCGTTCCGCCCAGAGGCCCGTTCCCCTAGATTTTAGCTACAGCACCACCGAAATTTCCACCGAAGTGCAGAAGTTGGTGAACGAGGGTAAGGCCCCTGTTTACGTCGTCCATTTTACCCAGGCCGCTGCCGCTACCAACGCCCAAAACTTCATGAGCCTCGACCTCTGCACCAAGGAAGAAAAGCAGGCCATAAACGAGGCCATCAAAGAGGTCCGTTTCAGCAGCCCCTACGGCCCCGAAGTCAAGCGCTGGCTCAAGCAGGGCATCGGGATTCACCATGCAGGGCTTTTGCCCAAGTACCGGATTCTCTGCGAGAAGCTGGCCCAGAAGGGCCTACTCAAAGTGATCTGCGGAACCGATACTCTTGGCGTCGGCGTGAACGTTCCCATCCGCACGGTGCTCTTTACGCAGCTTTGCAAGTATAGTGGCGACAAGACCGCCATTTTAACCGCCCGCGATTTTCACCAGATTGCAGGTCGCGCTGGCCGAAAGGGTTTTGATAACATCGGTTACGTGGTGGCGCAGGCTCCAGAGCATGTCATCGAGAACCTAAAGCTAGAAGCCAAGAGCCGCCAGACCGGTAAGAAATTCCAGAAGCGCAAGCCTCCCGAGCATGGCTATGTTCCTTTCGATGAAAGCACTTACAAGCGTCTGATTGCCGCCGCACCCGAGCCTCTCACCTCCAGTTTTCGTGTGGATCACGGGATGCTCCTGAACATCTTGAGCCGAGAAACCGACGGCTGCCGCGCCATGCG
>CAMIWK010000080.1 GCA_946402415.1 uncultured Fibrobacter sp.
ATATGAACATAGAATGCAGAGGCTTCCCGATGGGCAACCTGAACGCACCTGAAAAGCAAATCCTCCGAACCGCCCTCATCTTCTTGGTCCTGGGCCTTCTTTTCCGCTACCTCCCATGGGGTATCCCCGCCATCGGGCAGGTGGATGAATGCTCCAACTTGGAATATAAAGCGGAAGCGGTGACAACGGATAAACTCCGGTTTCCCTCTTCCGTTGGCGTTACATATAAAGTAACTAAACCCCATAACGAGAAACGAAAGGGCAAAAGTCATAAAAATGGCAAAAACAAGCAGAAAAAGCCAAAATTGCCCATACATATCAACTCGGCCGGGGTGGATGAACTATGTGCCCTGAAGGGGGTCGGACCCAAGCTTGCGGAGAAAATTCTGGCATTTCGCTCCCAAAAAGGGTCTTTTTCAGGGCCCCAGGACCTGGAAAAAGTGCCCGGAATAGGCAAGAAAAAACTGGAGGGGCTCCTACAGGGGGTGATTTTTGATTAGTTTTAGGGTGTACATTTTCATAAGTCGTTGAGTATATGAGTGATACGAAGATTTATCTAGGTATTGAGGTCGGGGACGCCTCCCTGAAAGTCGCCCTCCTGGACTCCGCCGAAAAGCGGGTTATGCGCACGGCTGTCCTCCAGACAGGGACTAGCCCTCTGGATGACGTTTACACTTTCGAGACGGTCCTCCAGGGTTGGTTGGAGTCTGTCCAGCAGGAATCCGTCGAGGCGGTTTCTCTGTCTGTTCCGGCCTTCCGCTCCATTATCCGCCAGGTTTTCGTGCCTGTGGAGGCATGCGCTAACCGTGATGATTACCTGGAATGGTACCTGGGACTCATAACCAATGCCGAGAAGGGTTCCTACATCATGGACTACCAGGTCCTGTGCGGCGATGCTACCGTCGGTGAAACGGTTCTTCTGATTGCTGTCCGACGTGAATGGGTGGATGGAGTTCGTAAAGGCTTTCGTAACAAGGGGTTAGCCCCCAAGACTATGGAAGTGGATGTGCTTTCGTTGTTGAACTTGATGGATTCTGCCGACCGTATCGATGGCCTGGAATGTGTCATCAAGGCTGATTTTGCTGGCGTTACCCTGCTGTGGGTCTCTAAGGACCGCCTGCAGGACTTGCGTTGCGTTTCTACTCTTTCCCTGGTGGACAAGTCTGCTGAAGAGGCCTACGGCTTCTTGGCCAACGGCATTCGTGAACAGATTGACTTTGCCAAGGAAGATGATGTTTCCTTCGATGTACGCCAGATTCACCTGTGCGGTGAGCTGGCGACGGACCCCCTGTTCATGAAGAGCATGCAGGGAGCCCTTCCTGATTACCAGATTGTTTTGATGGATTCCTTCTCTAACCTTAGACTTCCGGTGGAAGAAGAAGATTCTGCCGCCGTTCTTAGCTGCGCCGGTGCTATCGGTGCGGCCTTGAACTTGATGGAGGAAGAAGTATGATTCACTTGAACTTGATCGAGGCTGCCGAGCGTTCTTCCTTGATGGAAAACGTGAACCCGGTGCACGTTACCGATGTCCGGGCTGCAAGGAAATCCTCCAAGTCTAGGCTACTGACTATCGGTGTTGCCGCGGCTTTTGCGGTCGTGGCGTTCAGCTGTTTCTTGAGCGTGTTTGGTGTACCTGCCCCTTTGCAGGGAACCTTGCCTGAAGCCTATTTGTCTTTGATTGGTGCCGAAGACCCGAGCAACGCCCTGACCTTGGGTGCTGGCCAGACCACCACCGCCGGAGGTCTCTTGGAAGCAGAAGCTGCTGCCGAACGCGCTGTGCTCAAGATGCGTGAAGGTATGACTGTACATCAGGTCGTAGGCGAAATCAATCCCAAGGCCCTGTATAACAATAACAGGACAAATTTCGAGTCTTACCTGCCGCTGGAAAAGATGTCGTTCCAGAAGGCTGCCAGTGCCCAGTTCCTTACGTTCCTCACTACGGCAACGCCTGATGACGTGGGATTCTCGGATTGCATATTCCAGACGCCAAACTACTTCTACATTCGTGGTGTAGCGGCTAAGCCCACTTCCCAGCGTAGCTTCTTGGAACGCTTGAAGTCGGTAAGCGCAGACTTTAGGACTCCGCCTCTGCCGGAAAATGCTCCGGCTACGGACATTACTGCTTTTGGCTTGTTCAACGTTTCGACTCCGAACTTAACCCTCGTTACGAACTTTGTGAAATCTGCAGAGGTGACAGAAGAAGTCAAGGCTTTGAAGGCCATTGCTACCAATGCCAAGCTGAATCTCAAGGGTCTAGAAAAGCCCGCTGTAGAGGACTTTGGCGTTTACAAGCGCTATACCTACACCGTGTCTGCCAATTCCGATTTCCCGGAACTGCAGAACTTCGCGTCGGGTCTGCTTGAATCTCCTGTGCGAGTCGGCATAAAGAAAATAGAGTTGGCTTTTGCCAAGCGAGACATCCAGAGCTCTATGCAGCTGGTGATGTTCGTGGTTCCCTAGAATGCCCATTCGCATTACGGGCGGGGACCTGCGTGGAAGAATGGTCCCTTCTCCTCCGAACATGAAGACTAGGCCCACGGGTTCCAGGACCCGGGAGGCGTTGTTCAATATTTTGCAATCCGTAGATGGGTTTTGTATGTTGGACCTGTTTGCAGGTTCCGGCATTATGGGCATAGAGGCCTTGAGCCGTGGGGCCTCTCGCGTGTTTGCCGTTGAGATGGCCCATTCTCAGGCTCGCCTGTTGGTGCAGGGCTATAAGGCTTTATCCCTGGAACAAAAACTTACTTTGTTCGAAAAGAACGCCCTGACTCTGGATAAAGAGGAGCTATGTGCCGATGGAGGCTTTGACCTCATATATGCAGATCCGCCATTCAAGGATATGGAATATCCGGACCTGCGCCCTTTCTGGGATTGGTTGAATCCAGGGGGCGTGGCCGTATTTGAGGCTCCAAGCCGTAACCTGCCTGTCTGGGTGAAAGAGGCCTCGGATGCGGGTACGGTGCAGGTTCGCCGCTATGGTGAATCATCTTTGGTGATTTTTAGGGGATAATTTATATATTTACAGCATGGAGAGAATTGCTGTATTCGCAGGGTCTTTCGACCCGTTTACCCTGGGACATTTGGATATTGTCAAGCGGGCATCTGCCCTCTTTGATGAACTGTGGATTGTCCTTGCTGTAAATGCTTCCAAGAAAAATATGTTTTCGGAAGAAGATCGCCTGACCTTCATAAAGAAATCTATCGCGGGAATCCCCAATGTGAAGGTGACTTCCTTCGATGGATTGACGGTGGATTTTATGAAAAGCGTCGGCTCGAAGTTCCTGGTCCGTGGTGTGCGGGGTGCCATGGATGTTGAGTATGAGCAGTCCATAGCCTGGAACAACCGTATGCTTTATCCCGAATGCGAAACGGTTATTCTGTCTAGCTCTTCGGAGCACCTGTCGTTGAGCAGCTCCGTTGTGCGAGAACTTTTGAAGGCCGGAGTTACGGATACGTTGGATGGTCGTGAATTGCTTTCGAACTATGTTCATGTTGAAGTAGTCCCACTGTTGTTAAAGGACAATTGCTAATTATGACTCCATTCAGTTTTTTACCCAAAGTTGTTCGTGCCCTGCTGATTGTCAACGCGTTGGTGTTTGGGGTAGCCGCCATTGTAGGTGGCTATATGGGGCTTCACCTAAATTTGCCAGGAGTGGGCTATGGTTCACTTCAGGAATACATCCTCTACTTTGGTGCGTTCTTGCCTACGAGCCCTTTTGAGGCCTGGCGCTACGTGACCTATATGTTCATCCATGTGGACTTGATGCATTTCCTGTTCAATATGCTGATGCTCTGGATGTTTGGTGCCGAAGTTGGGCAATGGATGGGTACTAAGCATTTCTTAGCTATGTATTTCTTCTGTGGTATTTTTGCGGCACTGTTCAGCGTCGCTATGAATATTCTTGGTTTGACCCATAATCCCATTATCGGAGCCTCTGGCGCATTGATGGGTGTGTTTGTTGCCTACTATAAGTTCTTCCCGGAGCGGCGTATTTTGATGTTCTTCTTTATTCCTATGAAGATCAAGTATGCCATGTGGGTGATGGTTGTCTTTGATGTCGTATTTGCCAATACTGGTGATGCCATTGCCCATTTCGCCCATTTGGGTGGCGTGGTGGCGGGCTTTATCTATATGGCTCTGTTCCAGAATATATTTATGAAAAGCGATGGAATCTTATACAATTCGCCATTGTCGGGACTGTTCCGACTTTTCTCCAATGATCCTGGCCGTTATAAGGAATGGAGACACCTTGATGATGACATTCATGAGGGACAAGATAAGGTAAAAAAGAAATCTGCTGGTGGTCCTGAAGTTTTGGAAGGCGAAGTTTTGTATATGGATGAACAGAAACGGATGGATGAAATTCTGAAGAAGGTTGGTAGCGAGGGAATCCATTCGTTGACGGACTCTGAACGGCAATTTTTGTTGAAAGCGAGCGCGAGAGCTCGACGTGGGAAAGGTCTCTGATGAAGAAAGTATTGGGAATGGGCGCTGCCCTGGTAGATATTCTTGCCAATGTAGATGATTCATGGATTGAGGCTCAGGGCGTACAGAAGGGCGGCATGAATATGGTAGACTGGCCTCAGATGGAAAAGTTCCTGCTGAGTCTTGAGAATCCTGTTCGCGTGCCGGGCGGTTCCACCTGCAACACTATGGTTGGACTTTCTAGGCTGGGCGGCTCAGCTGCGTTCATCTCGAAGATTGGTGATGATGATTTGGGAAGGCTTTTCCAGAAGCATTTGGAGAGGAACGGCGTGGAATCCAAGCTGGGAATTTCCGATGCGGCCACGGGATGCGTGTTCTCTGCGGTGACGCCCGATGCCCAGCGCTCCATGTGGACCTACCTGGGAGCTTCCGACTTTTTGGGAAGCGATGACTTTGTGCCCGCCTTGTACGATGGCGTGGGCCTGCTTTATGCCGAAGGCTACCGTGCCTTCAATGCGGATTGTTTCAAGAAGTCCTTTACGCTGGCCCGCAGTCTCGGGGTAGAGACGGCTCTGGACTTTAGCAGTTTCGGTGTGGTGGATGCCTGCCGCAAGACTTTTGATGAACTCTTTGCGGACAAGATGATCGATATCATCATCGCCAACGAAGACGAGGCCTTTGCCTATGCCGGAGTCAAGGAAGAGGCGGCTCTCGAAGTGCTTGCCCAGAAGGCTAAAGTGGCTGTGGTAAAGATTGGAAAGCGGGGCGCCCTGATTGCCAAGGACGGCGTTGTTACTCGTGTTCAGGCTGGTTCTGCAAAGGCCATCGATACTACGGGTGCCGGCGACTTGTGGGCATCGGGATTCCTGTATGGATATATGAACGGCTGGGATATGGAACGCTCTGGCAATCTCGGGAGCGTTGTCTCCAACGAGGTAGTCCAGGTTATGGGCGCCCAGATTCCCGAAGAAGGCTGGTCCCGCATCAAGACTATGATGGCGTAGCTTGCCGGAGGATTTGGTGGAAAACTCTACAGCGGATATTTTGATTCTCGGGTACGGCCCTGCTGGCATTTCGGCAGCGCTGTACGGCTTGCGTGCCGGTCTAGACGTATTGATTGTGGGCAAGGATGGCGGTGCGCTTTTGAAGGCTCACGCTATCCAGAATTACTACGGTCTTGAAAAGCCCCTGACAGGTGAAGAACTTTTGAAGGTGGGCAAGAAGCAGGCTCTGGAACTGGGCGCGAAGATTGTAGATGATGAAGTGATGGACCTAATGTTTGACGGTACGGGCTTCGTGGCCAAGGGCCTTGTGGGAGATTACCACGGTCGCGTCTGCATCATGGCTACCGGCGCCGCCCGCAAAAAGCATCCACTGCCGGGCATGGCGGAGATGGAGGGCCATGGGGTCAGTTACTGTGCCGTTTGCGATTCCTTCTTTTACCGCGGCAAGAATGTGGCCGTGCTGGGCAGTGGTGAATATGCGCTTCACGAGACTCAGGAGCTTTTACAGGTGGTGTCTTCGGTGACGCTTCTAACGAATGGTGCGGAACCTACGGCGCCATTCCCCGACAAGGTTCGCATCGATAAGCGTCATTTGCAGGGCTTGGTAGGCGAAGGAGCTTTCCAGGGCGTGCATTACGAAGATGGTACGGAAGAAAACTTTGACGGCCTGTTTGTAGCCCTGGGTAGTGCCAACGCTACGGATCTGGCCTTGAAGGCGGGTGCCGCCTTTGACCAGGGAAAACTGGTGCTGGACGAAAACTTGCAGACGACTCTCCCTGGGCTTTATGCGGCGGGAGATTGCACTGGCGGTATCTTGCAGGTGTCTGTTGCTGTGGGCGAAGGCGCTCGTGCAGCCCTTGCGGCCATAAAGTACTTGAGAGAGAATAGGGGCTAGGGTTGAAACGCCTAACCCTGCTCACAAATCCGGACATTTGCAATCTGCATTGTCCGCTGTGTTTTTTGAAACAGCGGGGAAAGCCAGCGGGCTTTGGCGAAATGCCTATAGAAGTCGCTCTGCGGGCCATTGAGAAATATGCGGGTATAAAAGAAGTGATTCCATCCACCATGGGGGAGCCATTACTTTACTCAAAATTTGCAGAACTGTTGGAACTGTGCGTAAGTCGCGGGATTCCCCTAAATCTGACCACCAACGGAACATTCCCTGGGAAGTGGGGAACCGATGAGGGTATGAAAGAGCTGCTTCTTGCTTGCCGTGACATTAAGGTGAGCACCCTTTCGTATGAGATGGGCGGATTGACTGAAGAAGAGTGGAAAGAAAGTGTGGAGCGTTTGCTGGAGTCTCGCCGTCGCCTTGAACAGGTGGAAAAGTACTCGTCCTCCGTTTCTTTGCAAGTGACTTTGCATCGAGAGAACGTCGAAGCTGCTGTTCCTCTTTTGCGCTGGGCAGAAAAAGTTGGAGTTGATCGAATCAAATGGAATCCGGTGGTGTTTCTGGACTGTGCGTCACGTGAATTGCGGGAACAGTTCGCCTTGCCTGAAGGTGCGGTAGAGCGGTTGCGCATGGAACTGTGTTCCAAGAAGGTTCGTTGCGAAGGGAGCCTTTTTTGGGGGAATAGGCAAGGCACTTGCGCGGTGTCAGGAATAGATTGCGACGGAAATGCTCCGGAATGCCCATTTACAGACGAAGTGTGGGTCTGGCCCGATGGCCACGAGGACCATTGCCCAAATCCTGTACGGCGTTGGTCGAGTTCTTGTTATATTTAAAATATGAAAGACAAACTTTTGAATGCTCTTGACTCCGTGTTGCTTGGCAAGCGGGATTCTGTAGAATTGCTGGTCATGGCCTTGCTGGCCGACGGACACGTACTTATTGAAGACGTGCCTGGAACAGGGAAGACCACGCTGGCCAAGGCTCTTGCGGTAGCCATCGGAGCGGACTTTGCCCGCATCCAGTTTACGCCGGACCTCTTGCCTGCGGATGTGACCGGCGGGGCGGTATTCCGCATGAATACGGGAGACTTTGAAATCCGGAAAGGCCCCGTGTTTACCCAGATCTTGCTGGCCGACGAAATCAACCGTGCATCGCCCCGCACCC
>CAMIWK010000081.1 GCA_946402415.1 uncultured Fibrobacter sp.
ATTGCCCTTGAAACCTTCTGCTACAAGCTGACCCGCGAAATCGGCGGCATCGCCATGGCTCTCCCCCGCATCGACGCCCTGGTATTCACCGGCGGCATCGGCGAGAACAGCCGTGTGGTCCGCAAGGCCGTCATGGAAAACCTGAAGATCCTCGGCTACCAGATTGACGACGCCCGCAACGAAGACAACGGCAAGAACTCCGGCCACATCATCAGCAAGGACGGCACGCCCACCGCCATGGTGGTCGCCACCAACGAAGAGTTGCTGATTGCTTTGGATACCGAAGCTCTGGTAAAATAAAACGTCATGGACCCTATCGAGCCTTTACAAGGCTCTCCAGGGTGACAGTACTACCGTATCGTCCATCTCTGCTTGTTCACTTGCAGGACCTTTCTGCCCTGTACCTGGGCGGCAGCGTTACGCACATCCACTTCGGAGACCGGCAGCGGAGCCTTCCACAGCACGCGTCCCTGCATATCGAACAGCGCCACAGTACCCCGGCTTGCCATCACGGCGTTCTGCCAAGTGTTCTTCAGCATAGCAACCTGCGGCTTCACTGCAGTGGTTGGGTTCGATTTACGCTTATTGACCACAATGGATACAGTAGCGGGTTTGGACTTTGTACCATCGACAACGGCATAATAGTCAAAGGAATCCGTACCTACAAAGCCCTTTTTCGGCTTATACGTAAAGCTGCCATCCTTATTGAGGGTGAGCGTCCCATGGGCAGGTTTCTGGGCAATTTCGGCTTTCATGCCCTTTGTGACTCCTTCAGGATAAACATCGTTGGCAAGAACGCCCTTCTTGGCACTCACCGTAAGAGCGCTATCGCTAAACGTAGAGTATTTATCCTTTACCGCCTGAGCAACACCCTTCACAGCCTGGGCGGTATCTTTCTCCGCTTGAGTCGTATCCTTCGCAACCTGGGTAGTATCTTTCTCCACCCGAGTCGTATCCTTCGCCGTTTGAGTAGTATCCTTCGGCGGTATGAGCTTCACATAGAGCTTCACACCTACAGAATCCTCGCCATCAGAAGCAAAGAAGAAGATATTTGCAAGACCGGTTGCGCCTTTCACAGGCTTCAAGGAAATGAAGTAGCTTTTTGCGTTCACGCTATCCACACTAGCCTTAATCTTTGTACCGACAGCCTTGTAGGTAAACCTCTGCGTGCCCTCGGCAACTTCGCTGTCGGCAAAGACCAAGGACTTTGTCGAAATTTTGACCTGCTCCACGGTATCTTCATCGAAGTCCACATCAAGAGCAAGAGTATCCCTGAGGAAGGTGCTATCGGCAATGGTCATGGTGGGCTTGGAATTAACTGGTGGTACGGGAGGCGTTTTCGACGCTTCGATAGCCACACCGAAATTGACATGGACCAAGTCCGACATTCCATCCGTAGCGTAGACGGTAACGATAAACGACGTATCTTTCTCGATTCCCGAGGGGACAATCTTGAGAGTATCCCACAGGGCAACCTTGTCCATTGCCGTGATGACTTTCATCACCTTCGCAGACATTTCAACCACAAAAACAAGATTGTCGCAATCTTCATCGGCAAAAAGGTCGCCAAGAGGAATCTTCAACGTATCGGTTTCCTGCATGGTATCCAGGGCGAAAACGTCTACATCGTATGGAGCCAGCACAACCGGAGGGCGGTTTTCCGTCGGCGGATCATCCGGACATTCCGGGTCGCCCGGACAAGTCGGGCCTATCGGCCCTTCGCCTTCATCGGTAATTGTCAAGCTGAATTGGGCCATGACAGATTCCGTTCCGCTTAAAGCGATAATGGTAAGCGACAACGATGAATCCTTGTCAAGGTTATTCGATATATAGACAAGAGTATCGCTCAAGGTCGGAGCCCCTGCGGGCTTGATCCTTGTCAAAACATTAGAAGCCAAGGATGTCGCAATTGTCACTTCGGCGCCTTGTTCAGCGGTAAAGACTTTTGCAAGGGGAATCTTCAGAGAATCCATTTCCTTTAAGGTTATAGCCTGTGTCTTGTCATACGGCTCGAGAACCGAGAGGACCAGAGTTTCTACGGCCGCTGCCGCGCCAGCCAAAACCATCACCAAAAATAAAAGTAGCGATTTCATCATTTAACTTATCTAAAAAAATCATCCCAAACTGTCAAGGACTTCAAAGCGCTCGTAAGCTTCTTCCAGGGCCTTTTCTCTTTCTGCAATCTCGCCCTGCAGTTCCACGATGCGGGTGGCGTTAGTGTACACTTCCGGCTTGGAAAGTTCCACCTGTCGCTCGGCGATTTCTGCCTCCAGCTTCTCGATTTTTTCGGGAAGGGCGGCGTATTCCCGCTCCTCGTTGTAACTGCGCTTTTTCTTTTTTTGCGGTGCCGCTGGGGTTGATACCGGCGCCGACCCAGAGGTCGCCTTTGCTGTTGATGACGCCGCATTTGACTTTTCTTCGACGGCACGAGCCTTTTCCCGCATCTTGCGGTTGGCCTCGTAGTCGCTGTACCCGCCTACCGCCTCAAACACATTCCCGTTTTCTTCGATGGCCAAGATTTCCGTAGCCACAGAATCCAAGAAGGCCCGGTCGTGGCTTACCGTCAACACCGTTCCCCTGTAGTCGGCAATCAGTTCGGCCAGCAAGTCCAGGGTTTCCATATCCAGATCGTTGGTAGGCTCATCCAGTACCAGCACATTACTCGGGTGGCTGAACAGGCAAGCCAGCAGCAGACGGTTCCGCTCCCCACCCGAAAGAGCGCTGATAGGCCCCCGGGCCCTATCCGCCGAGAACAAGAAGTCCTGCAGATAGCTCAGCACATGGCGCTTTACACCGTTCAAGGTAATGTAGGCCTGACCGTCACCGATGTTTTCTACCAGGGACTTGTCTTCGCGCAGCCGGGTCCGCATCTGGTCAAAGTAAGCCACCTGCAGGTTCGTTCCCAGTCGCACGTTTCCACTTTCCGGCGCCAGTTCTCCCAGAATCAAGCGCAAAAGCGTGGTCTTGCCTGAACCGTTGGGGCCAACGATGCCGATACGGTCCCCCCGGAAAATTTCCGTAGTCAGGTGGCTAATCAGGGGCGAACCGTCGTAAGAGTAATTCACATCCGTAAGCCTTGCCACCAGACGGCCAGACTTTTCGGCCTCGGTAATCTGCATGTTCACGTTACCCACGCGGGTGCGCCTCGCCGCACGCTCTTCGCGCATCTTGATAAGCGCGCGTACGCGGCCCTCATTGCGGGTGCGGCGGGCCTGAATGCCCTTCCGGATCCATACTTCTTCTTCGGCAAGCTTCTTGTCAAAGAGGGCGTTGGCCTTTTCCTCTTCGGCCAGGGCCTGATCCCTAAACTGCACGAACTTGTCATAAGGGAAATCCCAGCAGCGCACGCGGCCCCGGTCCAGGTCAAAAATGCGGCTAGCCACACGCCTTACAAAGGCCCGGTCATGGCTCACGAAAAGCAGGGCACAATTCAGGCGGGTCACAATTCCCTCTAGCCATTGTATGGCGGGAATGTCCAGATGGTTGGTGGGTTCGTCCAGCAAAAGCAGGTCCGGGTCCTGGGCGAGGGCCCGTGCGAACAGCACGCGACGCTTTTGCCCGCCGGAAAGACTGTCGAACAACGCGTCGGCATCAATGCCCGTCTTGCCGAGGACCGCCTCGGCGTGGGCATTGTGCAGGCCCTCGCCCGCGCGGTCCGTACCCGAGCCTAAAAGCGGCATCATCACCACGTCCCGCACGGTCCCTTCCATATGGGCGGGAATCTCCTGAATCATACGGGAAATTCGCAATCCGGACTTCTTGATAATCTCGCCGGACTGGACCTCCATCTCGGCCGTGAGCACCTTCAGCAAGGTGCTCTTGCCGCAACCGTTGCGGCCGACCAGACAAATCCGGTCGCCAGATTCTATGTCAAAAGAAACATTGTCAAGCAGGGGCGCGTCCGCCCCTATGCGCAAAAGCAGGTTCTTTGCAGAGAGAATCGGCATCACTGCTCTTGCATAAACGGGAGCTGCTTGGCACGCTGCATCAGTCGATGGGCGTGAGCCTCGTTCTTGGGCTGCACACCGTACAAAAGCTCAAAGAACTTCTTGAGACCCACCTCGCCACCGCCCTGCTTCAAAATGTACACCACAACAAGGTTCTGGGGCGCCACCGTAGAGCTGATAATGTCGATGTCGGTGTTGCCCAGCTGCGAAACCGCCAGCTGGAAGGCATCTTCACTGTAATCCCGAATCAGCTTCTGGATATCGCCCAGGGATTCAAAGCCCAAGAACTTGAAAACCCTCAGGTAATGCTGTAGCGACGATTCGTGAATCTCCGCCTGGTTGATAGAGGCGATACGCTTATTCAGGTAATCGAACGGCCTAAGCTGCAAATAGTTGCTGAAGGAGTCGCCATCCAGCGACACCTCCTCGAAATTCCCGGAATGCACAAGGGCCTGCACGCGACGGCGGTAGTCGTTGATGCCCGTACGGATCTGGCAGAACTGCTCATCTACAAGTTCCAGCATTCCCGCCAGCCGGTTCAGGTTGCGCAGGTACCCACGGGGCACCTCCACGCCGGTCTTGTAACCCGTGTCGTGGTCCAGGGTGGCCCACACGTGCTGCAGGGCGCTACGCATCTGAAGTTCGAAGCGGAACTGGTTCAGCTCCGGGCACTCCGGATCCTTGTAAATCCGCTCCGGCAAGCGACAGATATAATGCAGGGAACTATAACCAAAACTATGGAGTTCGTGGACCTTGCGCTTGTCGATACTGTTCACCCAGTCCACGTCGAAAAGCTGCTCGGCAAGGGCCGCAATCTTGTCCACCTCGTCGCTGTAGAAGGTAATGACCCGCACGCCCAATATGTCCGTGATGTCGTCCAGTGTCCTGTACTTTTCGCCCTTGCGGTCCAGCTTGCCCGCAAGGCTACCCTCTTCCTTGATTCTCGCCTCTACCGCATTGATGTAGATATGGCTGTCCATGATGCTCTTGCGAAGCGTGTCGCGGACAATGGAGAGCATCCTCGCAAATACCGGGCGCTTTTCGCGGAACTCTTCCAAGATGGCGTTGCCGTGGGCATCCAGGCCATAGCTTCCTACAGGTTTCTCACTCATACGTTCACTCCGCCTTAGGCGAAAAAAGTTTCTCGATCAGTTCCTCGAATTCCGTATAGGCAAAAGTCCCCTTCAGGCTGGCGAGGGCATGGGCAAGCCCGCGGAAATGCCACTCGTGGGCGGCCGCATCCTTTACGCAAAACAGGTCCCACACCTTGTCGCCGATGGCCAGGTAATCGCGGTAGATGGCGCGGATATTGCTCAGCTTGTCGGAAAGGGCCACAATCTTCACCTCATTGGTGGCCGCAGAAAGACGGCTGATAGCCTCTTCCTTGCGGAGCCGCCAGCTCTCTTCGCGGCTCTTGCCCTCAAACACGATATCCGATTCCGCATCTACGAGGTTAGCCACGCGAGGGCCGAACTCCCGCTCGATATCCTTGAGCGTCGCCTCCGTGTCTTCCACCGTATCGTGGAGCACGGCCGCTGCCAGTAATTCCTGGTCGTTTGTCATGGTGGCGGCAATGGAGACCGCCTCCATAGGGTGAACTATGTAGGGGAACCCCTTACCCTTGCGCTCCAGGCCACTGTGGGCATTGACCGCAAAAACAACCGCCTTGTCCAACAACGAAGTATCCATGTGTGGTAATATAATAAACTAGCCAAGCGGGGCGCACCCGACCTGAATTACCGCCTCCATATTCCAACTTGGACTATGGATTTCGAGGAAAAGTCCCATTTTTTCGTAGCTTTTGTTATTTCATATTGACATAAAATACAAAGATTTATATATTATATGTAAATATGAAAAACCCACTGGACAAGACCAGCCTGCTGTTGCGATTCGCCCCCGAGGTCGGTGGTGTATTCTCCCTGTCAGAACTGAGTTCCCTTTTCGACATTTCAAGCCAGCAAGCCCTCTGGATCGCCGTCAGGCAATTCGAGGCGGCAGGGCTTCTCAGCCGCTACTGCCGCGGGATATACATCACGCGTGAATTCGACTCCCAAATTCTCTCTGCGAAAGTCCGCACAGATTCCTACATCTCGTTCGGCTCAGCACTTGCATACCGCAGGCTAATCGGCACCGAGAGCCCGCGCCTTGTCAGCTGCGTCACCCCGGCAAGGGCGGCGGAATATACCGGCGACATAAACCTTTCCTACGCAAGAATTTCCAAGGACCTGTTTTTTGGATTCGAGACCCTGCAGAACGGAGTCAAAATGGCCGACGCCGAAAAGGCCGTACTAGACACGCTCTACTTTTACCAACATAAAAAAACTTTCTATTTCAATATATTCCAGGACATCGATTTTGCTACTTTGTCCCGGGAAAAACTGAGCGCCTACCTAGAGCAATACAGAAACCCGAAATTTCAGACCTTCGTAAGGAACACCATTGATGGAAAAGTTTGAGAACACAGAAGCGCTGCTCGCATGGATTGTCGATTTTTTCTCGACCAGTTTTGGCAATTCCGCCATACTGAAGGGCGGCATGGCCCTGCGATTGATGCACAGCCCCAGGTACACTAACGATGTTGACTACATATTTGTTCCTTTCGACTCAAAGAGAGACGTCAAGGACATTGTCGAAAAGGCCTTGTCACAAGTCGACGGCCTCCGCTACGAATCATCGATGAACTCCAAGGCACTGAGAATTCTGCTGACATACGGCGGACAAAGCGCACAGATAGAGATAAATGTGGAAAAAGGATGCCCTTCAATACCCATGTCTTCTGCTCTGCTCAGTACGAATCACGGACGACCCACCCGCATCCTGCGCATTATGGAACCGTGCGTTTCTTTCGCCCACAAAATTGCCGCATGGAATGAACGGGAATTGATGCGAGACCTCTACGACATGTACCAATACGAAAGCATCTTGCGCGCCAAGCCACAAATGGATATTCTGAAAGCACGCTTGGCGAAAGCCCGTTCCTACGCAAACGTTGTCGCCGCGCAAGACCTAGACAGTCTCATAAGCAAAATGACGGAACGAGCGAACAGTCTTGATGAGAGCAGCCTTGAAGAACTCCGCCCCATCTTGAGCAACGACGAACTTGCGGGACTAACATTCAGGCTAAGAGCCTCTATATCAGCCTTATGCGAAATATTAAGGCAATTTCAATAATTCCACACCCCACCACCACCTTACCCGCCCCTGGACAACCCAAGCCGGGGGATTTATTTATATAAATCGACTACGTAAACAAAATTTTCAGGCATATTTCGCCCCAAAAAACAGTCTTATACAGTACGGGGCATTACGTCCCGCCGTACACCGAGA
>CAMIWK010000082.1 GCA_946402415.1 uncultured Fibrobacter sp.
CACCACGTGGCAAGTACCGGGGGGCTTGATACCTACCCGCTAAAATTGCCACCACGTGGCAAGTACCGGGGGGCTTGATACCTACCCGCTAAAATTGCCCCTTTCTACCTTCCGCATGCCCCTGTACTTCTTTTTGTCGGGGCTGTTCTTCAAGAGCTACGCCGGCTTTTTCGACTTTTGCCTGCGAAAAATCAACAAGCTGCTAATCCCCTTCGTATTCTTCTTCATTACCACCTCCTGTATCCTCCCCTTTATCCTCGCCCACTTTCACCTGCGGCCATATCCAGGAGCGAGCGTCTGGTACGCCTTTATCTGGCAGGAACAGTTCCCCAATTTCCCAATCTGGTTTCTACTAGGGCTTTTCTGGACCAACCTGATTTTCTACGGAATCTACCTTGTGGCAAAGAAACTCCCGCCGAAATTCTCTAACGGGGGGCTTGTAGCTCTATCGCTTAGCATTGGCGCTCTCGGATTTTGCCTTGGGCGGTGCAACATCAACCTGCCTATGTTCTTGGACACCGCTATGACGGCCATTCCCTATTTCTGTGCAGGACACTTTGCCTTCCGCTATACGACACTACTGAAACCGAACAAGTTGGACAAGCTGAACATTCCCTTGGCCCTCCTGGGCTTTGGCCTGGTGTTCCTGCTATCGGACTCCACGGTAAGCTATGTGCAAAACTATTTCCAGCTGCCCTTC
Organism: uncultured Fibrobacter sp.; assembly: GCA_946402415.1. Classification (GTDB taxonomy): domain Bacteria; phylum Fibrobacterota; class Fibrobacteria; order Fibrobacterales; family Fibrobacteraceae; genus Fibrobacter. The sequence goes on from CAMIWK010000082.1 coordinate 701, forward strand.
TGGAGCACCTACGCCTGCGGACTTTCAGGAGCATTAGCCATCCTGATGCTTTCCAAGGCCATCGGGAAAATCCCCCTGGTCTCTTACTTCGGGCGCTACTCCATCATGATTCTCGTGACCCACGGCTGGGTGCAGTGGGCTATCATCAAGATTCTGCGGGAGTTTCACATCCACTGGTCAAAGAACGCAAGCCTTGCCTTTGTCTTCGTAGTCACCATGCTTTTGTACTTGGGAATCATCCCCTTCATGAGGCGGTTTATGCCCCATGTTACCGCCCAGAAAGACGTGATTAAGCGGGAATAGCCCTTATTTTTTCTTTATGAAGATTTGACAAGAATCAAAGTCCAGGGAGAACCTTGCCCTGGCATTGTACGCTGCCCCGCCCCACAGGAACGGAAGCTTGGTTTCCTGAAGTTTCTCCTTGGTAATCCCGAGCCATTCCTGTGATTCAGTATAACAGTAATACTCGTTCTTTGAAAAATCAAAATCATCCACCGAAAAACGGGTCTTGTCACCACCTGTAAAAGTCGACGGGGCTTCGTTGTAGTCGAAGGCCTGCTTCAAGTCATCTAATTCTAACGCCTCATCATCAGAGACCGCTTCCATATACTCATCGGTAATAACAGCAACACCACTTCCATCTACCTGGATTTTAGAATCCCCGAAATCTATTTCCTGCTCCGCGGAGGAACTGGGCTCAGGAGTTGTCGAAGAAGTGACAACCTCGCCCGAAGAGGATGACTCCGGCGTTTCTTTTGAAGATGCAGACCAGGCGGGGTTATATCCGGGAATATTGCCTATTCCATCATCCATTTCCAGCGTAGAGGCCGAGTCACTACAGGCCAGGAAATAGCCTGCAACGAACGCGACGGAAGCGAGAACCATTATTTTTTTTAACCGCATACCAAACCTCTTTTTCCTAAAAATACAATAAAGTCTGCACTCATAAACGGTGCAACAACACTAAGCAAGCTTTTTAATGAGCCAAAAGCCAGTTTTCCCCGGAGCCAACGCTAGCAACCAGGGGCACTTTCAGCTCCATGGCCCCCTCCATTTCGGCCTTGACCATAGCAGACAGCTCTTCCAAGTGGTCCTTGGGGCACTCAAAGACCAATTCATCGTGGACCTGGAGCATCATTTTCAAAGGCAGATTTTCCCGGTTGATGCGCTCCTGAATACGAATCATGGCAATCTTTATCAGGTCGGCAGCAGAGCCCTGCACCGGCGTATTCACCGCCATGCGTTCCGCCATCTGAGATTCCATACGGTCGGAACTGTCAATACCCGCGATATAGCGGCGACGTCCACTCAGTGTTTCTACATAGCCGTTCTTATGGGCAAAAGCCTTGGTGTCATCGATGAATTTCTGCACTCCCTGATACATGTCAAAGTACCCAGTGATAAAGTCACGGGCCTGACCCATCGGGATTTTCAGGTCCCGAGACAGGCGGAAGGCAGTCATGCCGTACAAGATTCCAAAATTCACCACCTTGGCATCGCGACGCATGTCCGACGTAACCGCCGAGAGATCTACCCCGTAGATGGCCGCCGCCGTCCGAGCGTGAATGTCAATCCCTTCGCGGTAAGATTCGATAAGGGCGGCGTCGCCACTGAGATGGGCAAGCATGCGAAGCTCAATCTGGGAGTAGTCCACCGAAAGAATCACGTTGTCGGGATTCTCCGGCACAAAAGCCGCACGGATTTTCTTGCCCAGGTCGCTGCGCACCGGAATGTTCTGCAGGTTGGGATCGCGGCTGGAAAGGCGGCCCGTTGCCGTACCCCACTGGATAAAGCTGGTATGAATCCGCTTGGTTTCCCGATTCACCAGCGTCGGGAGCACCGACACGTAGGTGCTCTGCATCTTCTTGAGTTCCCTGTACTCTATTATAGCGAACACGATGGGGTGCGGGGCGCTCACCGAAAGTTCTTCAAGCACAGCGGCGTCGGTACTGCGCTTCTTGATTTCTGGAAGCCCCAGCGTATCAAACAAAACCTCTCCCAACTGTTTGGGGCTGCCGATGTTGAATTCCATCCCCGCCATGTCGCAAATTTCCTTTTCCAACTTTTCGATGCGGCCCGCAAGCTCCACTTCCAGATTCTTGAGGACGGCGGTATCCACAAAGGCGCCCACGCCTTCCATCTGGTACAGCACCTTCAGAAGAGGCATTTCCTGGCTGTAGAAGAACTTCTCGTAGTCCATCTTCTGAAGCTCTTTCTGCAGGGGTTCCCACAGGCGCAAGGTATAGACTGCATCTTCGGCGCCGTATTCGGTGGCGTCCTTCACAGGAACGCGATTGAACGTGATCTGGTTTTTGCCCCGGCCGATAAGGTTCTCGATGGGAATCATCTCGTGGTTCAGGCGCTGCATCACCTGGTTATCTAAACCTAGGCCCGTCTGGCCCGGAGAAAGCATCCAGGCGGCAATGAGGGTATCCACAATGTTTGCCTTGCCAATCTGGGCCACCGAAAGCCCGAAGGCCCGGGACAGTACATGCAAATCGAACTTTGCATTGTGAAAAACGAGAGAGCGACGGGGCTTGCCCTCCACCACCTCGCAAGATTCATCCCAGAACGACAGGAACCATTCTTTTACGGCAGCCCCGTCGAAGTTGCCCACCGGAAAGCCGATGTCATCGGTATGAGCAAGCGGGATGTAGTAGCCCTTCGACACAGAGCCGTCCTGGTTTGCCGCGGCTAGGCACAGCCCTACCAGATTGCAGGTCATGGGGTCCAGCCCATCGGTTTCCGTATCAATCCCAACTTCGGCAGCCGCGGCAAATTCCGCCTTCAGCTGACCGAACTTTTCAGCAGTATCCACGCAGATGTATTCCGGAGGAATATCGCGCACAGCGGCTTCCGCACTTTCGGAAGTCTCTCCCGAACCTGCAGACACAAAGCCTGCCTTGCCGGGGACATTTTCCAGCAGGCGGAGCAGGCTGTTGATTTCGTGATCCTTGAAAATACCCGCCAAAGTATCCACATGGATTCCGTTATACTCCAGGGCATCAAGGTTCCCGCTGAAGGCCCGCTTGGTCTGGAGCGTCACCAGTTCCCGACTGAGGAAAGCCTTTTCGCGGTTGTTCGCCAGGTTGTCGTGAAGCCCCTTCTTGGTAATCTTGTCCAGATTGGCGTAGAGGTTGTCCATGTCGCCATAGTCTGTCAAAAGCTGGATAGCCGTCTTGGGGCCAACTTTCGGGACTCCAGGAACGTTATCGCTAGCATCGCCCATAAGCGCCAGGTAGTCCCGAATCTTTTCTGGCGGAAGTCCGTACTTTTCTACCACCTGGGCCGGGCCAAAGTCTATACCATCGGCGCCCTTGGTCAAGTGGAACAGGTGAATCTTGTCGGACACAATCTGGGACATGTCCTTGTCCTTAGAAAGAATCACCACATGGTCAAAACCAGCCTCTACTGCAGCGGTAGCCACGCTGGCCATCACATCGTCAGCCTCGTAACCCGGCTCCGAAAGCAGGGGAATCCCGCTGGCATCCAAGCTTTCGCCCAAAAGGGGCATCTGTGCGGCCATCTCTTCGGGCATGGGCCCACGATTGGCCTTGTAATCCGGATAAAGATCGTGCCTGAAAGTCTTGGTGTGGGCTACATCTCGGGCAATGGCAAAATGGGTGGGCTTGTGCTTCGCCAGAATGCGGAGCACCGCACCCCAGTAGCCATGCATCATAGAGACGTCTTCGCCCTTGCTGTTCACCAGCGGGTTCTGGCTATAGGCATAAAACATGCGGAAGGCAAGGGCGTAGGAATCGAGAAGCAGTAAAGTTTTTTCAGACATATGAAGAATGTAGAATTAAAACAAGTCGTCCACTTTTGTCTGGGCAAGCACGCGGTTGTAAATGATACGCTTACCTTTGACACCGTCGGTAGCGCAAACATGGTCGATGGGCGGTTTCAAAAGGGATGTCACCAGATGGGCGGCCACAGTTTCGGCATGGACGGGCCTCACATAAGCCGGAATCCATTCGGGGTGGGCCCCGATGGTCTTCTGCAAAAGCTCCTCGCCAAAGCGCCTATCCTTGTGCTTGCCGAGCAGGAGTGAGGGGCGCACCAGCGTAAGAGACTCAAAGCCCATCATAGTAAGGCCCTCTTCCAACATGCCCTTGAGACGGTTGTAAAAGAAGGGCGAATGACTGTCGGCCCCTTGAGCGCTGACACACAGGAAATGCTTGACTCCTATGCTTTTTGCGAGGGCCGCCAGCGAAAGGGGCAACCTCACGTCCACCTTCTCTTGAGCTATCTTGCTGCCAGCCTGCTTCTTGGTGGTACCCAGACAGCAGATGACCGAATTGCAATCCTTGAATCCGTCTAGCAGGACCTGCTTATACGCTCCGCTTACCTGCTCAAAATCCACCGGCTCAAACTGGATTTTTGCGGCTCCCTGAAGGATACCAAGCCGACCCAGTTCCGGAACGGTACGCACCGGGCAGTAGACCTTCGCCACAGCATCCAGACGGGAAAGAAGTTTCAAGACGTTCTTACCCACGAGCCCCGTAGAACCAAGCAAAGCAACTTTCATTAAGAGCCTTCGTCCACTTCGTCCCTAGGGACCATCCAGCCATATTCATCGCCGCGAACCGGCAAGACAGTCACGGCACCAGTTTCATCCACAATGACGGCAATACCCGACAGGTAGTTGACCCAGCGGAACGGAGATTCGTAAATCTTCAAGTTGATGGTCCTGTTAGAAACAAAGACAATTAGCGGTTCAACCAGCATATCGTGGCTTACGAGGATGCTCACACGTTTCCAGGTGGGCATATTGGCAACGACAACCTCGTTCACAAACTGGTTCCCCCGCTCAAACAGGTCGTAGAAATATGCCGGTATTCTTTCGGCAACATAGGAGCCCGAATAGGGAACCCCGTAGGCATACTGGGCTATATACTTGGGATTGCCGCCACGAGAAGAAACGAGGGCATCCAAAGTGTCACTGGGAACCGTCAAAAAGTAGCCACCGTTGATACCATCCCATGTTACGACATTGACGTCACCTTCGCCCCTACCAGTGGCAATATTCTTACAGGTTTCCCGCGTACGAATGAAGTCGGTAGAGGCGTAATAGAACGTTTCATCACTCGCCAGCTTCTTGCCAAGGTCCTGGGCCATCTGGATACCGATCGGCGTCAACTGGGATTCAGTCCCGGTACTCTTTTGACGTTTGGAATGGCGGATGACAAAGGCAATCTTGCTTGTCTTGGGAACCGCCTTGTAAACGTCGCCCATGTCATAAAAGCCGTCTTCATCGGGAGTAACGGCAAGGGCCCCAGGATCCGTTGCAAAAGTAAAGAGTGCGGAATTCACAGATGGCACCGTCGAGTCGGCCCCAGCTGATGATGACGCAACGTCAGCGGAACCCGCCGAAGATTCGGGGCCGGAGTCCGTATCGGGACCCGATGAATCATCACCGCAGCCTGCTACAAAAAGGAACAGACCCGCAACACAAATAAATCCCGAAATCTTAAGTATTCCTTTGCTCCAGTCCATATTTCCTCACTTCTTTTTCTCCAATTTAAATTTTTCTTGCTTTTGCGGGAGGGCGTGAAGTGGCTAGGCCATTCGAAAGGGGCATGTGCCCCTTTTGAACGCAAAAAAGGCCGGTGAGCAAGGCGAACATCAGGCCTTTTTATAGCGCAAGGGCCCGACCCGCGAAGCGGGGCCCGCCCAATATCTGCCAAAGATTTCTAAATTCTGGTGCGTAAATTTTTAACCCTAAAACCATAGGCTTGATTATATGGCAAAATCTTTCAAGAAAGCAGAGGAAGTGGCCGTGCTCGGAAACGACGCCGAATCCTTCCGCAAGGCCTTTACCGACCACATCCACCACACGCTGGCCCGTAACAGCGCCACCGTGACCGACCACGAGAAGTTCCTGGCCGTGGCATACGCCGTCCGCGACCGCCTGGTGGATCGCTGGATCAAGACCCAGGAATCCTACTACCAGAAAGACGTAAAGCGCGTCTATTACCTGTCCCTCGAATTCTTGATTGGCCGTACCCTGGGTAACTCCGTGTTGAACCTGGACGTGGAGAGCGCCGTCACTGAAGCCCTGGACGAACTGGGCATGACTCTTGAAGAACTCCGCGAACAGGAAGTGGACGCCGGCCTCGGTAACGGCGGTCTCGGCCGCTTGGCTGCCTGCTTCCTGGACTCCATGGCAACTCTCGAACTGCCTGCCACCGGTATGGGCATCCGCTACGAATACGGTATGTTCAGCCAGAAGATCGTGAACGGCGAACAGGAAGAACAGCCGGACAACTGGCTGCGCCTCACCAACCCGTGGGAAATCGCCCGCCCCTCCAACGCCATGAAGGTGCCGTTCTACGGCTACGTGGTCAGCTGGACCGACGAAAAGGGCAAGCTGCACAACCGCTGGGAAACCAAGGACTACGTGCTGGCCCTGCCCTACGACACCCCGATTCCGGGCTACAAGAACAACACCGTGAACAACCTGCGCCTCTGGAGCGCCAAGTCTACCGACGACTTCGGCCTCAGCTACTTCAACAACGGTGACTACATCGCCGCCGTGCAGGACATGGAACTTTCCGAGACCATCTCCAAGGTGC
>CAMIWK010000083.1 GCA_946402415.1 uncultured Fibrobacter sp.
CGAAGGTTCCGCGCGGCTGGTGAACGCGGTGCTTCACGCCGCGCGCAGGTCCGGCCCTCCGGCGCTTCCTCTACAGAGGGTGCGTCGCGTGAGTATCGAGAATTCGGTGCCCGAGTGGCTGGTGCGCCGCTGGTTCGACATATACGGTGCAGACCGTGCAGAAACACTTGCGAAGTCTACGCTGGAACGCCCTTCCGAATGGCTCCGGGTGAACCTGCAAAAGACAACGGTGGAGGATCTTGCAGCAAAGTTGTTTGTCGGGGTCCATCCTACTTTATTCGACCGTTACATCCAGGTTCCCGATGGCGCGAAGCTCAAGCCTATTCTGGAATCACAGGCCTTTGCAGATGGAGAATTCAGCCTGCAGAATCCCGCCGCCTACGAGGTGGTGAAACTTCTGGACCTGAAACACGGTCTGAAAGTTTGGGATGCCTGTGCGGCTCCCGGTGGAAAGTCGGCTCTGATGGCCGAGATGGAGCCCTCCCTTGAAATTCTTGCCAGCGATGTCTCCGATTTCCGCGTACAGAAAATGCAGGATCTGGTGGACCGCCTGGGCCTTACCAACGTGCGGCTGGAATGTATCGATGTACTCGGGGGCGTTGCGGGGGAATCCCCCGCAGAGGGGGTAGCGGATGCCGCAATCGGCAGAAGCGAGGGGGAGGCTTCCCCCTTCGACCGCATCCTCCTGGACGTGCCCTGCAGCAATATGGGGGTAATCGCCCGTAGGCCCGAATCAAAGTACAGGATCACGCAGGAGACGGTCAGGGAGCTTTCGGAATTGCAATTCAGTTTGCTGGAATCCGCCTCGCGGGCGTTGAAGGCCGGTGGCATTCTGGTCTACGCCACCTGTAGCCCTGACCCGCTTGAAACAACTCAGGTGGTGAACCGCTTCGTCAAGGCACACCCCGAATTTGAAAGGGTGGGGGAGCCGGTGTTTCCGGCAAGTGTCGATTCCCGGTTTGACGGTTTCTTTGCCCAGGCTCTGCGTCGGAAGGAATAGCCTATGAAAAATCTCAAGGTTACCCTTCTGTTGATTCTGAGCCTTGCGGCCTGTGCTCTAGCGCAGTCCGGGGCCAGTGAAACCTTAGCCGTAGATTCTATAGCCTTCTCGAAGTTCTACGTTTCCATCGAAGGTGGCGAGAAGTATCCCTTCGGCAATCTCGTTGATGCCGTAGACAATGCGTACTATGTAGGGCTTGGCGCCCGCTATGCCTACTGGGAAGATTTTGACGGAATAATTCTTTTCCAGTATTCTTACTTTGAACCTCACGGAAAAGTTCCCCATATTTACGGAGTTCACGAGGTTAGTGGCAAGCTGGGGCTAGATTATCGATGGAAGTTGATATCTCCGTTGGTGGTAGGTGCAGGGTTCCTTTGTAACTGGAACCGCGCCGATTACGATGAAAAAAATCGTCCCCATTTTGAATCGCAGGGAGGCACCCTGACGGACAACGAGACGGAATTCGGTTGGTTTGCCCGCTTGAACCTGCCAGTTTTTACGCTGGATAATTATAGGGCCGGTCTGAATGTGTTGTGGGAACAGGTTTGGACGCTGCCGGAACGTTCCAATATGCTTTCTGTTGGGCTATATGTTGAAAGGAGACTTTGGTAATGCGCTCCTTTCTAAACAGGATTCTTTGTTCTTTTAGTGTGCTGTGCCTGCTGTTTGCCGCCACGGTTTCCTATGCTGCTGTTGATGCCGAAATGGAAGGCATGGAAGTGGATTCCCGTGATGACGGAACGTTCTTGGTGGGCAGCCCCACGTATTACTATGACCGTAGACTTGGTGCAGGCGGTCTACATTCCGAAAGTGAACTATGGTCTCCGGAAAAACTCCGTCAGCGCCTGCTGTTCAACCGTATGTCGCCTTTGCCCAGCTGGAATCCCTTGCCGCCTTCAGTCTGGCTGAAGACGGGCAATGAATTGGGCGACCTGATTTACCAGGACTTTCTTATCTCAGAGGATAAACCAAAGAACAGGACGCCCATTTTGGAAGGAGGTTTCCGTAGTCCAAGCTTCAAGGGCTTCTGGGTGACGGGTCGCGGGTTCCAGGATGACCATTTCTCTACAAGGTCGTTTAGTTACCGAAAAGAGTTCGTAGATGATGAATTCGCCCTGTTCGGTGAAAACTATCCTATGTTTAGCTCCATGTACGCCGGCTTTGGCTACGGTGCTGGCCAGGTTAACGCCTCCGTGCTTGCAGGAGAGGAATATATCTGGATTTTCTCGGAAAGTTCCCGTTGGATTCCGGTGCATTACAAGCCGAGGGTTGAAACTAGAGTCGATGTGGGCAACCTGGAAACGACGGTGGCCTATGAAGCCGCCGATTACCAGAACAAGAAAAAGAAGGAAACTGGTGAGCGGAAGGAATGGAATGGTTCGCTGCGTTACCGGTGCGGTGACGCCTGCCGCAGGGGAATACTCCAACTTTCGGCAGGACTTGCGTTTAGGAAGGTGGATGATTCCGGTGTGGTCTATACCCGCCTGGAAGATGACCGGGTGATTTTGCCCTTTATGGAATTGAAAATTGAGCCGGCACGGGCCCTTGCGGCACATGCCATGTTTGCAGTCAATGACAGGGACTGGCTGGTGCAGGACAGTATTGAGTTAAGACCTGCTGCCCCATCAGGGGCTGGAGTTGTCCTGGGTGTGAAAAATATTTCCGGAACGCGTTTGAATCCCATTGCCGATACCGAAGAATTTTTTGATGGCGATACTATCTCTTTAACAGCCGATGGGCAGATGAATCTGGTACAGGGGTACGCCGCCTTTACGGATACCCTGGGCAATCTGGAAATAGGCGGCCGCGGAAGTTTCTGGGCAGAACACGGGGCCGAAACCTTCGATGTTGATAAATACGTGACCGATGAGGATTTTGTGTACCGCCACGGAGATGTTGACCGAATCAATTCCTGGATCAAGGGCGTGACAGGTGAGCTCTGGTTCAGCGCCTGGTACCAAGAAATGTTTGCCTTCAAGGCTTTAGGCGGCTTTGAGCGTATCGATGGAAATGAAAGCCGTTTTGAGGTGACTCCTGTGGAATTTTTTACCTCCTTCTCGGCAGACTGGCTCTTGCGCAGGAGCTTCAGGATTTCCCATTCCCTTCGCTACAGGAGCGATGCCAAGTGGAACCTGCGTAGTCATGACCCGCTCACGATTAAGGGAGACTGGTTCTGGGATGCCACCTTTGAGCAACGGTTTCCTTTATATGGCCTTTATCTTACCGGCACGCTCTTGCATGTCATAGGGGATGAGGTTGTCGAGACCCCCAACGGGGCGGAGAACCGCTTGCGCTTTGTCTGCACTGTCCGCAAGACGTTCTAGACCATTCGAAAGAGATGCTCTCAGTAACGTCATCCTGGAGTGAGCAACGCGAATGACGGAATCCATACATTTTATTTTAGCGGTTGAATAACGGTTTTAACGCCTTCAGGCAGAAACTGCTGGCGAAAAAGTCCAGGGCCTGCCCGCGCCTGACCCACTTGATTTCAGAAGATGTGGGCGCGGGCGCCTTGCCGTTCAGCTGTATGTGTAGCACGTCGCATTCCATCTTGTGTACGGTAATGCTGTGACGGAACTTGCCGATGTTCTCGACGGATTTTACCTTGTCGGCGTCGATGTAGTGCTCCGCCTGGGCGGGGAGACCAGCTGAGGCATTTCTTGGGGATTCGAAATGGGGTAGGGTGAACTGGTTCTTGAAGAATTTTTGCCCGCCGTGGACAGCCAGAATTTTACGGTCTGCAGATTCGATGACCAGAACGGTGCCGTGCCAGTCTTTTTGTGTATGTTTTTTGCTGGGCGGGAATTCCGCTGTGCGGTTTTCCAAGGCGGCTCGGCATGAACTGCGGAGCGGACAGTTACTACAGTCCGGATTTTTTACCTTGCATACGGTGCGGCCCAGTTCCATCAAGGCCTCGTTGTGCATGTAGGCCTTGGGGGAGTCGGCCACTTCCCGAGCGTAATCCCAATAGATTTCGCTTGCACTTATGTCATTGCGAGCCCCCTTACAGGGGGCGTGGCAACCTCTGTGAACTTTTTTGTCTGTGGGCAGAAAGTCCAGGGCGTGCAGTCTCGAAAAGATCCGCATCAGATTCCCGTCCAAAATCGCTTCCCGCTGGTGGTAGGCTAGACTTAAAATTGCTCCTGCGGTGTAAGCTCCAATTCCCGGCAGTGCTTCCAGTTCCCTGCGGGTGCTCGGCAAAGCGGCTTTGCGCTCACCTCGCATGTCATTGCGAGACCCCTTACAGGGGTCGTGGCAATCACTAACCAACTGTTTCGCCGTCTTCAAAATGTTCCTTGCCCGGCTGTAATACCCCAGCCCCTGCCAGTACTTGAACACTTCTTCTTCGTTTGCCTTGGCCAGGGTTTCAATATCGGGGAATCGCTTCATCCACCGTACAAAATAGTCGCGGACTGTGGAAACCTGGGTCTGCTGCAGCATGGTCTCGCTAATCCACACCGCATACGGGTCCCGGGGGGCGTCTAAGTCAGCGGGTCGCCACGGCAGTTCTGCAGCGTTCTTCTTGAACCACTCGCGGAGTTTTTTTAGGGCTTGCGCATTCATTATGGACAACTATCGTATGTCCCTATGGAAGTTATTTCGAACGTGACGGATTGTGTCGAGGAAGCTGTCCAGTAGATTTTGATGGACGCCACCTGAGACAAGAACGTGTCTCGCCCAAGGGAAATTCCTGTTTGTTGCTGAATAAAAGCATTCCAACTGATGTTTGCGGAAGTCTTTGTCGGGTCAAGAGATTTCACAAAAGGAGCAACTTCATCACCCCGCTGGTGGACTAACTCTATCGTCGGACCCATTTCGGGAGTTTGGTACGTTATGCAAAAACCTTTCCACGAAGAAATGTCTGCTCCGGCACCTTTTTCATTGACCAGGTTAAAATAAAGTCCGGCGTAAGGTTGGCTGTAAAGGGAGTTGTCAAGTTTTACGCTTCCGCAGAGTCCCTGACAATTTTCAGAGTCTTCACCCACGTTAATTTCCGATGTTCCGCCCTTTTCGTAGTCACCAAAAGTATTCCATATTCCGGATGTATTGGAACCATCATCAAGGCCGGTGGTCACCGTTTCATTATTGTCCAGACCACACCAAAGGTCTCCGCACTGCGGATTTGTTTTTTCCCTAGACTGAGATCCTCTGTTTCCGCTGTAGTCACTGCAATAGGACAATTCATCGTGCGCTATCCAGCCCGCATATTCTTCGCAAACAAAGATGACGTGGTAGGCCTCATCAAATAGGGTCGTGCCAATAGTAGTGGTGTTACAGTCAAAGTCTTCATGATAACCGTGCTCATCGCAATCCCCGGGGTTTGCAATCCATGCATTGTCAGGGTCGGCGTAATCGGGGTCGTAATGGTCGTTATGGCCTTTTTCGTCATCTTCATCACAAGTGCCAGCAAAGCATTGCAGTGCAGAAATATCGTTTTCTGCGCCACTGCAACCGAAGATGGCAAATGAACACAGCAGAGTCAAGCTGGCTGCGCATCCCGTAAAGAATTTCAGGTTGATCGTATTCATTGGGAACCTCTATTCTTTTTAGAAGGCGAAGAATATGCCTATGCGTGGCACAATATTCAAGCCAGTGGTATTGTACAAGAAGAACCTGATGTCATCGCCGTCGGCAAAGGCGTCAAGTTCGTTCATTTCATCTGGATATTTTAAATACTGAGATGAGGACAATTCACTTACACCGTCTTTAAGTTCATCAGGAACCTCGGAACTGGACATCAGCGCACCTACGCCAATCATGTTGGTGGTAATGTCGACCCCAGCCAATACACCAAAAAAGCTGGTAAACTGGTAGCCTATGACCAAGTCGCCACCAAGTTCCAGGTCCAAATTGTGCGCCGTATAATTCAATTCAAGGCTGGTTTGGGCTATTTCATTAGACATATTAATGTTCTGGAACATCTGGAAATCGCCAATCTTCTTTTTGAACACGGCCTTTTGCATCTTGTAGTCGAAGGCAAAGATTAGGTGGATGGCCAATATAAAGTTGTCCGTAAGGGGCGATACGCCAAAGCCGAACTTAAAGTTGGCGTCCAGTCCGCTGAACTCGATGTTCTTCTTTCCGCCCCCATCCCATTCGCTCATGATGTAACTAACACCAAGGCCCACTACGGAGGAGTACAGGCTTTCTTCTACGCGGATGCGGTTCCAGTTGATGCCAAATCCAAAGTGACTTGCATCCACGTCGTAGTCAGGACTCTTTAGACCATAGGTTTCAGACTGGATTGGGATAGAAAAGTTAAAGCTTTGCAGGTTTTTATAACCCTTATCTTTTTCTTCTTTCGGGGAGGTGCCGTCGGCTTCCTTGCAACAACACCCCGCATTTGAATTCTCTGCAGGGGGGGCGTAGCCGAAATACCCGTAGAACCCCTCGGGCGGTTTTCCGTATCCCTGTACATACGTCTGCTGGGGCGGCTCGTAGGCTGGGGCGGGCTCTACGTAGGCTTGAGAGTCGGGTTCTACATAGGCTGGGACGGGCTCTACGTATTGCTGGGCGGCAGGTTCAACGTAGGGTTGAGAGGCGGGTTCTGCGTAGGTTTGATCGGCTGGTTGTACCGGCTGGGTGGGATCTTCTTCAACCCAGTCCTCCAGCTCTGATGCCTGTGCAAAAACCTGGACGCTCAAAAAAGCTCCGAAGGCAATAGACCGACAAAGGTGCATTTTTTTAGACATGATAAAGCCCCCTCAATGTAATATAAACAAATTAGGCTACGCCTTTACCTAAAAATGCTAATCGGACTATTCCAACCTGGTGCGTAGATGCCTTTTACAGCCCGTAGGCTTCTTTTTTCAGCTTCCGGAAGTATTCGAACTGGGCCTTGGTGGAACTTTCCATAGTGTACTTGAGACTGCGTTCGTGGGCAACCTCGCGCATCTTGGCGTAAGTGTCGGGCTGTTCCAGGAACAATTTGCGACATTCTTCCAGGGCGTTTAGCCAGGCTTCTTCATCGATGGGGAGGATCCGCCCGGCGGCTTCGTCCATCACGATATCGTGAGGGCCGCCGTAATCGCTCACCAGGGCGGGTGTACCTGTGGACATGGCTTCTACCACCACGTTTCCGAAGGTGTCGGTGGTGCTTGGGAACAAGAAGAAGTCGGAATCGGCGTAAAGGCCTGCGAGGGTTTCTCCGCCTTGCTCGCCTGCAAAGTGCACACTGCTGTCGCCTTCGTAGAACTTCTTGATTTCTTCCAGGTACCAGCCGTAACCCAC
>CAMIWK010000084.1 GCA_946402415.1 uncultured Fibrobacter sp.
CATAAGGATGCGATATATGATGAAGCAAACACTGAAGGTCGCTTCGATAGCCCTGCTTGGGCTGTTGACCACGACTGCCATGGCTCAGCAGAAACCGCCCCGTCTGGTAGTTTACAAGTTCTTTGACGATCAATACCGTCAGGGTGGCTTTGACTACGCCTACGGTGGCAAGAGCAAGGGCATCACCATTACCAAGGATGGTGGCTACAAGTCCAAGTCCGCTCTGAACATCAAGCTGGACCCGAGTGAATATTCGGGAGCCTCTGTCTGCCTTTACAATGAATTCTTCGACCTGAACAAGTACATGCTGGATTCCAAGGTCGAGTTCATGATTAAGGGCAAGAACGGTGGCGAATCCGTGAAGATTGGTCTCTTGGACGAAGAAGTATCCGATGGCAAGAAGACCCAGGTAGTGCTCCCGATGAACAAGTACATCGAGGGCGGCGCCATTACGACGGAATGGAAGAAGGTTTCTATTCCCCTCGTGGACTTCCCGGACCGCGGTCTCTACTGGGACAACACCCGTAAGTCCGAATTCCCGGCCCGTATCGACTGGGACAAGATTGCCGAAATTCGCTTCTCTATCGACAAGAGTGGCGCCAAGGATTTCGAAATCTGGGTGGACAACATCGAAATCGTGAAGGGCAACAAGAAGGCCAAGCCCAAGGCCAAGATTATCTACTGGGATGAAAACGAGGACGTCATCGACGGCCCGAAGAACCCCGAGAAGCTGGATGGCAAGGCTAAGACCCTGGTCACCTTCTACGATAATAACCTGAAGGGCTTCAGCTACAGCTACGGTGGTCTTTCCGCTCAGCGCGAAGCCAAGTCCAAGACCAGCGGCAACCCCAACGTGCTTGCCCTGTACATCGATAACAACGACTGGTCCGGCGTGACCTACTCTATGGGCGAAGGCAAGTATGCCGATCTGTCCAAGGTTCGTAACAAGGGCGGTCTCTACTTCTGGATCAAGGGTAAGCTTGGCGGCGAAAAGGTGTACGTCGGTATCCTCGACAACCAGGGCAACGACATCAAGAGCCAGACCAAGGTCAGCCTGAACGACTGGATTGCTGGCGCCAAGGTCGGCACGGATTGGAAGCTCGTGAAGATTCCTCTCAAGAAGTTCGTCGACAAGGGTAAGGCTTGGGATGCTAACAAGCAGGCCGAAGTCGCCAAGGACGTGCAGTGGAACAAGATTCAGGAAATCCGCTTCTCCGTGGGCAAGGGTGAAAACCAGGGCGAACCGGGCAAGCCGGCTCCTGTGACCATCTTCGTCGACCAGATTACCTTCACCGAAAACATCGACTGGGTTGACCCGGATATCAAGTGGGACAACTGGAAGTCCAAGGCTCCGGACATGATCATTTCCGACTTCGAAGGCAAGTTCGCCAAGGACAAGTGGGAACCGTCTTTCGGTCCGAAGTCCAAGGCCGAAATCGAAATGCCGTACAAGACCTCCAAGCTCGACGGCAACAGCCTCTACATCAAGCACTTCGAAATGTCCGACTGGGTGGACTTCGTTCTTGACTTTACCAAGAACGGTGCCGCTCACGACGCTAAGCAGCGCGACTGGACGAACCACTGGGGCATCATGTTCGACGTTTACTCCGAACGTGCATGGCAGTCCATCACGGTTCAGGTGGGTGACGCCGGTAACGAACTCTTCGTTGCCAACACCGGTGTTCCTCGCGGTCGTACCACGGTGATCGTGCCGTTCCGCGCATTCTCCAAGTTCCCGTATTACCAGCCGCCTACCGCCAAGGAAAACGGCCAGTTCGACCTCAAGGGCGTTGTTTCTCTTGACTTCAAACCGGGTGGAGAAGGTTCTAACGGTAGCTTCGAAATCGACAACATCAAGCTCACCAACCAGAAGGAAGTCAAGGCTGCTGAACGTCCGGCTCTCGTGAAGGTTGAAGTCAAGGGTACCGGCGATGTCATCAACCCGAACATCTCTGGCGGCCTCTTCGGTATCAACGCTGCCCTTTGGGATGGCGACATGCTCGACAATCCGAAGTTCAAGGTTCAGACTGCTGAATACGCCAAGCGCATCAACCACGGCATCATCCGTTATCCGGGTGGTCTCCGTGCCGATGACGACCACTGGAAGGAAATTCTCGATAACCACGACTGGATGGTGGATACTGATGAATTCCTCGCCTGGTTGAAAAAGACTGGTTCTAACGCCATGTTCACTGTGAACTTCGGTTCCGGTACCGAAGAAGAAGCTGCTGCCTGGGTGAAGCACACCAACATCGACAAGAAGGCCGGCATCAAGTACTGGGAAATCGGTAACGAAGTCTATGGTAACTGGCATCCCTACTATGAAAAGTACGGTAAGGACGGCGGTACCATTTATGGTAAGCGCGCTCGCAAGTTTATCGAAGCCATGAAGAAGGTCGACCCGACTATCAAGGTAGCCGTGCTCGGCGTGCTGGATGGCGATTGGAACGACAACGTGCTTAAGGAAACCGGCGACATTGCCGACGGTATCATCGTTCACCACTACCCGCAGCACTATGGTGAAGAAAACGACTTCGCCATGCTTTCTGCTCCGCAGGACCTGGTGCCTATCTACAGCCGCCTCCACAAGCTGGTGGACAAGTGGACCAAGCACTTCAACAAGGACAAGAAGTTTGAACTGTGGCTCACTGAATGGAACTCCGTGGACTTCAACCCTGGTCCGCAGACCATTTCTCTCGAGAACGGCTTGTTCGTTGCTGACTACCTGGCTATGCTTGCCACCGAAAACGTGGACAACGCACAGTACTGGGATATCCACAACGACATCACTCCGGAAGGCGGTGACTACGGTTACCTGACCCGTTCTGCCGAAGAGTGCATGAACTGCCCGCGCCCGAGCTACTGGGCCTTCCAGATGGCTTCTGACGCTCTCCGCGGCAAGCTTTTGAAGACCGAAATTACGGGTGACAAGGAATCCCTCATCACGACCTACTACACCGAGAACGGCAAGAAGAAGTCCCTGTTGGTGATCAACAAGAACCCCTACAGTGACTACGAGCTGAAGCTCTCCATCCCTGGCTTCTCCGGCAAGGCTACCGTCCAGACTCTGGACCGCAGCTCCGAAAAGCTTAAGGAAGGCTGGGCCAATGACCCGTCCAAGAAGGCCAAGAAGGGTGTAGACGTGTCTAAGCCGATCAAGGTCGGCAAGCGCACCATCACGCTCATCACGGTTGAGTAACAATGTCATCCCCGCGAAGGCGGGAATCTCATGAAAGAAAACGCCCCGGCTCTGCCGGGGCTTTTCGTTTGTCCTTTCTAGATACAAAATAAAACCCTCTCATTCGAGAGGGTTTTATCGCGGGATAGACGAGGCTTGAACTCGCAACCTCCGGCGTGACAGGCCGGTGCTCTAACCAAAATTGAGCTACCACCCCAAATCGTTTCCGATTTTCGGTAGTGGGCGATAACGGATTCGAACCGCTGACATTCTGCTTGTAAGGCAGACGCTCTGAACCAACTGAGCTAATCGCCCGAAAGGGTTACTTTTCCTTTTTCTTGCCACCGAAAAGGATCCCGAGGGGAATGACCACCACGTAGGCAAGGACCAGGATAAGAGGTGCAACCGTAAGGCTGACGGGATTGTCGGCAGGACCCTGCTGGAGGCAGAAGAAGCCGATTACCAGAAGCAAGACTCCGACAGCAATCAAAATGAGATTCTTCTTGTTCATCATCTTACGAAACCTTAAAGTTACAGCGCAAATATAGCATAAAAACGCCAAATGTCAAGGGGATTTTACTTCTGCCCAGGATACTTGACGCGGGTGTGGTAGGTACCGTCAAGGCTACGCAAGAACGCCTGTTCCAGCTTA
This sequence comes from uncultured Fibrobacter sp., assembly GCA_946402415.1. GTDB lineage: Bacteria > Fibrobacterota > Fibrobacteria > Fibrobacterales > Fibrobacteraceae > Fibrobacter. Next base: position 3,831 of record CAMIWK010000084.1, read on the forward strand.
AACAGCTCGCGCACAGACAGGTTGCATTCACTGAACTGCCCTTCGTTGAAACGACCCTGAATGGTGTTGTGGATCATTTCCTGTAGGGCCTCGGAATCCATATTGGACATGGAACGGCTGGTGGCCTCGATGATGTCGGCCAGCATAAGGATTGCCGTCTCCTTGCTCTGGGGCTTGGGACCCTTGTACTGGAAGTCTTCAAGCTTCACTACCTTCGAAGGGTCGTCCTTGGCGGCTTCTAGTGCCTTGTGGTAGAAATACTGGATGGTAGTGGTGCCGTGGTGTTCACGGATGCCTGCGGCCACCAGTTCTGGGATCTTGTACTCCTGGGCCAGAGTGTAACCCTGTTCCACATGGCCGCAGATAATCTTTACGGACTGCATGGGGTCTAGGGAATTATGGGGATTGATTCCCTGTTTCTGGTTTTCGGTGAAGAATTCCGGACGCATGGTTTTTCCGATGTCATGATACAGCGCCATGACGCGGACCAGCAGGGAATTGGCCTCGATACTTTCGGCCACTTTCTCGGCAAGGTTCGAAACCTGGATACTGTGGTGGAATGTCCCGGGGGCGAGCTCCGAGATGCGTTTCAGCGCGGGGCGGTTGAAGTCAGACATTTCCATGAGGGTAAGCACCGTAGTGATACCGAAGATTCTTTCCATCAGGTGCACAAAGAAGGCCGATGAAATGGCAATGCATACGGCGAAGTTTGCACTGGCGGCGGCAAGGGTCTGGTAGAAGGACTCGAAGTTCATACGGTTACGCAGTAAGAACATGATACTGATGGAGGCCGCCATGGACACTACGCCTACGATAATGGCGTAGATGAACTGCACGCGGTAACGTATGCGGACCAGGGGCACCAGGGAAATAATCAGCACAGCAAACACGGCGATGGTGGCCGCCAGGTCGTAACCATTGAGAATGCCAAATATAAGGGAAGAAAGTACGGAGAAGGCGAGGCCAAGCCTGTAGTTGAAAAGGACGGTGGCGATGACTGGGGTAAGGGCAAAGGGATAGAGCCACATGAAGTCTACGCCCTTTACCTGACCGTTGAGAAATTCGGCCATGTTCAGGTTGCTGGACAGATAATGCACTGCCCAGAAAGCCAATAGCTGGATGATGGCAAGGAGTACCAGACTCCAGAGTTGCCTTGGGCTCTTGAACTTGCGCACGGTCTCGTTGTAGAAGAAGTAGAAGAAGAAGGCGATGATGATGAGGGCAATGATGGTGGCCTGTCCGTAAGTCGCCGTGAGGGTCCTTTCGTTTTCTTCTTTCTGTTGCGCCTGTTGCAGTGCTTCGATTTTTTCAAGAATTTCCTTGGTGATGGGGGCACCCTGGGAAACGATTTCCATACCGCGGGGAACCATACCCTTGATGAGGGTTACCTTGTCGCGGGCGGCAACCTTGCGGGCTTCGGTTTCTTTTTCTAGGTAGAATACGTTGGGCAGCGAGAATACGTAAAGGACTTCGTAGAAGGCGCTCTGCAGGCCCTGGTCGCTGGGGAAAGCCTGCTGCAACTGAGCGAAGGACTCGTCAATCCGGCGTTGCAGGGGCTGGATGGCGCTTGTTTCCAGAGTCATCTCTTCGCTGTCGCGAATCATAGCTACAGTGGTCTTGTTGTAGATCAGGTGCCTAATCTCTTGGACGTTGTAGGATTCCATGAACAGCTTAAGTTCGGTTTCTGTCTTGGCAAGGAGGGTGTTGGAAATGCCACGCTTCAGCATCTGGTTGAAAACGGAAAATACGGAATCCCTAGCCTTGGCATTCTGGCTTAAGGGCTTGATAGCCGTAATAGAAAGCCTTTGCTTGAGAACTTCGTAGATGCGGGATGCCTGCTGCACTTTCATCTGTAGCGTATCTGCGGCATCGGGGTTCGTGCTTCCGGAGGCGTTGATTTGGGCTTGCAGGTTACCGTATTGGGCGAGCTTGTGCAAGTACTGTTTCAGGTCTTCGCTGATGCGGTTGGTCTCGTCGGTATTGTATTCGAAAATGGCGCTGACTTTTTCTTCGGCACGTTGGCGCTCAATTTCGATTTCCTGTTTGGACTTGGGAATGTCGAAGTTGATGGGCGATATGATGGTACGTGTACTGAGCTGGCCCAGGTGGGGGTGATCCGCCTGCATGGCGATATTCTTGTCGGGGAACAGGAATATGGCGATGGCCGAAACCAATACGCACCCGAGGAAAAGATGAAGTTTCTTTTTCTTCTTTTTCATTTGGAGTCCTTTTGTTCGTAGGCGGACAAGATGTCTTTCACCAGCGGATGCCGTAAAACATCGGTGGCGGTAAATTCAATTTGAGCTATACCCCGGATTCCGTTAAGGATAGACATGGCATGTTCCAGGCCTGATTTCTGGCCTTGGGCCAGGTCCACCTGGGAGGTGTCTCCGGTAATGATGGCCTTGCTGTGGGGCCCAAGTCTCGTGAGGAACATCTTCATCTGGGGTACGGTAGTGTTCTGGGCCTCATCCAAGATGATGAACGCCCGCTTGAGGGTGCGCCCGCGCATATAGGCTAGGGGAGCCACCTCGATGGCGCCGGATTCCTCGTAACGGCGGAGCTTTTCTGCAGGCAGAAGCTCGGATAGGCTGTCGTGGATGGGCCTCAGGTAGGGGGCGATTTTCTCTTTCAGGTCGCCTGGCAAAAAACCTAAGGATTCCCCCGCCTCCACGGCAGGCCGGACTAGGCATATCCGTTCAGCCTCGTTACGTTCGAGACTGGCGACAGCCAGGGCTACGGCAAGAAATGTCTTGCCCGTTCCGGCGGGTCCCTTGGCGAAGATGACATCGTTTTTTTCCACGGCCTTTACCAGTTCTGCCTGAGAGGGCGTCTTGGGGCCGATAGAAATGCCGAACCGGTTTCGGATGATGGGGGTTGCTCCGACGGAAAAGTCCTTGACGGACTGGTCCGTGGATTTCCCGAGAAGCCTTTCCACCTGGGGAGCGGTAAAGCTTTCACCATGCTTGGCGGCGATTTTCAGCTGGTCCAGAACCGTCAGTAGTCCCGGCAGGTCGGCGCCCGCCTTGGGTTTTAAGTTGAGCCCCGGAAGTCTGGTCTGTATCTCAACACAAAAACGGCCTTCCAATAAGCGGAAAACCGTTTCGTTCTCTCCTGAAACCATTCGCTTCAGGTTATCAGAGATGGAGTAATGTTCCAAATGACCTACTCGGCGTCGGGACGTTCCACCGGAATGCCCAACTTGTTCTTGGCTTCGAAGATTTCCTTGCGGAGCTTATGGTTCTCTTCGGTGACAGCCATAGCTTCGTCTTCGTTCTTCTTCAGCTTGTTCTCGTCAATATGCTCCTTCTGGACGG
>CAMIWK010000085.1 GCA_946402415.1 uncultured Fibrobacter sp.
ACCTGGTGCCTACCTTCTTCTGGCTGCCCAACGCCCTGTTCCACAAGGCGAAGAATAAGGCCAGCAACCTGAAGGGAAAATTCAACAAGGCGAAAGCGTAATTCCTCCCCTATGTCATCCTGAAGCCTCGAAGAGGCTGAAGGATCCAGGCCTAAATTCTTTTTTTCAAACACTGGTTTTTAACAACCAGTGTTTTGTATTTTGGCCGGCATGAATTTTACTGACGCCTGGTGCAAAGCACACTTGACCACTCCCCTCTCCACTCCGCCGGGCAAAAGCCCTGCCGCCCTGTACCTGGGCATGGCGAACATCCACGACGAAATGCTGTTGGAACGCATCCGCTTTATGCACGACGGACCCGTTGTCCCCTGCCCCATGACCGAAGCAGAGATTCTCCGGACTATACGGGCTAGATTTGCGGACCAGGTGGAAACCCTGCAAGAGGGCAAAGCAGGCTCCTGGGAATCGGAACCCGTGATAAACCTAGTAGATAGTCTTATCGACAAGGCCCTAGAAGAAAACGCCAGCGACATCCATCTAGAACCTACCGAAAAGGAACTGAAGGTGCGGTTTCGCATTGACGGCCTGCTGCAATTCCACAGAAGCCTGCCCCCATGGCTAAAAGACCCGGTTCTTGTACGGCTGAAGCTCCTAGCCCAGGTAGATATTACAGACAAGCGAATTCCCCATGACGGAAGTTTCAAGTTCCAGAGTGTGGCGGAAACGGTGCGCATAAGGCTCAGCACCCTGCCAGTACAGTTTGGGGAGACCTGTGTACTCAGGCTCTTGCCCGCCAAGGACGAAGGCGGCACCTTGAGCGACCTGCAGTTCAGCCCCAAAATCCTCGCAGAACTCCGGCGTATCTTCGCCATGCCTCAGGGGCTGTTCCTGATTACAGGCCCTACCGGGAGCGGCAAGACCACCACGCTGTATGCTGGCCTGCGGGAAATCATCGGCAAAAAGATCAACGTCACCACCATAGAAGACCCTGTGGAATACTGCCTTTCCGGCGCAAACCAGGTGCAGGTCAACGAAAAATGTGGGTTCACATTTGCCGCGGCGCTCCGCTCCATACTGCGGCAGGATCCGGATGTAATTCTGGTAGGAGAAATCCGGGACGAAGAGACGGCCCGCATTGCGCTCCGCGCCGCCCAGACCGGCCACTTGGTACTTGCAACGTTACATACCAACAGCGCAATGGGGGCCACTGCGCGGCTCCAGGACTTAGGGATTTCCAAAGCCTCGCTGCAAGACTCCCTCCTGGGTGTCGTCGCCCAGAGGCTCCTGCGGAAAAAGGCCGGCGGGCGTATCGCTACACTAGAACTTTTACGACCCGACGGAACCTACGTCGACGGCACCCTGCGACAGTACGCAGACCGTCTTGTACAAAACGGACTTGTAGAAAGAGACGAACTACTCCGGGTTCTCGGGAACTGAAGCCTCGGCTCCTGACACCGGCGTAGCCGTCTCGACAGGCGTCACCACAGATTCTGCAGGCGGAGCCATCAACTGCCGCAGGGAATCCACCAGCAGGCTGTCCTTCTTGGGGAACATGTTCTGGTAAATGACGGCGCGTCTCTTAGCCATAAACTGGCTCTCCCGCATATTCGGGTGGTGCTTGCCCGGGCTTGCCAGCATAGCCGCCAGGTTGATGGCCTGGTCCACGCTGAGCTTGCTACAACTTTTCTTGTAGTAAGCAAGACAGGCTTCCTGGCAGCCGAAAATGTCCTTGCCCCACTGGGCATAGTTCAAGTAAAGTTCCAGAATACGATCCTTGCCCAGTTCGTGTTCCATAAGCAAGGCATAGGCCAATTCCTTGAACTTGCGCTCCCAAGAACGTTCCCCGCTTAGGAACAAATTCTTGGCCAGCTGTTGCGTAATGGTGGACCCGCCAAACTTAGTCTTGCCAGACATCTTGTTCGCATTCAGGGCCTCGGCAATGGCGTTCACGTCAAATCCCGGATGGAAATAGAAACCCGCGTCTTCGCTGGCAATCACCGCCTTCTGCAGGTACGGGCTGATGGAATCCAGAGGCACGTAGGTATGCTTTATCTCTGTCGCCGGATTGGAATCCACCAGGGCCTGCATGTACTTGCTCATCTCGGGCTGGGTATCCTTCAAACTTTCCACGCCATCGTATAGGTTGTAGCCATAGATAAATGCTTTGTAAATGGCCACAGAAGCCACAATGCTGAAAACCGCCGAATAGATGATGAGGATCAGGAGAACGCACCGCAACAGGAAATTGACAAATCCGTAGATACCCTTGAAAATCTTGAAAGCCAGATTTCCCCTAATTTTCTCGATTATATCCTTGCACTTCTGAAAAGCCATAACTTACCTTTTTCCGCCAAACCAGTCGTTCACGTCTTCACCTTCCTTTATGGAAGAATCCAGATGCTCCATTCCCTCACCCAGCACAATGGTACGGATTCCCGCATTGCCAAATACCTCTTGCAAGTACTTGGTAGCCTCGCGGCCGGCGTTATCCTTGTCCATGCACAGTACCACATTCTTGTTCTTGAACAAAGGTAGCCATTCCACCTTGAAAGAGCGCACACCGGGTATGCCTACCGCGTCGATTTTACGGCCTAAAAAGGTGAGCGTATCCACCACGCCCTCGCACAGGTATACCCAGCCGTTTTTTTCATCAAGGGCAGACATATTATACGGGTAGGGCACCGTCCCCTTCAGGTTCATCTCCTTGGGAACAACAGAACTGTCCAGCGCCCTAGACTGGAAATAGAAAGCCCTGCGCTGGGTGTCCAGATACGGGAATATCAACGGATGCTTGTAGAACTTCAGGTTTCCCTTCTCGTTGAACAGGCCCACGTACTGCAGCACTTCCATACTGTAGGTGTCCTTGAGGGTCTGATTCAAGAGGCCATAGTCCTTGATGGTCCTGAGGAGCATCTTGTCCCACACGGGCTTGAAGATGCGGCGCCCCATAAGCCAGGCAGCGGCCTGGGTGCCGTCTACTGGCGAGAGCATCTTCAAGAAATTCAGGATAATCTTTTTGCGTTCGTCTTCGCTGACCAACTCCTCGGTGGAGGCAGGTTCAGGCATGGGCATGGGTTCTGTGGCGTAGATCTCCTGAGGAATCTGTACTGCACCATTATGATGGGGGCCCAAAACAGACTTGGTCGCCGTCGTGGACTTGCCCGCAGGAGCCAGAAACGGGAAGGTTTCGCGAAGGTAGTTCAGGGCCTCAACAAAGGAGCAGCCCTTGTACTTCTGCACCAAGGAAATCACGTCACCCCGGACATCGTCGCAGACCCAGCAACGGAAATAGCCTTTCTCTTCGGAAATGGAAACCGACGGAGTCCTGTCACCATGAGCGTGACGGCTCGCAAAGGCACAGCGGCACTTGCCCCGGATAACTTCTATACCCAGGGAGCGGGCCACCGCCGTGATGGACAGGACGTCCTTGAACTGTTTCAACTCTTCGTCGGTCATCTGTGGGAATTATAGTAAATCCTATATTTACACCATGGTTGTCCTGGAAAACGAGCCGATGAGCGCGCACACCTCCTTCAAGGTAGGCGGTCCTGCCCGTTATTTTGTCAAAGCCGAGTGTATGGGCGACCTGAAAAACACCCTTTCCCTGGCTCGGGAAAAGGGACTCCCCTATTTTATCTTGGGAAACGGGACCAACCTTCTGGTTTCGGATAGGGGCTACGAGGGCGTTGTAATCTCCTTGGCCGGAGAATTTTCGGAAATCGTGGACCTAGGGAGCGGCAAGTTCAAAGTCGGAGCGGGCACTCCCCTAGGCAGGTTCGCCCGTCACACCCTCAAGCAGGGCTACGCCGGCATACACAAGCTGGCGGGAATCCCGGGAACCTTGGGCGGAGCCGTATACATGAACGCGGGTGCCTACGGCCAAGAGATCGGGAGCTGCTGTACGCAGGTGACGGTCCTCGACAACGACGGGAGTATACGTGAGCTGCCCGCAGAAGATTGTGGATTCGGGTACAGACAGAGTAGATTCAAGGATTGTGGCGAAATTATTCTCGCGGTCGCATTCCAGCTGCAAGAAGCAGCAAGCTCCGGCAAGACCGTCGCGGACCTTGAAACCGAACTGGCCGAATGCATGGCCAAGCGCAAGGCGACGCAGCCCTTGAATATGCCAAACGCCGGTTCCACCTTCAAGCGGCTAGAAGTTGGCGCCGCCGCCACGCCTACACAGGTCGCCCCCGGGTACTACATCGAACAGGCCGGTCTGAAGGGCTACCGCATAGGCGGCGCCCAGGTGAGCATCCTGCATGCAAACTTTATCGTGAACGTCGGTAGCGCCACCGCTCAGGATATCAAGAACCTAAGTGAATACGTACAAAGTAAAGTTACCGAGAAATTCGGGATTACTTTACAGCGGGAAATAATATTACTCGGAAAGTTTGAATAGAGATTGCCACGGGGCTTGACGCCCCTCGCAATGACAATTACGCTGGGGGATTTTGAGGGATAACCGGGTCAAAGCGGTTCAAGATCCGCGTAATGAACGCATACACCACACCGCCAAACAAACCACCGGTCAAATCGGCAACTAGGTCCAAGGCACTGCAATCACGTCCTTCCACGAAACTCTGGTGGTATTCATCAGTACAGCCGTAGACCAAGGCAAGCACACCCACAATCAGCACCCGCAGCCACTGCCGCCTGGACCATTCGTTTCGCGTCCAAATCATAGCGTAACAGCCCGCAAGGGTGGCGTATTCCAGAAAGTGGGCCAGTTTGTCCCAAATCTGGGGAAAATCTTCCAGCTGTTCGTTGGTCAGCGATGACAGTTTGAAGACGATTGCCATGCAAAGGATACAGGGTACAGCACGGAAAAAAGGGTATTTCTGGAACAGCGATTCAAACAAAGTAACTTCCTCTCTTTACGGGGCTACGCACTTGCCCACCTTCCCTACCAGCTTGATTCTGAACTTTTCCTGGTCCAGCAGAATGTCCTGAAGCAGTTCCTGGATGGTATAGGACTTCTTGATTTCCTTGACGGCGCAGGCACAACGGGTCTTGTTACCCGCGCGCACCGATTCCATACAGGCCTTCTGGAGGAACGTTTCCATCTCGGGGGTAAACTGGGCAGGCAGGCATGGTAGAATCAGGCGGTAGCTCAGCTTCTCGAAATCGGTTACCTCGCCGTTCACGTTCATGGAACGCATCAGCAGGTAAAGCAGGGAATCGTTTTGCAGCATATGGTCGTAGGCGCACTGGCAAGACTTCTGGGACTGAGATGCCCCCAGAAACTTGTCCCCCTCCCTGGTGCATTCCACCACGAAGGAATCCTTGAAGGCCTGGTTGTTCAGGAGCATCTGCAAAAGCATCATATCGGTGGCGGAAATTTTTGCATGTTGCGGACTTGCCTGTGCAGCGGAAGACGCGGGCGCAGTTTCGGCGGGTTTTGGCGCCGGTTGTGCTGCGGCAGGCTCAGGTTTAGCAGGCGTCACGGCGGCTACCAGCGAGCCTGTGGCGGCCCCGGCAGAGCGGCCCGCGCTGCATTTCTTGCTTGCCGTTACGATAAAGTCCACATAGGTAAAGACATCCTGGCCCATGAGCATCTGGGCCTCAATCTTCTTGAAGGCAGACTCGCTGTACCTGGATTCCAGCTTCTGTAACACGCATTCGCACACCGCCTTGTCGGCGCCCGAGAGGCAGCTGGTCAGAAATTCCGAGCGGGTGTCAGCGCTGTACTTGGCCGCAAAGGCGGACACCGCAAAGCAGAGGCTGAACAGGGGTATAATCAGGAATTTCATGTGCCAAATTTAGAATTTTTATGGTATAGGGCTGCCAAAATGGGCCCTTTTTCTTACATTCATTATGAATTCACTTATTCAAGGAGAAATTTATGAGCAAACGCCTCTACGCCGGCATATCCGCCGTTTCCACCGCCCTTCTCATGGCTCTCGCCGCTTGCGGCGATGATAGCTCCAGCGGCACTGACGGCAAGACCGTCACACCCGACTTCGAAGTCCAAACTTTCGATGATCTAGGCACTTGCACGACAACCGCCGAAGGCAACGTCGGCCTCGTGAAGGACGACAACACCACCTACACCTGTCAATCCGGAGAATGGGTAAAAGATGGCGGAAAAGATTCCGGCAAGTCTGACGACAAAAAATCCGAGGGTGACAAAGGCGGCAAGACCCCATCGGGTAACGACATAGGTTCTTCGAATTCCTCCGGTGGCAATGGCGGAGATTCATCCGACGACAACGGCGACGGAACACCATACTCATTTGGACCTGCTGGTGCTAGTCTTACCTCTGAAATGTTTAAAAGCTTAGCAGGCACAGCATGGGCAGATAAAGAGGGTGACATTCACGATAAATGGACTTTCTCATCATTAAGTGATGGAAAAATTCCCGTCGTGGCAACAATGATCAATGATGACGGAACGCCTGCCGATGAAAATTCGTTTAACTATGATCTTGATGTAACACGGGGAGTTTTGATTGTTTCTGGCGATGACGATAACTATGTAATTTATGCAGATGGGCTTCTTCTACAAGCCTATCAGTTTGACAGATATGAAAGAGATGGTTTTTCAGAAGGCCTTGTAGGAAAATGGGTAAACGATGATAACTTTGTAACCATAAGTGCCGACGGAAAACGCTCAATTAACAACGGTGTGACTTCCGCTTCCATAGAAAAAATGTCAAACGGTGTTATGTACTATAAATTAGTCGATGTGCCGCAATACCTTTATTACGACGGAACATACCTTTACGAAATAACGGAAATCTATTACCCAGTAGAATAATCGTTTGTTATATTAAACGTTTGCAGTATATAGGGGCAGGCTTGCCCCTTTTTTGTCTTTTTTCTATCTTTGGACTCACTATGAGCTTAAAATTTGATACTCCCATTACCGAAGTTCCGCTGTTCCACCAAGGTAAAGTACGTGACATGTACGACCTGGGCGACAGCTTCCTGATGGTCGCTAGCGACCGTCTTTCCGCTTTTGACGTGGTGCTCCCCACCCCGATCCCTGGTAAGG
>CAMIWK010000086.1 GCA_946402415.1 uncultured Fibrobacter sp.
GGGGTGTGGTGATAAAGCGGAGCCAGCGCTGGCGGCTGTTCAACTTGTTCTTGGAACCTGCAAAGAACGTTCCTACCGCATTTTCAAGAACCACCTGATGAGGCAATACCTTCATTCCGTTGGCGAGGAAAGCATTAGCTCCACTCCTGGTCACATTGCGGATAGAATCCAGCTTGCTCCGCATGCCGCCGGTACTGACCGCAGAACCCGCCTCGCCGGGCTTGCCTGCCAAGGCCAAAATGGCGGGTGTGATTTCAGGAACAAAACGCAACAGACGGGCATCAGGATTCTTCTTCGGGTTATCATCAAAGAGGCCGTCTTCATCGGTAAAGATCAGAAGCAGATCGGCATCCAGGAACAGGGCAACATCACTAGAAAGCTTGTCGTTGTCCCCCACCTTGATTTCGGCCACGGCCAAAGAGTCGTTTTCGTTGATGATGGGAACAATCTTACGGGCCAGCATAGCCTTGATAGTGTTCTGCAAGTTCTTGTAACGAGCACGGTCCCTAAAGTCATCGGCCGAAAGGAGAATCTGACCAACGGAAAGATCAACCCAACTGAACATCTCGCGATAAGCATACATCAAGTCAATCTGGCCAACAGCAGCACAGGCCTGCTTTTCGGCGATGTTGGTAGGCTTTTCCTTGTAACCAAGCTGGGCCATACCCGTACCCACAGCACCACTAGTCACAATGACCACTTCCTTGCCGGCCTCCATAAGGCGGGAAACAGAATCAGCCAACTTCTGGATATAGCGGCTACGGACCCCACCCTTGGCACTATCCACCAAAATACGGGAACCGATCTTTACCACAATCCGGCGAGATTCATTCAAAATGTTCTTACGTAATTCACTCATATTCTTGTCCAAAACAGCTCTGGATCCTTCGACGTCGCAACTTCGTTGCTCCGCTCAGGATGACACAAATCCTACTTTATTCAACCTCATCTGCACACAAGCAGTCTGATTGCATCCAGGCGGAGCTGCGGCGTAGAGACAATCTTGCGGCGCTCCGTCACATTCTTTTTCATCTGCTGCAAGGCCGTAGAGCTTCCGCCACGACCACGCATCAGCATCAGGTGGTTCACACGCTGGTATTCCTGCTCCGTACGTTTCTCCACCAGATCAGCGGCCTTTTCGGCGTATTCTTTGGCCATACCATTGATAGACTGGCGAGCAAAGCCCAGACCCTCCTTCGCAAAGAAACGCAGCGTTGCATCCACGGCCTTGTTTCCGCGAGGTACTGCCACATCACGCAGGCTTGCCGTTTTAAGCTTTTCAAGAGCAGCTGACAGATCCTTGCCTGTCGGGTCAATCAAGGCAGAAGCATAGCAGGGGCCCACAATGTCGGACATGCCCCACTCTTCAGGAACAGGCAATTCAACTACAAAGTTGTACTGCATCAACAGGCCACGCATTCCCGAGTCCTGCCAGATAGAGCAAGCCACCGTTCCATGATTCACGCTGGTCTCATAATCGATGACACCCTGTACCAACGGGTGTTCCAGACTCACAAAATCCACCTCATCGTGAACCATAGCCACCTTGCGGTCAAAGGTCACCGTCAAAGATATACTGTCGGAACCCTGTTCCTCATCTTCACTCTGGGCGGCAACCATAGCCTGGGTTGGCATACCGGGAACAGTACCCGCCTCTATCTGCGGGCCCATAGTTATTACAGAACAGCCCGCTATGGCGCTAGGTTCAATATCAAGTCCGCGAGCCTGCAAGGAATCCAGCAACAAATCCTTCATCTCAGGCTCGGCATCAATCCTTTCGATCTCGTCCGTAATCTCCTTGGCCTTCTCGGGATTACGGGAGTTGAATTCCAGCAAGCGGTCACGTCCTTTCTCGATCTTCTTGCGCATCTGGTCGGAATCCTTCTGCACTGCCGGAAGGACTTTCTCAACAAAATGATCCAAGTGATTTACAGGATCCGCCAAAGCCTCAATCAAGCTGTCGGTATACTTCATGAACAGCTCTCCACCACCCATCAAGGGCGAACCGAAAGCGTTCAGACCGTCGTTATACCAGCGGAACATTACTTCTTGTCCAGAACCCTTCACATAGGGCACATGTACATAGATATCCTTGGTCTGTCCAATACGGTCCAGGCGGCCAATGCGCTGTTCTACCAAGACGGCATCCAAAGGCAAATCAAAAAGAATCAGGTGGTGAGCAGACTGGAAGTTACGGCCTTCGGCACCAATTTCAGAGGAAATCAAGAGATTCGCTCCGTTAGAGCTGTTAAACTTCGCCGCGGCCTTGTCTCGAGCAAGAATGCTCATGCCCTCACTGAACACCACAAGCCCGTCTTCGCCCAAATATTCTGTAAGAACCGTTTGCAGGGCGTTCAGCACAGGCATCGTTTCGCAAATGAGCAGAATCTTATCCTTATGATGCTTCTTCAGAAATTCCTTCAACCAAACGACACGTTCATCCAGATTCCAAGCATCGGAATATTGCGTACAAAGCAATCCATTTTCCTGAATATCTGTGGTCAGGTCCTCTCCGACATAGTTTCCATCCATAGATGAAAACCTCTGAACAGCTATTTCCACCATATTGCGATATTCGGGATTCGGCTCCAGAGGAATAGCATCCAAGATTCGTTTCGGGAAACCACCAACGCCCTTACGCGTATTCCTAAACACAACAGAACCTGTACCCATGGCATCAACAATACGACGGATCCATTCCCCCGCAGTCAAGGATTTAGAACTTTCCTGTTCCAGCCAGGGGCGAATCTTGGAATTCTTCGGAACGGCCTCATAAAGGTCATCCCAACTCATCTGATGGTTCGGGTCCGTAGGAATCTTCTTCAAGTCGTTGACCAGTTTGTTGTAGGCTTCCTGGTCATTGATGAACTCCTGATAGTCAGTAAACCTTGCAGGGTCCAGCATTTTCAAGCGGTTAAACTGGGATTCCGGATCAAATCGCAAAGGCGTTCCCGTAAGTAACAGCAGACCCTTTGTTTTTTTCCGTATTTCATCGACCAGCGAATATTCCCTACTGGTAAAGCCATCTTCACTGATCAGGTGGTGAGCCTCGTCCACTATGGTCATATCCCAATCAACCTTCAAAAGGTCTTCTTCCAAGGCTTGCTGTCTGATAAGCAGTTCTATGGAAACGATATAATTGTTGGCCTGCATAAAGGGATTAGGCTTGACATCATCCTTTTCCACATTTACGAAAACGCTCTGCATGTAGCCATCATCTACCAGGGTAAAAAGCTGGTTGAACCGGCGTTTCATTTCCACCATCCACTGGTGTTTCAGCGTATCAGGAACAATAATCAGGGTTTTCTCGACGCGACCGCGTGCCCTTAGGGCATGCCATATCATACCAGCTTCGATGGTCTTGCCAAGACCCACCTCATCGGAAAGCATAAGCCTCGGTAGCGTCGTACTAGAGCAGGCCCTATAGCACAAATAATATTGGTGCGGAATTTTATCCACTCGTGGGCCAATCATACCCCGTACCGGCGAGGATTGCCACTTACAACTAAGCGCAAGGGCGCGACTGCGGCGATCAAAAGCTTTAGATGAAACATCACCTTGTCCAGCGTCACCAAAAATACCGTTAGAACCAATATTCGAGAGGGCCTTGAACAAATCTACGATACGAGCCGCCTGTTTTGCTACAAGGTCAGATTCCTTTATCTCCTTGCCTCCACGCCCTACATAGACCACAACACCCGAAATCTCGCGAAGGGATTCAATGACAAAAGACGCCCCCTTTTCGCTCTTAGCCGTTTCACCTGGATTCAGAACAAAGCGGTCCACAGGAGCATTCTCCATGCGGTAAATACGGGTTTGATTTACAAGGGGAAAGCGGAATATGACATTGCGTCCCTGAATTTCCGCAACGATACCAAGACCGAGATCCGGCTCAGACCGACTGACATAACGCTGGCCAGGCACAAATGTATTCATAGCACCCGAATTTAGAAATTTTTTCAGAAAAGACCGAAGCATTTCCTATATTTACAGCCGTATGAGTTGGTTTTATATAGATGAGTCCATTACGGAAGGGGAAAGACGGCAAGGGCCGTATACCCTGGACGAGATTTTCGGATTTGTCCAAGCCAAAAAGATTACAGATGAAACCCTGGTGTGGCACTCCGGTGAAGAAAACTGGAAACCCTGGAAAGATACTCTCGAAGCAAAGACCCACGCCTCTCGTGAAGAGGCCCTGCAAGACGCCATTGAGCAACTATTAAAGCAGACTCAGGCGGGCAAGCATTACGCCGGTTTTTTCGTACGGCTGGTAGCCTATATCATCGACAACGCCATCGTGGGGCTATTCGGTGGAATCGTTCTGCTCATTATGACCAAAATGCATTATCTGGACCTGGAAAAGCTCCAGGGACTGGCAGCCGCATTCTTGGATGATCCCACCTCCACCGAAGCCATGAACAATTTTTTCAATGCTCCGGGGATGTGGTGGTTCATGCTGATCTGCTCAATTCTACAGGCCATTTATTTCATCTTTTTTACAGGGAAGTTTTCCGCCACTCCGGGCAAGATGCTCTTTAAAATCCGCATCGAATCAGCCCAAGGCGAAAAAATGACCTGGGGGCTTTCCTGCGTACGTTATATGGGAAGCATCTTTACCCAATTTACGCTTACCTTGTACGGCCTCGGGTACTTAATTGTCTGTATTGACCCAAAACGCAGGGCGCTTCACGACTGGATTGCCCGAACCCGCGTGGTCTACAAGGACTAGGAGATTTATATGTACCGCTTTGAAGTTCATCAAGTTAAAAAGCCTCTGGAAGGCGAAGTTGAAATTTCAGGAGCTAAGAACGCTGTGCTGGCCGTGATGGCGGCAGCCCTCTTGGCCGACGGAGTCTCCGAAATCACCAACGTGCCCCACCTGAAAGATATGAAAACCATGAGCGACGTGCTCAGGGTTATCGGTTGCCACATCAGTGGCGAAGCCCATGTGCTCAAGATTGACACCCGCCAGGCAGACCATCTGGAAGCTCCCTACGAACTGGTGAAAACTATGCGCGCCAGCTTTTACGTGCTGGGGCCTCTGGTGGCCAGGTTTGGCCGCTGCCGCGTCTCGCTTCCGGGCGGATGTGCCTGGGGCCCAAGACCTGTGGACCTGCACCTGAAAGGGCTCGAGGCACTGGGAGCAAAGATTACCCTTACCCGCGGATACGTGGAGGCCACCTGCGAAGGGCGACTCCCCGGCGGAAACTTCAACTTCCCCATCTCCAGCGTAGGCGCCACAGTGAACGTGCTGATGGCCGCCACACTTGCCAAGGGCACCAGCGTGCTCCAGAATGCGGCGCTGGAACCCGAGATTGACAATCTGGTAGATTTTCTCGTGTCTATGGGTGCAAAAATCCAGGGCCGCGGGACACGTACCCTCACCGTTCAGGGTGTCGAAAGCTTGCGTCCTGGCAAATGCTTTACCATTCCCGACCGAATCGAGGCCGGTACATTCCTTTGCGGAGCCGCCATTACCCGTGGCTGCGTGAAGGTGAACAAGATTATTCCCGAACACATCGCCTCTACCCTGGATGTTTTCCGTGAAATGGGGTGCAAGGTGGATGTGGGCTCTGACTGGGCGCAAGTAGATGCACGCGGGCTAGAACTGAAGCCTGTAAGCATATCCACCCTTCCCTTCCCCGGGTTTCCCACCGACATGCAAGCCCCTATGATGGCAACCCTCGTTTCGGTACCCGGGAACAGCCTCATTCAAGATACCGTCTATAACGACCGATTCAAGCATGTGGCCGAACTGGAGCGCCTTGGCGCGAACATCCAGATCAACGGGAACACCGCCACTATCAAGGGCGGCACTCCTCTCGAAGGCACCGAAATCATGGGTTCCGACCTGCGAGCTACCGCAGCCCTCGTGCTTGCCGCTCTCATTGCCGACGGCGAAAGCACAGTAAGCCGCGTGTACCATCTGGACCGCGGCTATGAAAATTTTGAGGCGAAAATGGCGGGGCTTGGAGCCACCGTCATCCGCCACAGCGATGATGAAGAGCTGGAAGACTAGCCTTATTTGTAATAGAAAGTCATTCCGTTAGCCAGTTCTACAGTGCTCATGGAACTAACATCCACGGAAGAAACGCTGGAACCTACATCGTTGCTGAACACAATCATGCTTCCCGACACGCTGGGCTTGAAGGCCGCGTTGCTGGAACCGTAGGCCGTGCCCGCAGAGAAGGAGACCGCATTGCAATTCACCACATTCTCGGTCTGACTACCGAATCCGAGAAGGATTCCTCCCGAAACCGTAATTCCATTATCCGTATCGATGATTCCGCCGCTCATATTGGTGGAGCAAGAACCGCTTGTGCTACCGCTCTGACTGCCGGGCCTGTTTCCTCCCGGACCACCGCTAGAACCGCCACCCATACCACCGCCGGAACCCAGTTCCAGAATCACCACACCACCGCTCATCTTGACCGTTCCGTTGGCATCCAACACATCAACATCGTTGCCTGCCGCGTAAAGGTAATGATAGCCACCATAAATCTCGATGTAGCCTACGGAATTAGAAGCCATTCCGCCACCACCGGGACCACCCCACTGGGAACCACTGGCGGCATTGGGATCGGCAGAACCGCCTGCAGCATTCCAGCCGTCATCGCTGGTAGTAACAGCCGTCTTTCCACCCTTGGCAATAATGTACCAGCCTTCGAAACCTTCCGCAGCCTTGGTCACGTTAACAATTCCGTTATTAATCATCAGGGTGGAGTCAGCATGGACACCGTCATCTCCAGCCGAAATGGTGGTCTCGCCGCCGTTGAAATACACGTTCATATTGGAATGAATACCGTCGTCGGTGGAGGTAACGTTCACGATACCCGCATTGATATAGATCAGGTTGTCGGAAACAATGCCCTTGCCGCTAGAATTGACCGTAATCTTCGGAGTGGAGACAGAATCGGCCAGAAGTACGTAGTTATAGGCCTGGATGCCATCATCCTTGGACTTGATGTTGAATTCGCCACCCGTAATGACAA
>CAMIWK010000087.1 GCA_946402415.1 uncultured Fibrobacter sp.
CCGGCAGTACGGACTTGTTGCCGATGGCGTTTTCGGCGAGGCAGCAGACGGCGCTCACTTTGACGGGGAGTTTCAGGGTGGCAATGGCTTGGATTGCGGCGAGGGCTGTGGCGGCACCGCTCATGTCGCTGATCATCTCGGGCATGGACTTGGCGGGCTTGAGGCAGAGACCGCCTGTGTCGAAGGTGAGACCCTTTCCGACGATGACCAGGTGGTCGCGGGAGGTGCGCTTGGTAGATTTGTTGCTCGCAAGTTTCGTGCCGTCGTAGGTGAGGGTGATCATGTGGGGCTCGTGGGAGCTGCCCTTGCCTACGGTCACGTGGCCCATGAAGCCTTCCTTTTCAAGTTGCTTCATGCCCCGGACTTTGATAGAGATGCCCGGCGTGTACTTGGCGATGGTCTTGGCGTCTTCAACAAAGGTGGCGGGGTAGAGGTCCGAGGCACTGGTGTTGATAAGGTTCCTTGCCAGAGTGATAGCTTTTTGTTCTACGGCCACTTCTTCGGCAATCTTCTTGAAGGCTGTGGTGTGTTCCCCTGCCACAATCTCGAAGGTCACCTGAAAATTTGGCTTCTGCTTGCTCTTGTAGGCGTCGAACTTGTAGTCGGCGTAATGGAGCCCGTGAAGGATTGCCTTGAACTGTTCATCGGCGGCATCGGCCAGGAACAGGCTTACACAGGGCACTTGTCTTTTCATAGCCTTCTGGGCCAAGCGGTAGGCGGCCATACGCAGGTGGTCTAGTGCCGAAATCCCGCGTTCCTTGGCCGCATCTACGAAGAAGGTGTTGCAACCGTCGATTTCCAGGAATTCCAGGTCTTCGAAAGGACCGTCATTCATGCCCTTCAGAACGGATTCGACTTGCTCTTCGCCTTCGGGGGAGAGAACGGTGGAAAATTGAATGGATTGTTTGACAAAGAAAAGGGCGTAGGCCTTGTTGTCAACGTTTTTGAGATTTTCAGAGGTGACTATGTTCAAGTTCATGCGTCAAATGTAGCTAAAGGCCCCTTTTTTTGCTATAATATCCGTGTAGATTGGAGGATTTTATGAATCTCAAGATTACTGGTATTGTTTCTGTTCTGGCCCTTGCCGCCATGACCTTTGCCGCGCCTGATGCGGCACCTGCACAACCGGCTCCCGCTGCTACCGCAGCTCCTGAGGCTGCTGCTCCCGAGGCCGCCACCCCTGCTACGGAAGCTACCGCTCCCGCTGCTGCAGAGCCTGCTGCCGAAGCTGCTCCTGAACAGGCTGCCGCTGACGCTGCTGTCGCTGCACCTGCTGAAGAAGCACCTGCCGAAGAGGCCGGCGCTCCCATGGCCGTTCGTGGTGGCGAAGCCCCGGCACCATCCCAGAGCGCACCCGCTGCTGAACCTGCTCCCGCCGCTTCCGCAAATGCTACGGCACCAGCCCCCTCCCAGACGGTCGTTTACCGCACGGTCTATTCTCCAGAGCCCGTAGAATTGAGCGGTACCCAGGTCCGTACGGTCTATGTAACGCAGGCTTCTTCTCCCGAAAGTGAAAGTTTTGATGATCTTCGTGGTCTTATTCCTATGAAATGGAGCTTGGGTGTCCAGGGCTTTATCGGCTCTTACCACATGTACTCTTCTTATAGTGATGACTACAATCTTCACGATTACGACGGTCTTACCTGGCGGGCCGGTCTCGCAGGCATTATTCCTGTGACCCAGTACACCATTGGCGTCAAGGTGGCGGCCCTCTTCGAGCAGAGCGAAGCCAAGGCCAGCGCCCATACCCCAAAGTATACGCTGAAGGGCAAGTTCAAACAGCGCAAGGTGGATGTCCCAGTGCTGTTCGCCTTCAAGGCCCCTCGTTCTTCCCTGATGTTCGAAATCGGTACCCAGGCTTCCATAGCAATCAAGGATGAATTCCGCGCTACTATCGATGGAAAGACCAGCAAGCTGGATATGATTGACAAGGACTATCGTAACACCATTGACTGGGATATCGTCTGCGGATTCTCCATTATGGCGAACCGTTATTTGGGATTCGATTTCCGCTTCAATATCGGAATCTCCAACCTCTACGATACCGACAACAGCGATGCTATGAAGCTCTTCGAGGTGGATGACCTTTCCTCCACATCGTTCCTGCTGGGCGCCTCATTCTACATCTTCTAGCCTAGATGTTTCTTTCCGTTGTCGCAGTCTTGGTGGGTCTTTCGTTCCTCGTTTGGAGCGCGGACAAGTTTGTAGATGGGGCTGTGGGCGTTGCCAAGTTTATGGGCATGTCCACGCTCCTGATTGGCATGGTGGTGGTGGGCTATGGCACTTCCGCCCCGGAGATGGTGGTTTCCGCCCTTTCAGCAGCACAGCACAATCCTGAACTTGCTCTGGGAAACGCCTATGGAAGCAATATCGCCAACATCGCCCTGATTCTTGGCTTTACGGCGGTTATCCGTCCTGTGGTGGTGAAAAAGGTTGCTCTCAAGAGGGACCTGCCCATTTTGCTTGTGGTGACGGTATTCTCCATTTTTCTGGTTTCCAATCTCTCGGTGACCCGTATCGACGGTATCATCATGCTTGCGGTGTTCGCCCTTGCTATGGGCATCAACGTGGTAAGCGAGATGCACCAGAAGAAGTCTACGGCTACGGTTGTGGCTGAAGAAGAGACTGCAGCGCCGGTATCCATTTGGAAATCCCTGTTCTGGCTCCTGTTCGGCCTTGCCATCTTGGTGGCCAGTTCCCGCCTGCTGGTCTGGGGTGCTGTAGAAATTGCCCGCGCCCTCGGGGTCAGTGACTTGCTGATAGGTCTTACCATCGTGGCGGTAGGGACCTCCCTCCCGGAACTTGCCAGCTCCATCGCTGCGGCCCGCAAGGGCGAAGATGATCTGGCTTTTGGAAATATCGTGGGTTCCAACCTGTTTAATACGCTGCTCGTAGTGGGAATTGCCGCGGTCATTGACCCTATGGAAAGGGTCTCATCGGGCATTCTCTACCGCGATATGCCGCTGATGACGCTCCTTACGGTTTTGCTGTTTGTCTTTGGCTTGCCGGTCCGCAAGGTGAACGGAGTTCGTACCGGACGTATCAACAGGATAGAGGGTTCCGTATTTCTGGTGTTCTATATCCTGTACCTGGTTTACCTGGTGTTGGAAGCTACGGGTCGGGTATAACTTAATCCGAAGAGGGTAAAGCCGATGGGCAAGATTCTTCTCAAGTCCGTGCTAATGCAGAATGTCGGTGAGAAACCTATGCGCAAGGATGTTCTCGTTGATGGGAACAAGTTCTCAAAAATTTCTGACCAGGTCTCACCGGAAATGGCAGGTGGTGCCGAGGTGGTAGACTGCAAGGATTTTGCCCTGTTGCCCGCCTTCTACAATGGACATACCCATGCGGCAATGAACCTGTTGCGGGGTTACGCCGACGATATGGAACTGTCCAAGTGGCTTAACGAGTACATCTGGCCCTTTGAAGCCAAGTTGACCGATAAGGATATCGAGATCGGAAGCCGTCTTGGTATCTTGGAAATGATCAAGTCAGGTACGGTTTTCTTTGCCGATATGTACTGGCATCGGGAGCAGACCATGAAGGTGGTGGAGGAGATGGGAATACGTGCTACCATCGGAGTTACCATTGCCGACAACCTGATGACCGAAGAAGGACTGAACGCAAATTTTGAATTCCTGAAGAACCATACGGGCGAATCGGAACGGGTGAAACTTTCCGTAATGCCCCACTCGGTTTACGCCGTCGGTGAGAAAAACCTGAAGCGCTGTATCGAGATGTCCGAACAGGAAAACTACCCGTTGCATATTCATTTATCCGAAACCGCTTCGGAAGTAGAGAATTGCATAGCCCAGTATGGCTGCTCTCCGGTGGAACTGCTGGAGCGTCTGGGAGGCCTGAACAGAATGGTCCAGGCTGCCCATTGTGTTCATTTTTCCGATAAGGATATGGAGATTTTTGCTAAGTCCGGGGCTACCGCGATACTGAATCCCTGTTCCAATCTCAAGCTTTCCAGTGGGATCCCCTTAATCGCCAAGATGATGGATGCCGGTGTGAATATTGCTCTGGGTACCGATGGCGCTTCGTCCAACAACAATCTGGATATGCACGAGGAGATGAAGCTGGCGGCTTTGCTTGCAAAGGTCCAGGGTGGTGCTGAAAAGCTTCCGGCTTCAGAGGCAATAATGATGGCGACGGCCAGGGTTGCCGAACTGAACGGAATCAATGCCGGCCTTATTGCCGAGGGTAAACTTGCCGACGGTCTCCTTGTGCGGCTGGACAATGAGCGTATGGTGCCCTGTCACGACCTGATTAGCAACTGGGTCTATTCCGCCGATTCACGTTCTATCGATTCCGTAATTTGTAACGGACGGTTCGTAATGCGTGGCGGGCACGTAGATGGCGAAGAGGATATCTTGAAGGAGGCGGAATCCTGCGCGGCCCGCCTTGCCGGACGCTAGTTACTTTTCCGTAGTTTGGGCGGAATCTTTCACGTCTTTTACTTTTTCAGCGGCGCCGGTAGCCTTGTCGGATGTTTTTTCTACGGCGTCCCTTGCAACGTCCGTTGTGCCTTCTACTGCCTTGATCGCTGCATCCTTGGCGGCCTGCTTGGCATTATCTACAGCCTTGGCGGCTTCTTTCTCGACGGCCTCCTTGGAGGCTTCGACGGCGGAGTCAGCCATTTCGGTGGCCTTCTTTTCGGCCATGTCGATAATGTCTATCTCTTCAGAGGAAAATCCCATGACTTCTAGGCTCCATTTGTAGGCGCTATAAGAGATGGCGTCGTTTCGGGCCTGTTTCAGGTCACCAGAGGCAGGAATCAGGTGTATGACGGAGAGGAAAAGGAAGCAGATAATCAGCGCTTTTGCCACGCCGAATACCGCTCCGAGAAGTCGGTTTACTCCGCTAATGGCAGAATCCTTCACCGCATTGTTGAGAATGTGCCCGATGAAGGAGAAAAGCAAGAAGGGAACCAGGAATCCGATGCAGATGCAGATAATCTTTACGGTAAGGCCATTGATTTCCAGGTTGCTGGCGATAAAGTCACCGATGAATCCTGTGGCAAAGTAGGCGCCCAGCAGGGCCGCAATCCAGGCGCAGAGCTTGAAGATACTCTTGAGGAATCCCCTCCATAGCCCAAGCAGGGCGAGCAACACGATGATAACACAACAGACAATATCGATCCAGACCATTGAAAACCTTAATATCGACTATAAAAAGTGAATAAGTATCCAGAGGGTGGCGACAACGACAGCTCCCAGGATGCTTCCTGCGATAAAGAACTTTTTCGACTTGTCCTGGGCGATTTGCGGTTCCACCAGAGATTCCTTGCCATTGATGGCCGCCAGCACCCATTCGGCCAAGTAAGGCTCCATGTGCCTGGGGTAACCCTTCATGATTTTGGACAGGTCATCTGCCGCATCGGCGGCGGAAAGGTAACGCTTGGCTGGATTCTTGGCCAGGAGCTTCAAAATGACCTTTATCAGGGCCTTTGGCGTACCTTTTGGGAATGCTTCCGCCTTGATGCGGAGCTTCTGGATGCGCTTGAAGGTCTTGGAAAGGTTCTCTCCACGGAAGACGTTTTCGCCTAACAGCATCTCGGCGCCGATAATGCCCATGCTGAACAGGTCCGAAAGGGGAGTGGCGTCTTCGTTCAGGGTCTGTTCCGGGCTCATGTAGGCGCCGGTTCCGATCTGCGAGCCTGCCACGGTGAGCGTCAGGTCGTCTTCGCTTTCTTTTTCGGCGTGAGCGACGCCAAAGTCCAGCAGGCGGATACGTCCGTCCTTGTCGATCATCAGGTTGGCGGGCTTAAGGTCCCTATGGACAATGCCGTAACGGTGTACCTCGCTCAGGGCGGTGAGAATCTCGTACAAGATGGAAAGTACTACCCAGAGAGGGGGCGTTTTGCAGCAGTCCAGCAGTTCACGGAGGCTCTTGCCCTCTACAAATTCCATGGACAGGGAAAGTTGTCCATCGCTTTCTTTCCAGAGGGCGTAGGGCTGGATGATGGCCGGGTGGTTCAGGTGGGCGAGAATCTTGGCTTCCCGCTCGAAACGCAAAATGAAGTCGTCCTGGTTCAAAAGGACCTGGCGCATCTGCTTGACAACTACCATGCGGTCCAGGGAGGGGTCGTGGCAAAGCCAGACGTTTCCCATGGCGCCGTGGCCCAGCATTTGGGTGGGTGTGTAGCCGCCTATTTTCTTGGGGAGTTTGGTCTTTGCTTCTGCCATGCTTACAATATAGTATTGTGCCTATTTCTTGTCGCTCAGATAGATGCTCTGGTGCTTGGTTTTGGGGCTTGGGTTCGGGTAGTCCAAAATGTAGTGCAGCCCGCGGGATTCGTGCCTGCGGAGTGCTGCCATAAGGATCATCTTGGAGACTTGTAGGGCATTCTGGAATTCCAAGAAATGGATGTTCTCCGTTTCCTTGTTCTTGATGGCGGCCTTCAAGTCAGCCTCAAGTCCTTCGATAACTTTAAGCCCTTGGTTCAGACCTGCTACGGTGCGTACGATGCCGCAGTGGGTCCACATCATGTCTTGCAGAATCTTGCGGCGCTTTTTCCAGAAGGGAGCCTTGGCAAAGCTGATGAACTGTTTCTTGCCCTTGGGCGGAACGGTAAGCTTGCTCTTTAAGAGTCCGCTCTTCTGGATGTCATCGACGGCTCGGAGTGCAAAGACTACGCTTTCCAACAGGGAGTTGGAGGCTAGCCTGTTTGCCCCGTGGACGCCCGTGGCGGCGACTTCGCCGCAGGCGTACAGGCCCTTGATTTCGGTGCGGGACCAGGTGTCGACCAGTACGCCTCCGCACATATAATGTGCTGCGGGCACCACGGGAATCCATTCCTTCGTGATGTCAATGCCGGCTTCCAGGCATTTGGCGTAAATGTTGGGGAAATGGCTCTTGATGTCCTTTGGCGTGCGACCGCTAAGGTCGATGTACATGTGGGGCTTGCCCAGGCGCTGCATCTCGCTGTGGATGGCACGGGC
>CAMIWK010000088.1 GCA_946402415.1 uncultured Fibrobacter sp.
TGCTCGGGGCGACTTCGCGCCCGCAAATGCGTTCAATTTCAGCAGATTTCGGAGTAACCTTAACAATTTGCATAAACTACTTCCTCTTCTTCGCAGAACGAGTGATACCGGCAAGGTTCCTCACCTTGCGGGCAGAAAGTTTCTTCGCCTTCGCAGGGGTTTCCTTCCCAGAGGACGCAGACTTCGCAACAGGCTGCACATCCAGATGCTTGTAAGGCTTTTCAATGACCTTCTCATCCAGGAGGATCTTGTAGGTCAGGCCGTCTACAAACGCCATCCAAGAAGCCTCGATGATATTGCTGGAAACTCCAACCACATTCCAGTAACCCTTCTCGTCACCGAAGGTGGTCCATACGCGCACCGTAGCGTCGGAGGCCACATTGGAACCCAGCACGCGGACCTTAAAGTCATCCAGACGGACCTTCGCCATATTGGGGAAGAATGGCAAAAGAGCCTTTCGGAGAGCCGCATCTAAGGCGTTCACCGGGCCATCGCCTTCGCTGACCTGATGGCTGACCTTGTCGCCAATCTGGAGTTTGACGGTAGCCTGAGAAACGGACACGCCCTGGGTAGTCTTGTCCTCAATCACGCGGTAACCAAGCACCTTGAACGGCTCCTTAACCATACCCAGGTGACGATAGACCAACATTTTAAAGCTTGCCTCGGCGCTGTCGAAATGCCAACCGGCGTTCTCCCGTTCCTTGATAAGCGTAAGGAGCTTGCCCACAACGGGATCCTTCTTGTCGATACCCGGCTTAATAGCCTTGAGCTTTTCAACCACCAGAGAACCGCCAGCCTGATCGCTGGTAACAAACACACGGTCGTTCCCCACGGCATGAGGGTCGATATGCTCGAAACTACGGCTCACCTTCATCACGCCGTCGATATGGGCACCACCCTTGTGGGCAAAAGCTGCATCGCCTACATAGGGGGCGTGAGGATCGCTGGGCAGGTTCACAATCTGGTCGATACTGCTGCTCAACTGACGGAGTCTTACAATTTTCTTGGCCGCAAAGAACTTGGCGCCCATCTTGAAATGCAGGTCAGCAGCAATGGTGGTGAGGTTCGCGTTTCCGCAACGTTCCCCAAAACCGTTCACTACGCCCTGTACCATCATAGCTCCATTCTTAACAGCGTAAAGGCTATTGCACACCGCAAGACCGGAATCATCGTGAACATGGATTCCGAGAGGCGTAGAAATATGCTTCTTGACTTCCTTGATGATGGATTTCAACTCCCAAGGCATTGTGCCGCCATTGGTGTCGCAAAGCACGATACAGTCTGCATGGCCCTTTTCTGCCGCACGAAGGGTTTCGATGGCATACTCGGGATTGGCCTTGTAGCCGTCAAAGAAATGTTCCGCATCGTAAATCACCTCTTCGGAATGCTCCTTGAGATAAGCCACCGAAGACTCGATCATGTCCAGGTTCTCTTCTAACGTAGTGCGGATAACGTCGGTCACGTGAAGATCCCAGCTCTTGCCGAAAATCGTCTTGACCGGGGCGCCCGACTTTACGAGGGCCTGCAGCAGCGGGTCCTTCTCGGGAATTGTTCCCGGACGGCGGGTCGAACCGAAGGCGGCAATCTTCGCGTGTTTCAGCTTGGTTTCCTTTATTTTTTGAAAAAATTCCTCATCGGTAGGGTTGCTGGGGTTGGGCCAACCACCTTCGATGTAATCAAAACCGAAACTGTCCAGGAGTCTTGCGATCTGCAGCTTGTCCGCCAAAGACAAACTGATTTTCCTATCCTGATTACCGTCGCGGAGGGTCGTATCGTATAAAAAGACTTTCATGGGCCAAAAGATAAAAAAAACTATATTTCTGCTCAAAAAAAGAGACCCATTATGTTCGACTTTTATACCGAAGACAAAATTTCTGCCGTGGACGCCAAGTTCGAGGCACAGAAGATTGCATTTGCCCCTCTCAGTTTCCAAGCCGCCAAGGCCCTGCGGGATATGGGTATCCTAGAAGAAATCAGCAACGCCCGCAAGAAGGGCATCACGGTTTCGGAGCTTTCACAGAAGCTTAGTATTTCCCTCTACGGTGTGGGCGTGCTTATAGAAATGGGCCTCGGCATGGGAGCCATCAAGCTCCACAAGGATTCCAAAGAAGATGACCTGCGGCTCACTCTCGGGAAAATCGGATTTTTCCTGATGAAAGACGAAATGACTCAGGTGAATATGGACTTTTCCGAGGACATCTGCTACCTGGGCGCCCAGGATATGCAACAGGCCATCCGCGAGGGCAAACCGGCAGGCCTCAAGCATCTGGGCAACTGGAAAACGGTTTACCAGGGCCTCTCGCAGCTCACAGACCAGCAAAAGAAGAGCTGGTTCGGCTTCGACCATTTTTACTCCGACCTGGCCTTCCCCGAGGCACTGCCCATCGTGTTCTCCAACCCCGTAGGTCGCCTGTTCGACATCGGCGGCAACACGGCCAAGTGGGCCATCGCCTGCTGCAAGTACAACCCCCACGTGAAGGTCTCTATCATCGACCTTCCGGGTCAGACTGCCGTAGCCGAAAAGAACGCCAAGGCCGCCGGATTCGAGAACCGTATCGACATGGTCCCCTGTAACGTGCTGGACGCCTCTACGGAATTCCCCAAAGGTGCCGACGCCGTCTGGATGAGCCAGTTCCTGGATTGCTTCTCCCTAAAAGAAATCACCAAGATTTTGACAAAGATCCGCACCGCCGCTACCGCCGAGACGGACGTGTACGTGCTGGAACCCCTGTGGGACAAGCAACGTTTTGAAGCCGCCGCCTACTCCCTGCAGGCCACCTCACTCTACTTCACCTGCATCGCCAACGGCAATTCCAAGATGTACCGTTTCGAGGAACTTAAGCACGCCATTGAGGTCGCCGGTTTCGAACTGAAGGAGGCCCACCACAACGTAGGCCCCAACAGCTATTCCCTGCTGCGTTTCAGGACCAAATGATCTACATCAAAAAATTCCAGGTCTTTGTCCCAAGCGAAGAGCAGCCCTCGCCAAACGTTGCCTTTGTGCCTATGCTCACCCGGCGTAGGCTCAGCCTGCTTTCCAAGATGGTGGTCTACGTCAACCAGGCCGTCTCCGAGGACTTGCCGCCCTGCAAGGTAACCTTTGCCTCTCAATATGGCGAAATTTCCCAGCAGTTAAAAATTTCGGATAATCTGTTGCAAACGGGAAACGTGTCTCCTGCTCATTTTAGCCTGTCCGTTTTCAACGCCTCTATCGCCAACGCCACCATCCTTGAAAAGAATACCGCAGGCTACTCCGCCGTTTTCTCCGGAAAAGACGCCTTCCGCTATGGACTTGCGGACTGCGTGGCGGCTCTGGAAGCAGGTTCCGAAAAAGAACGGATTTTCATATTTGCCGATGAGAAGATTCCAGAGACCTACGCCCCGGTGGCGGGAGTCCCCTACCCCAACGCCTACTGCGCACTGGCCCTGAGGCTTTCTACGGAAAAGAGTCCCGAAAGTATCGAGTTAGACGCAACGCCCCTACAGGGGAATTTCCGGACAGCGGCAGAAGAAGCCCTTGAATTTATCAAGCAAAGACTCCCCGGCTAGACAAAACATTCTTTTTCTTGATATACTATCTTTTTCAGTATGAAGAAGATTGAAGATTATATCGTATCGGTGCCGGACTTTCCAAAGCCAGGTATCCTGTTCCGAGACGTGACCGGAATCTTGTCGGACCCCGATGGTCTGGAGCTGACCATCAACACCCTGTACAAGGTTCTCGAGAATGTGGACTTTGATATCGTCGTGGGGCTAGAGGCTCGCGGGTTCCTTTTCGGGGTTCTGCTGGCCGAACATTTCCATAAGCCTTTCGTACCAGTACGCAAAAAAGGCAAGCTTCCCCGTGAAACCATATCCGTAGAATACAATCTGGAATACGGCTCTGCCTGTATGGAAGTTCACAAAGACTCCATTAAGCCTGGACAGAAAGTCATCATTATTGATGACCTGCTTGCTACCGGAGGCTCGGCAAAGGCGGCAATCGAGCTCGTGGAGAAATTGGGTGGCAAGGTGGAGCTGTTGCTGTTCGTCATCGAACTCTTCGACCTGCACGGTCGCGAAGTATTGAAGGACTACCGCATAGAATCCCTGACAAAATTCCCGGGGCACTAGGTTTAAGTTGATGAGAGGGGAAAAATGAGCATCATTGAAAAATGCTTTAAGCTTAAAGAAAACAAAACGGACATAGGCACCGAGGTTCTCGCCGGTATAGCCACGTTCATTACCGTGGCTTATATCCTGGCCGTGAATCCCGACATCCTTTCGGCATCGGGAATGCCCAAGGGCGGCATCTTTATGGCCACCGCCCTCGCGGCCGCCATCGGCTCTATCCTCATGGGTCTTTTCTCAAATTACCCCTTCGTACTCGCGCCAGGTCTTGGAATTAACGCATTCTTTGCATACACCGTAGTTCTGAATATGGGTTACAGCTGGCAGTTCGCCCTCTTTACTGTATTTGCCGAAGGGCTTATCTTCCTCGCCCTCACCCTCACCTCTGTACGTGAAAAACTTTTCAACAGCATTCCCTTTTCCCTAAAGGCTGCCGTTGCAGTAGGCATCGGCATCTTTATCGCCTTCATCGCCCTACAGGGC
Organism: uncultured Fibrobacter sp.; assembly: GCA_946402415.1. Taxonomy (GTDB): domain Bacteria; phylum Fibrobacterota; class Fibrobacteria; order Fibrobacterales; family Fibrobacteraceae; genus Fibrobacter. The sequence goes on from CAMIWK010000088.1 coordinate 4,594, forward strand.
GGCAAGGTCATCACCAGCAACGGGGCTACCATCGTTGGGCTGGTGGATTTCCGGCATGTCGACATCCACACCACCGGAATCTGGACTATTCTCACTATGTTGGGTATCATCATTACATCTGCGCTTCTTGCAAAGGGCGTCCATGCGGCAATCCTGATAGGAATCCTCATCTCTTGGCTGATGGGCATTCTTGCGGAAGCCTTCGGAATCTACGTGCCCAATTCGGAACAGGGATTCTACTCCATCATCCCCCATTTCGAACACTATTTCGAGACACTGGAAAAGACTTTCAGCGAATTTGGAATCACCTTCGGGGCGCTCTTTAGCACAGGTTCCTGGACCCACACCCACGACGGCGTGGTTACCGGACAAGGATTCTCACTCATCAAGTCCCTGGATTTCTTCGTGGTGCTGTTCGCCTTCTTCTTCGTGGACCTGTTCGATACCCTGGGCACCCTCATAGGCGTCTCGGTGAAGGGCGGTTTCCTGAAAAAAGACGGTTCCCTCCCCCGAGTTTCAAGAGCCCTTTCGGCCGACGCCATCGCCACATCGGCAGGAGCCGTTCTCGGAACATCCACCACCACCACCTTCGTGGAAAGCGCAGCCGGTGTTTCTATGGGAGGCCGTACGGGCCTTACCGCCATCACGGCGGCAGCACTGTTCGTATCATCCATATTCCTGGCTCCCGTCTTTTTGGCCATTCCCAGCTTCGCCACAGCGCCGGCGCTATTCCTGGTTGGATTTTTCATGATGTCCTCAGTGACAAAGATCAACTTCGGCGACATGGGCGAAGCGATTCCCGCGTTCATCTGCATCGTGGTCATGCCGCTCTCCTATTCCATTTCTGACGGCATCATGTTCGGCATTGTTTCCTACACATTGATTAACGCCCTTATCGGAAAAATCAAGAAGGTCCACTGGATTATGATTGTGCTTACGGTCATCTTCCTGATAAAATACGCGACACTATAAGTCCTGTTTTTATTATTGGCCCCTATTATAACGAAACGCATATGAATAAAAAAACATATCTATTCGCCATTCTTTCGGCCTTCGCGCTACTCGCCTGCTCCAACAACCGTAGCGATTCGGCAGAACAACCCACTCCAAAAGAGACCAAGGCCGAAATCCCACGCATCATTCTGGATGCCGATATCGGGTCTTCTACAGATGACCTCTTTGCCCTGCAGAACCTTTACGATTGCCACAAAGAAAGGAAATGTAAACTCATAGGTGTGGTGGTGGACCGAATGGGCGAAAACAACGCCGCCATAGTCGATGTCATGAACACCTACTTTGGACTGGGTGACATTCCCATCGGTCTCGAACGGGATGGGGCCAAGAATCCAAAAATCTGGATAGACTATGGGGAACTCCCGGCGGACACCAATGAAGACGGCTCCCCCATGTTCAAGCGTAGCGTGGATGACTACTCCAAGCTTCTAGACGGGTACAAGCTTTACCGCAAACTGCTGGCAGGCAATCCCGACCACTCCGTAACCATTGTCTCCACTGGATTCGTGACCTCCCTGGCCCATTTGCTAAAATCAGAAGCCGATGAATATTCGGATTTATCTGGAGTGGAGCTGGTAAAGGCAAAGGTCAAGGGCCTCTACATCATGGGCGGCGATTTCGGAGAGGCTGTAGAAACGGACTACAACTTTAGGCAAGCCCTGGACTTCAGCATCGAATTCTTCAGGTTATGGCCGATAGATGTTCCCAGGGTTTTCTCCCCCGGCGAAGTCGGCGACGAACTCGAGTACCCATCAAAACAAGTCATCGAAGACATTTCATGGACCGACGTGCACCCGATCAAACAGGTCTATATGAACAACAATTGCAATACGGGTCAAAAAATGTGGGATGTCCTAGCCGTATTGAATGCCGTCTATGGAGACTCCCTGTTCAGTATCTCCGACAGAGGCCGCATCACTTATGCCGATGATAGGACCTATTTTACTAAGGATCCCGAAGGCAATGACCGCTATCAGTTCAGGGGTGATAACAAATGGAATGCAGACATGTTGCAGCGCATTAGAAATGTCAATATGAAGCACTAGAGAAAACTAATATCTTTCTATATTTCGCCTGGAACTAAACAAGCCGGCGTAAAATGAGGATTTGAGAATGGCAAAGACCAGCGCAAAGAAGAATTCTGCCAAGAAAGGCACCCAGACCAACATGTGGACCGGCCGTTTTGCTAGCGGCATGGCACAGAGCATGGTGGACCTGAGCTTCAGCCTGCAATTCGACGCCGAACTCATCGAAGAAGACATCGAAGGCAGCATCGGCCACGGCAAGGGCCTGGTAGAATCCG
>CAMIWK010000089.1 GCA_946402415.1 uncultured Fibrobacter sp.
TAAAGTCTAATCCGCGCAAAGCCTGCCGAGTTCGTCCTTCTTTTCGAGGATGGTATCGAGCAGGCTTTTGTAATCCATGTCGGTATTGCTGCGGAGCAATTCGGTAATTTCTACGGCCGGCGTGTAGAGCGGCGTGAGCGAGAGGTTCCCGAGAACACCCTTCAGCGCATGGGCCGCCTCGAAGGCGGCTTTCAAATCTTTCGCGGCAATGGAATCCTTGAGCTTGCCGAAATTGGCCTCGCCGGGAATGGTCGCCACGAGTTTCAGGTACAGCGCCTCGTTCCCGAAGCAGCGTGCAAGCCCTTCGGCGGTATTTGCCCCAAAAGTGTTCAGTTTTTCGATGGTAATCATGCGCCCCTCCGGCGTTCAAGTTCATTTTCGATGAAAGGTACAAAGTCCTTCGGCGGGACCGGCTTCGAGAAGAAGTATCCCTGGATAATCTGGCAGCCCATTCCCTTGAGGGTATCGAGCTGCGACTGCGTTTCTACGCCTTCCGCTACGGCAGGAATCTTGAGGAATTTCGCAATGCCCGCCACAAGTTCCACGAGCTTCAGGTTGCGTTCGTCCTTTTCCATGTTGCGCACGAACGACATGTCGATTTTCAGGATGTCGATGGGCAGCGTGGTAATCATGTTCAACGAGGAGTATCCGGAACCGAAATCGTCCATCTCGATGCGGAATCCCTTCTTGCGCAGGTTCTCGATGACCTCGATAAGGCGCTCCATGTTCTCGCAGTAGGCGCTCTCGGTCACTTCGAGCATATATTCTTCCGGAGAAAGGCCGTTTTCTTCGAGGAGCCGCATGAGTTTCGTTTCCAGTTCCGGGTCCATGATGTCGATGCGGGACACGTTCACGGAAACGGGCACCGTCACGCCGAATTCGTCCTTCCATTTGCGGATCTGTTTTGCGACCTCGTTCCAGACAAAGTTGTCTACTTTTTGTATAAGGCCGTTCCCTTCGAACAGCGGAATGAAGTCGCCCGGGCTTATGAATCCGAGCGTCGGGTGTATCCAGCGGATGAGGGCCTCTGCGCTGGTGAGCCGCGGGGTGTCGCCTTCGATGTTGTACTTGGGCTGGTAATAGACAATCAGGTTCTTGTTGTCTATGGCGCTCTGCAAGTCGCGGATGAGAGTTTCCTCGAACATGTAGCGGGAATGCATCTCGTTGTTATAGCGGGTAAATGCCTGGGTCAAGTCACCGCGGTTCTTGTCGCAGGCGGCCTTCGCGCGGTCGAACCATGCCTCGATTTCCACGTTGCGGTCCACGTTTTCCCACAGGCCAAAGCGCACGCGGATGTGGTTCACCTCGAAGAATTCGGTAAGGATTCCCTGGACGATGTTGCGGATGTTGTCGTAGCTTTCCTGGTGCGTCGCGAAGATATAGAACGTGTCCGCGTCTGCACGGCAGGCGATGGCGTTCATGGGGGCGAGTTCATTCTTGAGCGCGCTACCGATTTCTGCAAGCAGGCGGTCGCCAAAGTCCCTTCCGCAGAACTCGTTCACCAGGTGGAACTGTTCGATGTCAAATACGATTGCGTCGCGCGGGATGTCCCTGCTCCACAGTTCTATCTGGCGGATGTATTCAAAGAAGTAGTCCTTGGTGTAGAGACCCGAAACATGGTCGCGCTCCGTCTGGCGGATAATGTCCTGGTCTTCGAAGAGTTCGATGATTCTTTCGCAGCGGGCGAGCACCACCTCGGGCATGTCGAAGGGTTTGGCGATAAAGTCGGCGGCGCCCAGTTTGAGACTGCGGACTTCGGATTCCTTTTCGGAGGTCATCACGATGACCGGAATGCGCTTGAGTGTTTCGGTGGTTTCTCTTTTTTTCAGGAATTCAAACCCGTCCATCACGGGCATGAGCAGGTCGAGCAGGATAAGCGAGAACCGCTTGTCTTGCCTGGAGAGTGCTGCGAGGGCTTCCTTGGCGTTGTCGGCGTATTCGACCTCGTAGTTCACGGAAAGGATGTTACCCAGGATTTCTCGGTTTACCACCTCGTCGTCTACGATTAGGACGTGTCTCTTGACGGTAGTGATCTGGCGTAGTTTTTTCATTGGAGAAAACTCCTTTTATCCGTGAATAAATATATGTAAAAAGAAATAAAAAGGTATCGGATTGTGCGACAAAGCATTTTTTTTAGATATCTTTAAAACAGAATTACTAGAATACGAGGTCCCCATGTTCGGTCGACACTTTCCCCTGAGCGAACAGGCTTTGCAAGTTATCGAGCAGATCGGCGAAGATATGCCAGGCGGCTTTTTCATTTACAAGGCGACTGGCAACGAGGAACTGCTGTACGCAAACAAGGCCGTGTTCAAGATTTTCGGCTGCGAGACGCTCGAAGAATTCAAGGAACTTACGGGCTATACCTTCAAGGGGATGCTCTATCCGGACGACTACGAGAAGGTCTCCGCGTCCATTGTGGACCAGATCGAAAAGAGCCAAGGCAACCTGGACTACGTGGAATACCGAATTGTCCGCAAGGACGGTAAAATCCGCTGGCTCGACGACTATGGCCATTACGTGAACTCCGATGTTTACGGCGGGCTTTTCTACGTGTTCATTTCGGACATTACCGAAAAGCGCGTGCAGATGGAGGCGGACAAGGCTGTATTTACTGCGGTCATCGATGCGCTGAGCCGCGCGTACTACGCCGTATGGCTCATCAACGATATTGCGACCGGGAGTTTCTCGCTGTTCCGTGCCGACACCTCCGATGGCAGCATCCACGCGAGGCCCACCAACGAGGCCCTGGAACTGCTCACCTACGAAGACGCCAAGGCGAACTACATCAACAACTATGTTGCCCCGTTGGACAGGGAGCGCCTGAATAGGGAATTGACGCTTGAAAACATTGTGGCGAACACCACGAGCAAGAAGGTTTTCGGCGTAGGGTTCAAGCGCATCGTCGGGAGCGAAGAACGGTACTACCGCATCGAGTTTGCGCAGGTGCAGCTCCCCAATGGCAAGACCGGCATCGTGGCGGGTTTCAAGGATGTAGACGATGACGTGCGCAAGGACCAGGAAATACAGCAGGTGCTGCGCGACGCCATCGATTCGGCAAATGCCTCCAGCAAGGCCAAAAGCGACTTCCTTTCGAGCATGAGCCACGACATCCGTACGCCCATGAACGGGATTATCGGCATGACGGCAATCGCGACCGCCCACCTGGACGACCGGGAACGCGTGGAGGACTGCCTCAAGAAAATTTCGGAAGCCTCGAGCCACTTGCTTTCGCTTATCAACGAGGTGCTCGACATGAACAAGATCGAGTCGGGCAAGGTGGAATTGAACGAGGAAAATTTCAATCTCTCGGAACTCGTGGATACGCTGCTTGCGATGACCAAGGCGCAGCTCGAGAGCCACCACCACACCCTGAAGCTTGACGTTGCGGACGTGGTTCACGAAAACGTCATCGGCGACAGCCACCGCATCCAGCAGGTGTTCGTGAACCTGATGAGCAATGCCATCAAGTACACTCCCGATGGCGGGACCATCTCGCTCACGGTGGCGGAAAGGCCCACCAACGCCCATGGTGTCGCCTGCTACGAATTTGTCTTTGAAGACAACGGCATCGGCATGACGGAGGATTTCCAGAAGCACCTGTTTGAACCGTTCACGCGTGCAAACGACAAGAAGACGGCAGCAATCCAGGGAACGGGTCTGGGCATGACCATCACGCAGAGCCTTGTGCGCATGATGGGTGGCGACATCCAGGTGAAAAGCAGGCCCGGAGAGGGTTCGCGGTTTGCCGTCACCATCTACCTCAAGTTTTTGGACGTGCAGAATGCGGAAGCCCGCAAGGAAGACCCGCTCAAGAATCTGGAAGACCTCAAGTTCGAGGGCAAGCGCATCTTGCTGGTGGAAGACCACCCGGTCAATGCGGAAATCGCGAAGAACGTGCTGCAGATGACGGGGCTCGAAATAGAATGGGTCATGGATGGCGCAGCGGCCGTGGAACGGATGGCGGACAGTAGCGAGGGTGAATTTGACCTGGTATTCATGGACATCCAGATGCCCAACATGGATGGCTACCAGGCGACTGCGGCCATCAGGGCCATGACGACCTATGCAAGGAGAATCCCCATCGTGGCGATGACCGCGAACGCCTTTGCCGACGATATCCGCAAGGCGAAGGAAGTCGGCATGAACGACCATATCTCCAAGCCGATAGACTTCAAAGAACTTGCGAAAATTTTGCAGAAGTGGATAAGGGTGTAGCGTTATGTTGTCTGAAAAACACAAAAAATTGTCCGTTTTGAGTGCGTGGGCGCTCTCCTTCGGTTGTGCCGTAGGCTGGGGTGCATTCGTGATGCCCGCGACAACGCTCCTGCCGATTGCGGGCCCCCTGGGAACAGTTATCGCCCTTGTGCTTGGCGCCGTGCTGATGGGTGTTGTCGCCTACAATTTCCACGTCATGATGAACCGCATTCCCGGCACGGGGAGCGTGTTCTCCTTTACCAAGCAGCTTTTCGGTTACGACCATTCCTTCCTTTGCACCTGGGCCACGGCCCTTGCGTACCTGGCGGTGCTGTGGGCGAACATGTCGGCCTTCGTGCTGATTATCCGCTTCCTTTTTGGACCCGTACTGCAAAGGGGCTTCAGTTATACCATCATGGGCTACGAGGTCTGGGCAGGCGAGCTGTTTACCACGCTTGCAATTATACTTCTGTTCGGGTTCATCAGTTGCAGGAACACCAACGTGCTGCGCCTGGTGAATACGGTGCTTGCCCTCATATTCTTTGGCGGTGTGGTCAGCCTGTTTGCAATTATTGCCTGCAAGGGCGGGATTGATTTCTCGGATATGGGCCCGGCCTTTGCGACTGCGGGAGTCGCGAAGGACCATTCCCCCCTGATGCAGATCGTGAACGTGCTGGTGCTTGCCCCCTGGGCATTTGTAGGCTTTGGCGTGGTGAGCTTTGCCTCTTCCACCTATGACTTCAAGCCGAAATACGGTTTCGCCATCATGGTGGCGGCTCTTGCAACCGGAGCGATTGTCTACGCCCTCATAGCTCTTCTTTCGGTTTCGGCAAACCCTGCAGGATCCGGCAATTGGGAAACCTATTTTGCCAACCTGCAAAACTTCAAGGGAATCGATGCCGTCCCGGCATTCCACGCCGTTTTCAGGACCCTCGGCAACGGCGGCCTTATTGTGCTCGCCATAACCATCACGGCGGCCATTTCCACGAGCCTTCTTGGGCTTTACCGAACAATCGGGCGCATGTTCCTGAGCCTCGCCGAAGATTCCGTGATGCCGTCCTGGTTCGGGCATATCAACCGTCACGGCGCCACCAACTACGGCATTATCTACGTGATGCTCCTTTCCTGCATTATTCCGTTCTTCGGGAGAACGGCCATCGGCTGGATTGTGGACATCACCTCCATCAGTGCATCTATCATTTATCTGTATGTTTCTGCGGGAATAGTGAAAATTGCCCGCAGTGAAACCGGCAGGCGAAAGACGGTGCTGAACTTTACCGGAATCCTGGGTGTCGTAATATCCGCCTTCTTCTTTTTCTTCCCGCTTACGCCGACGCTTTGGAACATGAACACCATCGCTACGGAATCCTTCATGATTCTGATGGCGTGGAGCATTGTGGGGTTCGTCGTTTACAGGGCCGTGTTCATGCGCGACCAGGAGAACCGTTTCGGCAAGTCGGCCATCATGTGGGTGACCATGCTGTTCATATTGCTGTTCTCGGCGGTGATGTGGGAACGCCAGGTCACCAACGACGAGGCCGAGAAAGTCATTGTGCATATCAGCGAGTTCCATACGGATCTGCATAAAAAGATGCATATTCCCATGACCGAAGCCCAGGTGGTACAGGAAAAGGACTTCATGGAAGAGCAGATGGACCTTGTCCGCGATTCCCAGCTGAAGAACAACCTGGTAGAAACTCTCTTCATCGTCCTGTGCATTTTCATCGTGGTGAACATCTACCGCACGCAGCAGCAACGTGAACAGAAGTTGGACCACGAAAAGCATATTGCCGAGGAATCCAACAAGGCAAAGACCATATTCCTTTCGAACATGAGTCACGACCTGCGCACGCCCATGAATGCCATTATCGGCTACACCAACCTGGCGCGCAAACCGGAGGCGACCCCCGAGCAAATCCAGAAATACCTGACCAAGATCGATTCTTCGAACATGTACCTGATGGCCCTCATCAACGATATGCTCGAAATGAGCCGCATCGAAATCGGGAAGATGGAACTGGAAGAGCGGCCCACCGACCTGCGGAAAATGATGGACGAAATCCGCGACATGTTCGAGGCGCAGATGGTGGGCAAGAACATCGCCTTTGCCGTGAAATACGACGGCCTCAGGAACCCGGTGGTGCTCTGCGACAGGAACCGCATGAACCGCGTGATTCTGAACCTGGTCAGCAACGCATTCAAGTTTACTTCGGAAGGCGGGCACGTTTCCGTGACTCTCGCCGAAAAGGAATGCATCGAAGAGGGCAAGGCCGCATTCGAAATCCGCGTGAAGGATGACGGTATCGGCATTTCGCCCGAGTTTGCAGACCGCGTGTTCGATGCCTTCGAGCGGGAGCGCGTCTCGACTATCAGCGGAGTGCAGGGTACGGGCCTCGGGCTTGCCATTGCAAAGAACGTCGTGAAGTTGATGGGCGGGACAATCAAGTTTGAATCGACAGTCGGCAAGGGGACGGAATTCTTCGTGAACGTGGAACTGAAGATGGCGAGCGGCACGGAGGTTCCCGAAAGTGGCAAGCGCAATATCTCCATCGCGGCCAGGGCGGATTTCACGAATATGCGCCTATTGCTGGTAGAAGACATGGAAGTGAATCGCGAGCTTGCAAAGATTATTCTCGAAAGTCTCGGGTTCAAGGTCGAGATGGCGGTAAACGGCAA
>CAMIWK010000090.1 GCA_946402415.1 uncultured Fibrobacter sp.
CCCCGATGGAAGCAAAGGACGTTGTGGCGGACAAGCTCCCGCAACTCGCCGACGCCATCAAGGAAACGCTTGCCATCGACGGCAACAACGTGAAGGCCGCCCTCAAGACCATCAACGAATGGCTGAACGCAGGCGTTATCCCGAGCGACGTGGAACTTTCCAAGAACGAACTCCGCGGCCTCAAGAAGGCATGGCTCACCGCCCAGTGCAAGGAAGCCTTTACCGCCAGCTGGAACGCAAAGATTGCTAACGACTGCGATGACGTCTTCGCCGACACGATGCTCGCCGACACGTACCTCCGTCTGCTCGGCCTCAAGCCCATCAGCGACGAGAAGAAGGCCAAGGCCAACCTGCTCCGTGTATTCAACACGAACTACAAGGCCAACAGCCCGCTCATCGGCGCCGCAAACCTTGTCCGTAAGGATGGCTCTCCGCTGGACGAATTCAACTTCCAGGCTCACGATGTGTGGATCGGTATCCAGTACAGCATCATGTGCGCCATGATGCACCACGGCCTCGAAAAGCAGGCAGCCGACATGGGCGATTCCATGATCCGCAACCTCTACGAAGAAGCCCGCATCCCGTTCGCCGCACCGGAAGGATTCAACGGTTCCTGCCGCCTGCACCCGGAAGCACTCGTGAAGGCCTTCGGCCTTAGCGCCACCGCCGCCGAGAAGATGCACAAGGAACTCCTGAAGAAGGGCGCCCTCCTTGCCGACAGCCGCATCAGCCCGAAGCTCCCGCGCAACCTGCCCGCCTTCACCAAGGCATTCGGCAGCATCGCCAAGGCCAACAAGGTTGAAGTAAGCGCGCTGTTCATGCTGCTCCACAGCACGGCTCTGAAGTATACTGCTGGTAAGTACTTCCGTCCCGGCATGGTGTTTGCTTTGCTATAAGACCGTTCGCGCTAGATTCTGTCAATCAAGCGCAGGACCAATATTAAAACAGGCGCTCCGTTTGGAGCGCCCTTTTTCTTATTCCGTCATCGTAACGATTCTCATCTTGTTGCTCACATTGTTCTTGTCATCAAGAACTAGAAGGGTAGCACTGGCAAAGGGAGAATCCAACCTTATCGAGAATGCAAATTGTGCATGACAGATGCAACTGGAGCTTGACGAAGCGTTTTCTACTAGGGGCTTTACATGCATCGTCGTACCGTCCATAGTCACTTCAAGGGTTGGCGTGCGCAACTGTTCTATCATCCCGGCAAATCCACTAATCTGGTCGCAAGCCATCATCACATTTTCTACAAGGTATGTTGCAGAATCGTTTTTGACAGTCATATAGGCCACCGGCGGAAGGGCCTGATCACCGCCGACGGAAGCTCCGTCCAGCAAGGGGTCATCCGACGAATTGCTGTTCTGGCAGGAACCGCTCATATTGTCCACCACCTGCTTCGGAAGCTCAGAGGTCGAAGAAGACGACTCCTCAGACGTACTGGACCCAGACACCGTTTCGCTGGAACCCGGGACGCCTTCGCTAGAACTGGAGACCGTCCCACTGGAACTTGAAACGCTTTCGCTAGATTCCGGGATGCTAGAAGATGAACTTTCTAGTTCACCCGACGAAGAACTTGCGGCTATGCTTGATGACAGGATCTCCTCGTCACTGGATTCCGGAGTTTTGTCAGACGTGGGCTGGTTTTTCGCATCCGAAGAAGTAACTTCGTCATTGCCGTACTCCGTTCCTGTCGAGGACGAGTCGTCCCCACAGGCCAAGAGCATTAGCGACAGGGCCGCGCCACATACAAGAATCTTTTTCATTTCTTCTCCTTTTTTGTAAATCAATCCACCGTCAAGGAAACAATCCTATACAGTCCCTCTTTGAAAGAAACAAAAAGAGCATCTGTATTTTTCTCATCAATGAAAATCCGGTGATAATCAAACTTGCATATGCACTTGGAAACGGCCCCCATATTAGCGTATTCCACAAACAGGGTGTCACCGCTTCGCGTCTGGGAAATTTCAGCATCAAGATCGCAATAATCATACACTCCGCTAATATCGATATACGGTTCTCCACGGGTTGTGCGTTCCAGAATGGCTTCGCCTGTGACAGCGGCAGTCTTTGCCAAGACATCGTTCTTGCACTCGCCCCGAAGGAAGCCGGACTTCGGGATTTCAGAGGACTCAGAACTCGCCCTGCTCAGTGGGAATGTCCTACCCGAAATCGTAATAAACCGACCCGAAGAAAAATCCTTAGCCAGCGTAAAAGAAAGCCTCGTGGGGCAAAGGCAGTTGGCCTGGGGTGCAGATTCGTCCACTTCAATTTTGGGGTAAAGGGTGTCTCCAGAGAGTTTCATCTCCACTCCGGTAACAACAAGGGCGCATTGCATCATCAGGCGTTCCACCTGGACAAAAACCGAATCGTCTTCCACGACAAGCGATGCCGTCGTGGAAGCGACATCCGACTTGCCACTTTCTTCGTACTCCTTAACGCATTCGAGATTGTAGCCTAGTGCCTGCCCAAACACCTCCCTGGATTCCGAAGACGCTGCAGAGCCGTTGGACTCAGGCTGGGGCGCTTCAATCGGTTCAGGTTCATCACCATCGTCGGATTCTTCCGTCGCGGCAGCTGAAGAGGATGCGGCCAGACCTTCGTGGTCGGCATCTACAGAAGAAGAATCATCTGAACAACCCCACAGGACAAGAGACAGTATCGCCCCCAGTACCAGAATCTTTTTCATAACCCCTCCCTTTAAATACTCTCTCTAATCTACTAATAACCGCACAAAACCAATCGTGAGTCCATTCCCCGAGGAACGATTTTGCCTCCATAAAAGAAACCTCGCCAAAAGGCGAGGTTCCAAATCCGTTATAAAGGGAAATTACTCGTCGTCGTAAGCAGAAGATTTTTTCTTTTTCTTTTTCTTCTTCTTGGGCATAGCGTCTTCGGCAACCTTGTCACCCTGCTTCTTGTTCACCACCACTTCGGCAGCCTTTTCACCGGGCTTGGTGAAGCCGAACTGACGGGGGTCGAAACCGCTGGGGAACTTGGTCTTGTTGTCGTAGATGACGCGCTTAGCGGTGAACTTTTCAATCTTCGCGTTGCTCAGGTCGGCACCGGAGAAGTCCACGTCTTCCATCTTGGTATCGGCGTCGATCTTGATACCCTGGAGGTTCGCGTTCAGGAAGCTCACCTTGATGAGCTTTGCACCGGCGAAGGTGGTACCAGACATCTGGGCCAGCTGGAAGTCGGAACGTTCGATAGTGGCGTTGGCAAAGTTGCTCTTGGTGAGGTCAGCCTTGTCGAAGATGGTCTTGAAGATGTAGGCACCGTCAAAGACGCTCTTCATCAGTTCGGCTTCCTTGAAGATGTCCTTTTCCACAGAGGCATCGTAGAAGGAGGCCTTGTCGAGCTTGGCCTTCTCGAAATTGCTCTTGGACACGTTGCCCTTGTCGAACACCACGCCAGAAAGGTCCTGCTTGGCGAATTCCATGTTCTTCACAGTGGACTGGGCGAACTTGGCACGCTGGAGCTGGGTCTTGGACAGGTCCACGTCGTTAAAGGTCGTCAGGGAAAGGTCGGCGTCCTGCAGGTTCACGTTCTTGAATTCTGCACCGCCGAACTCGGCCTGGGAAAGACCGGCCTTGGCAAAGTTCACATCCACCAGGTCGGTACCCTTGAAGTTTGCGGCAATCAGGTTACAACCCGTAAAGTCCGTGTGGTTCAAGGTGGCCTTGCGGAAGTCGCTGTTAGCCATCAGGGAACGGGCAAAGTTGGTATTGGTGAGGTTCGCCTTGGAGAAATCGGCCTTGGTAAGGTCCACTTCGTTCACGGACGCCATGGTCAGGTCCGACTTGCTGAAGTCAGTTTCTTCGGAAACCTTCATCAGGTCCAGACGGGCGTTTTTCAGGTTGGTCTGGGGGAACTGGCTATCCAGGAGCGTTGCGCGGTAGAGGTTGGCCTCTTCCATATCGGCACCCTTGAAATCGGATGCGCGAATGTCGGCACCGCTAATAACCACGCCCTTGAGAACGGCGTTATTAAAATTCGCTTCGCTAATCACAGCGTTCTGGAAGGACACGCCGGAGAGGTTCGCGCCCTTGAAATTCGGCTTTTCGCCCGCAGCACGCTGGAAGTCAGTGACGTTCTTGATCGCCTTGGCGTTGCTGAAGTTAAAACCGTCAATACGCTTGTCGCGGAAAGAGATGTTAAGATCCTTGCCGGAGTAGTCGCCCTGAGCAAAACCGCTCATAGCAAGAGCACCTACCAGGCAAAGGCCAAACTTTGAAATTTTCATCATATTCATATACACGTTCCCTTTATGGAAATCCAAATAACGGATACCCCTAAAATAAATAAAAAAAATCAAATATACACAAGTAAATTGTAAAACAATGCTATTTTTTGCCTTGAAAATGTCAAATTTCGCTCAAAAAGAGTATGATACCATTATCTGCGGGGCTGGTCCCGCAGGGCTGATGGCGGCCTGCACCTTAGGGCGGTTGACCGGCACTGCCAGACGGGTTCTGCTTCTCGACAAGAAGGAGCCCTGGAAGGAGCCGATATTCTGTGCAGAAGCTGTTTCTGCCGACAGGCTTGCCGCCCTTTGGCCCATCGACCCCACCTTCGTAAGGGGCCGGCTTTCGGGCATCTACTTTACCTCGCCCAGCAAGTACCGAGCCGAATTCTACAGCAAGAATTGCGGGCTGATTCTCAACAGGGCGACATTCCACAAGAGCATCGCCGACGCCGCCAGCAACCACGGGGTGGAATGCCATTTCGACACCCTTATCCACAAGCTGGAAAGGACCGAGTCGGGCTGGAATGTCCAGGTGTCCCAGGGGGATGATCTTGCTACCCTTTCTGCCAAGACCATCATCGATGCCTCGGGCCCGGGATGCAGGCTTACCCGAAACATCCCCTGTCTTGAAGGTATCGAATCCGGCGACATGGATCTGGAATCTGGTATTTTCGCTGTAGCAGATGGTATAAAGCACAGCCCCGAACACATAGAGCTGTTCTTCGGCAGCGAATTCCAGGACGGTTACGGCTGGATTTTCCCCCGTGACGGCAAGGAAGTGAACATCGGGTTTGTACTGGGCAAGACCGTGAAACACGGCGAACCCCTGCGCCAGAAGCTCATGAATTTTATCGCGAAGAACTACCCGACCGCGACGGTGAAGGCCGTCTACGGCGGAATGATCGCCTGCGGCCAGTCCGACAAGCCCCTCGCCAAGTGCGGGCTCTTCAAGGCCGGAGACGCCGCCAGCTGCGTGAACCCCATCAGCCGGTCCGGCATCGTGGAATCCCTGCTTAGCGGTAAAATCGCCGCCGAAGCCGTAGACCGGTGGCTTAAGGATAGCGGCGAGAATCGCGAAGCTATCGAAGCATCCGCTCTCGCCCGCTGGATGAAGGCCCTGGGCAAGAGTCACCAGCAAATCGCCAACGCCAAGGCCGGTTTCAACAGCATTACCGATGAGCAGTTCGACAAGGCCGCCAAGCGGCTTTCCAGGTTGCCCCGCGAAAAGCAGACCCTGATCCGCATCTTCTGGAACGTACTCTGGTCTTGCCCTGCCGTTATCTGGAAGATGCGTTCGTTCCTGCGTTAAGGTCACACACCATGCCAGAATCCATACAAGAGCGTCAAGAATCCCTGCGGAAGACCTTTTCCAGCTTCAAGGATGCCGACGGCAAGTGGGAATTCTTGCTTGGGCTTGCCCGCAACCACAAGGGAATGGACCCTGCCCTGAAAGCGGAAAAGTTTATCATCCAGGGGTGCGCCTCTACCATGTACCTGGTGCCAAGCTTCAATGGAGAGACCATCCATTTCGAGATGGACGTGGAAGGCGGTACTACCAATCCGCTGATCAGCCGCGGACTAGGTGCGCTGGCACTCCAGATTTACAACGACCAAACTCCCGCCGCCATCTTGTCTGTAGACCCGGAATTTTTCAGGGATATCGGCCTCAACGTGGGGCTCTCCCCCACCCGGAGCAACGGCTTTGCCAGTCTCGTAAAACAGATTTATTTATACGCACGCGTCTTTGACGCTATTTCCAAAAAGTAGGTTAAGACATGCTCAGTTTTCTAAACGGGAAAAGCCCCTTTGATGAAGCAGAAGAGAAACTCGAAGCCGGCGAGACCGTCAACGGACGGCCCAAGATGCCCACCGGCCCTATTATGGGCTGGCAGGACGGATTGTTCCTGCTGGTGATTATCGGCTTGATTGTGGGCGGCTACCAGTATTACCAGCACTCCAAAGCATCAAGTGCCGAGACCTTCGCCCGCTGCAACGCTCTTTACGACGCCGCAGCAGAAGCCCCCGAGAAGTATCTGGAAGCGGAAGCCTGCTTCGACAGTACTTGGGACCTTGGGTTCGTCAGCGACACTATGGAAGTACTCCGCCAGAACCGCATGGGTGAAATCCTGGACAAGAGGAACGCCCAAAAGGATGTGCTGGAAGATGCCAAGTTCGCGCTATCCACAAGAGATACCGCCAAGGCGGTAGAAATCCTGCGTGGCTACCAGGGTGCTATGTTCCTCCGGAACTACGACAAGGAAGACTGGGACAAAATCGCCAAGCTCGAGGTAGCGGCTGCAGCCGATTCAAGCGCGGCTGTTGCCGACACTGCCAAGGCTGAGAAAGCTGGTGCGGAGCAGGCTGCCGAGTAACATGTAATATATATGAGGGGTTTACGGTAAAAAATCTTTTTTTTCGGGACTACCCCTTGCCATCCGTTCATTTGTTTGATATTTTTGGGCTATGATGAATTTTGTGACATGTGCAACCCTGAACCGTCGTTGGTGGCGCGGACTCTAACATAGAGCCCGGTATTTGTCGCAAAT
>CAMIWK010000091.1 GCA_946402415.1 uncultured Fibrobacter sp.
ACGGTGGGGAAGGTCTTGCTTTCGAACCGTTCCATCAGGTCGGCGGGAATGGTTTCGGGCTTGTAGCGGTAGGTCATAGACTTGGGGAAATGCTTGGAAAGCTTCTCCTGCAGGGGTTCTATATTCACGACCTCCATGCCACGGGGGAACGGCCTGCTCAGCTCCGCCATCAGGCTTGGCAGGTTTTCGGGACTCAGGTCCAGAGGCTTCAGAAGCTCAACACTAATCAGCTCGCAGTAGGTCTCCATGCCGAGGGGGAGCGCCCCCATGTTCACGATTTTCGGCTTGGGGCTGAACCCCTCGCTGAACTTCACTGGAATGCCTGCGCACAAGAAGGTGCGCTCGAAGAAACTGAGCATGTTGTGGTGGGGGAGGAACCTGCTGAGTCCGGTCTTTTTGAAGGTAATCTTGTACTTGAAACTTTCCGTCTTTTTCGGTCGGCGTTCGGCCACCAGTTTCTTGATTTCTTCGGGAGTGCGGCTGGGGGCCTTGTGGCGTACGGGGTCGTCGGCCAGCTTGATTTCGGCTCCGAATCCCGGTATGCCGCACTTTTGGCAGTCGCCCCACTTGCAGTTGGGCACAGGTTCGCTGTTCGGGTCAAAGGCCTTTTCCCATTCCCGACGCAGGTACTGCTTGGTGGTGCCGGCGTGGATAAAGTCCCAGGGGAACACCTCGTCCTTCTCGCGTTCACGGTATACCCAGCTGGTGTCGTAGCCTGTCTTTTGCCAGACCGCTTCCCACTTGGCAAAGTCGAACCGGTAGCTGTCGCTCTCGAAGATGATTCCCTGCTTGTAGGCCTCGTAGATGACGGGGGCGAGGCTGCGGTCGCCACGGCTGTAGATGGCTTCCAAAAAACTCGTTTCCCAAGCGGCCCAGTTGATTTTCACGTTGGGGTGTTTGAAGAATTTCTCCCGCACAAAGCGGATATGCCCAAGGGCCGTCTCCTTGTCCATAAAGGGGGCCCACTGGAGCCCTGTAAATGACTTGGGAATGAGAATCCCGATACTGACCGCTATCTGGATTCCTCTATTATATTTGCGCCCTATCTTAACGAGATTAAAGATGAGGTCACAGAAGGCCTGCATATCCTCTTCGTTTTCGGTAGGGAACCCGATCATGGTGTAGAGCTTGATCTTGTTGAACCCGCTACTGAAGGCGTGTTCGGCTGCATCGTACATGTCCTGGTCGCTGATGGTCTTGTTGATCATCTTGCGGATACGTTCAGAACCTGTTTCCGGGGCGAAGGTGGCGCTGCGGCCTCCCTTTAATGCGGCAATTTTACCGGCAAGGGTCTGACCGAAACTGTTCACGCGGATGCTGGGGAGGCTTACGTCTACGGTGTCGAAGAACGGATCGTCGATGATAGAGTCGGTGAGGGCCTCCACCGGTTTGTAGTCGGCGGTAGAAAGGGAGAGTAGTCCCAGTTCCCGCTCGCCGGTGGCCTGGATTCCGGCCTTTGCAATGTCCAGAACGTCGTCGGGGTTCAGCTCACGGCAAGGGCGGTACCAGATGCCCGCCTGGCAAAAGCGGCACCCTTGGGCACAACCACGCATGACCTCTACGCTAAAGCGGTTATGCACCAGCTGCATGTTGGCAATCAGATTCTTGACGGGGTAGTCCTTGGGGTCCATGACCGGAATGAACAGACGGCGAACCCCGTTGGTGGTGGCGTAGGCGCCGGCGGCTGGTTCCGCCGGCACAATCACGCCGAATTCATTTTTGACAACCGGGCGTAAACTCGGCACATACACGCCGTCAATCTTGGACAAATTTTCGAGAATTTCGGCGCGACTCAGGCCCGCTTTACGGCCCTCGCCTACGCACCGCAAAAAGTCAATCATGACTTTTTCCCCGTCGCCTATCATGAAGGCGTCAAAGAAATCGGCGACGGGTTCGGGGTTCGCCATGGAAGGTCCACCCGCCACAACGATTGGGTCGTTTTCTTGCCGGTTCTTCTGCCACGCGGGAATGCGGGCCAGTTCCAGCACGTAGGGCACGTTGGTAAAGTTCAGCTCCGTCTGGAGAGTCATACCCACTACCTCGAAATCTCGCACCGGCGTGTAGGTCGCATAACTGTACAGCGGAATGTCGTACTTCTTCATTTCTGCGGCCATGTCGTCCCAAGGCGCAAAGGAGACTTCGCACAGCAAGTCCGGCTCACGGTTGATCACGTGGTACAAAATGCGGATGCCGTTGTTGCTCATGCCTATTTCGTAAGTGTCCGGAAAGACAAATGCCATACGGCAGAACATCTGGCTGTGGTCCTTCACCACGCTGTTAGCCTCGCCGCCCATGTAACGAGCGGGGGATTCCACTGCTGGTAAAGCTAAAGCTATTTTCTCTAAAATTGTCATCGCCAAAAATTTAGCAAATCCCCCGCTCGTTACGCCGTGAGCCACAAAGCCCCTCGCGTACAGCGAGGGGTGGTGGCGAGAGCATGGTTCTTTAGAAGAATTCCAAGCTTGCTTTCAGAGCCGTGCGGTCGTATAACCTAGCGGGGGATTCCACTGCTGGTAAAGCTAAAGCTATTTTCTCTAAAATTGTCATTGTCAAAAATTTAGCAAATCCCCCGCTCGTTACGCCGTGAGCCACAAAGCCCCTCGCGTACAGCGAGGGGTGGTGGCGAGAGCATGGTTCTTTAGAAGAATTCCAAGCTTGCTTTCAGAGCCGTGCGGTCGTATAACCTAGCGGGGGATTCTACGGCAGGCAGAGCCAAGGCTATTTTTTCGAGGATGGTCATTGAATCTATAATCTAGAAAATAAAGACTCTCATTCCACATCTTACGATCTGGATCCCGTCCCCTATCGCCTTCAGTTCCTGGGCCTAGGATGACGTTGAGCAACCATTCTACACTCCACATTCTGGATTTTGCCACCCTGGAGAAAGTGCGAAGCACGACCGATAGGGTCTATGATATATCGTATTTTTGTGTTTTTTTAGGGGTCCTGTTGCCTTAAGCCTCGGACTTTTCGTAAATTGTTTAATATGAGCATTCTTTATTACTTCGTTTGGCTTTTGGCTTTTGTGGCAGGGGTTGTCCTTTGCTTTTTGGCTCCCGAAGAGGCTCTTGCTACAGGGGGAAAGTTTCTCTTTGTTGGCGTCTGGGGCGCTGTTCTCGGTTATATCTTTTACGTTGTGGCTAAACGGGCTGTTCAGGATAGTGAAGATGACCAATCCGGGTCATCCGAATCCCGCCCGGTTACGGAGCTAATCCCTGTAGTGGCTTCGGATACGCCCGCTGAAGAGCCTGTTACCGAAGAATCTGCTGCCGAAACGGCTGCGCCAGAATTACCTGCTCAGGTCAAGGAGATTTTCCCACTTTCGGACTGGAATGATTTCTGCAGGGAAATTCTCCGGAATCGCCCCTTCTCCGAAGTGGTCAATGTGTTGGAAAAGGTTCTGCCCAAGCTTTTCCCAGGTGCGGCAGGAGTCCTCTATATGTATGGCGATGCCCAGTCCGAGATGCACAAGATTTTCTCTTTCGGTGATTACGTGATTAGCGACGATACCATGATGCCTGCGGAATGCGCGAGTTTCAATCTGGGCGAAATCGTGGTGAACGACTACTCCGAAGACAAGGCTACTGCGGGCTGTACGCATTTGCGCTACCATAATCAGGGAGTTGCCTTCTGCGCGCCCATAGAGGGGCTAGAAGAACATTTCGGTACGCTCTGTATTCAGGTGGATGAACTTCCCGAAGGGGAGGACATCGATTTCTGGAAGGCAAAGGTCAGCATTGTTTCGGCCACCTTCGGACTATACGTGGCCAATCAGAATTTGAACATCCGGTTCCAACAGCACAGCATTCGCGACAACCTGACTGGGCTTTTCAACAAACGCTATATGGAGGAATCCCTCCGTCGAGAAATTTTCTCCGCTACACGTCACAAGACGCCCATAGGCATTATCATGCTCTATCCCGACGAGATTCCCCAACTTCAGGAAAAGCGGGGCCGCCACGCGGTGGAGCAGATGCTTTGGGAGGTAGGGCAGCGCCTGCCCGGCTATATTCGGAACGAGGATGTTCCTTGCCGCTACAAGGGTGATGTGTTCTGCGTGATATTGCCCGGTGCCGACTACAAGATTACTAAGGAACGTGCCGAGAAGATTCGCCACGAAATCTCGCAGCTCCAGGTGGCCTATGGTGACGGGATTCTGAAAACGTCGTTGAGTATCGGAGTCTCGGTGATGCCGGTCCACGCCATCGATGTCCAAACCCTGATTGCCACTGCTGAGGCGTCTATGCAACTCGCCAGCGCCAATGGTGGAAATCGGGTGGTTATGGCCGAGGCGCTAAATAAGCAGGCCTGATTTTTTATAAATTTTAAGCATGAAAAAAATTATCGTCCCCGTAGTCCTATTGTTCCTGTGTGCCGGAGTGCTCCTTTATTTGCTTTCGGACTTTTCTTCTGGACGGTCTTCTTTTGATGCCAACGCCTACCTTCAGGCCCGCGGGAAGATTGATTCCCTGGAAGTGGCCTTGTGGGAGGCTCGTGACAACGCGGACGCACAACTCGCCATCCGTAACGACCTAGATGTGGCCTGGCAGGACCTGAACGCCTTGCGTCAGAAAACTCCTGCCGAGGATTCTCCGGAATCCGAGAAAGCGGTTGCCGGAATTTCAAAGTCGGCTTTGGTGTGGGTTGTCGGAGGTGCCCTTGCCGTTTTGCTGTGTATTGTCCTTCTGGCGGCGCTTAGCCATCGCAAGAAGGTCCTGACCCAGAGGATGGAAGCCCTGAAGGCTGAAAACCGTTTCCGCGAGCCAAAGAACGGCTATGAGAACGATCCCACCATTGCTCCCCGTCCGCGGGCACCCAAGCATTCCATCATCGAAGAGGCCGATGAGTTTGCTGAGGCCAAGGAAACGAAGGTCGCTTTCGAAGATGAGAACGGCAACCCTGAAAATAAGGTTCTGATTTCGGATTTGGGCAAGCGTCCACAGCTTAGGCCGACTGCCAGGGAGCGAATCACTTCGGCTATACAGTCCCTTTCCGATGTCCTGCGGGCTCCCCGCGGTCTTTCTCGCGATAGGACCATGAAACTTCGTGCCCAGAGCCACAACGTGACTGGCAATCCGAACCTTCAGGGAAGCAACCCCCTGGAGACCAGCCGTTTCGATAAGGAACTTACCGAAAAGAGCAAGATATTGCAGATGTCCCGCCGTGGATTCCCTGCTTCCGCCATCGCGACCCAGCTGAAGATTCCTCAGGAACAGGTGGAAGCTGTAATCAAGAGCGCCATGGAATAAGGGGTTTTTCGCCCATGCGCTACCGCTTCCGTTGCGAATACCTGGGCAGTGCCTTTTACGGGTGGCAGGTCCAGAACGAGGCGGGCAAGCAGAAATTTGTTACCGTACAGTCCGCACTGGAAGAGGCGCTTTCCATAGCGCTCCGTTCTCCTATCCACATAGTGGGTTCGGGCCGTACCGATACAGGGGTTCATGCTCGCGGACAGTGCGCCCACTTCGATTACGATGGCGAACTGGACTTACGCAAGACGGAACGTTCGGTAAACGGCCTTACCAAGAGGCTTATCCGGGTTCGTGATTTGCAACCGTGCAGCGATGATTTCAACGCTCGTTATGACGCTCTTTACCGGTATTACCAGTACACGATTTTCACGAGGCCGGTGGCACTTATGCGGGAATACGGCTGGGAATGCGGTTCCCTGAACCTGGACCTGGACTTGATGGAACGAGAGGCCAGCTCCTTCTTGGGAGAACACGACTTTATCGATTTCTGCATTCCCAGGAACGACGGCAAGTCCACGCTTTGTACGCTGACCGAATTCAGGTTGGAACGTGTGAACGACTGGACCGTAATCTTCCACATCAAGGGAAACCGGTTCTTGCACCGCCAGGTCCGCGCTATGGTAGGGACCCTTTTCGACGTGGGCCGGGGCCGTTACCCCGCTGGAACGGTTCAATCCATCTTTGAGAAAAATTTCAAGGGCGAACGCACCTGGGCACCGCCTCAGGGTCTAGTGCTTCACGATGTAAAGTATATAGACTATTAGTTCTGAGTTCTGAGTTACTAGTTACTAGAAAATGCTAGTGAATAGTTTTTTTATTGCTGAATTGATATAAATGTCTTGAACTCTGCAAGATACTAGTAACTACTAACTAGTATCTAGTAACTAATAGCGAAGCTATCCGCGGATAATATCCAGCATTTCCTTCACGGCTTTTTCCATACCCACGAATACGCTGCGGGCCACAATGCTGTGCCCGATGTTCAGCTCCTCGATTCCCTCGATGGCGGCGATGGAGGCTACGTTGCGGTAGTTCAGTCCGTGACCGGCCAAGACTCGTAACCCGTATTTGCGGGCCAGCATAGTCATGTCCTCGATGGCAGAAATCTCGCGGTCTACTTCTTGCAGGCTTCCTAGCTCGCAAGCGGTAGCGTACTTACCGGTATTGAATTCCACGAAGTCGGCACCGATTTTCTTGGCGGCCTTCACCTGGTCCGTTTCCGGATCGATGAACACGCTTACGGCGATGTCGTTGTTCTTCAGAGTCATCACGAACTTGGAAAGCTCATCTACCTTGGCGGCTACGTTGAGACCACCTTCGATGGTGATCTCTTGCCGGTTTTCCTGAACCAGGGTCACCATGTCCGGCTGGACGTTGGTGGCGAACTGCAGCATTTCCGACGTGGGGGAGATTTTCAGGTTCAGCTTGGTAGTGACCATCCCGCGCAACAGGCGTATATCGCGGTCCTGGATGTGGCGCTTGTCTTCGCGCAGGTGGGCGGTAATGCCCA
>CAMIWK010000092.1 GCA_946402415.1 uncultured Fibrobacter sp.
TCAGTTCTTTTCCGCGGCTACGCTTCACCTAGGCCTCCTAGCCGGCGACTTCTTCAAGAGCAAGCAGGTCGCCACGCTTGAACAAGCTCAGCACCTGAGAACCAAAGTTGAAATAGGAAATTTCGTTCTGGCCGTTACAGCTGGTAAAGTAATTGTAGCCTGCAGAAGCAGGAATAGCCACTACAAGGCCGCCCACCGTAGTAATCAAGGCCATGGCGATACCGGGAGCCACCACGCTCAAGTCGGCAGAGCCATGCTGGCCAATCTGGAAAAAAGCAATCATAATACCCCACACCGTTCCCAAAAGTCCAAAGAACGGAGCCAGGTTAGAGCTGGTGGCCAAAAAACTCAGGTACTTGTCTTCGGTAAGGCGGAGACCTTCGATGGAACGCTGGATAGTGTCTTCCAAAAGGGAGGCTCGGTGCTGGATGGAATCGTAACTCACGAAGTTACTGAATTTGGAAGCCTCTTTCAGCACCTCAGCGGTAAGCCTGCGAAGGGCACTGTCTTCGGCCTTCTCGCAAAGCTCCTGCAGCTCTACAAACTGGGTCACCGTATTGAACTTGCGGAAGAATTCCGCGTTAGCATGCTTACTCTTGAGGTAGGTAATGTACTTGACAATGATAATTCCCCAGGAACCCAGGGACATAATGGCCAATATGCAAAGGACCACAATAGTTGCAATGTCGGACTGCAACACCATTTGCACTAACGGGATGGAATTGTTCAAAAGAACCTCCAGGTAAAATCGTTGCGAACAATATAGAAAAAAGGCCGGATCCCGAAGGATCCAGCCTTTTGAAAATGATTCCAATTAAATCAACTTATTAGAGATTGTCAAGAAGGACGTCAATCTTCCTGGAAACAGATCCCGTGCTACCAATAGAAGTAGCAGAAATCACGCCACCACCAGGAGTATTGAAGTAGGGAACGATAGCGAATTCAGCATACTTGCTGAGATTCTTATCATCACTATAGTCAAGAGCCTTCTCAAAAGGACCATCCTCCACAGAATTAGGAGCAACAACCACTGTCGTCGAGGTGCCAGAACTTACCTTGACCCACTTATTTCCGTTCTTGTAATAAGTGAGATATCCTGCAGCACCATCGTTATCCTTGGCAGTGAACTTAATCTGATATGAAATGGCGAAATACTTGTTCTTCATAGCTGTACGGTCTGTTGTCGTTGCACAGCCTGCTGCATACGGTGCAATATCGGCAACGTCACAAACATATCCCGTCGGAGTAAACGAATCGATATTCTTGATGGTGGCCTTTTCATAGGTTTCCACCTTCTTCTTGGCAAGATCGGCCACCTTGACCGTAATCACATCGGCGCTGGAGGCAATAGATTCACCAGCAGAGCTAAAGGGCAGCACGATAATCTGCACTGTCTTCACTTCCTTGTTGCTAATCGGATACTTCAGGTTGGTATCGTCGTTCAAGAAGGCTGCGACATCAATGGAAGTAGAGTGAGAAGCAGCACCCAATTCCTTAACCTTCACAAAGTCGGCATTTTCAGCATTATCGCCCTTGACATAGACATTGTAGCCCTTGATACCCTTGGTCACTTCCTTCCAAATCAGGTTGATATTGGCATTATAATTAATCGTGTCATTACGAGTATCATAGGAGCGTTCACCAAAGAAGCTGAGCACCACATCCTTGTTCTTGGCAGTGTCGAGTCTCACGTTCTCGGCCTTGCCCGGAATCTTCACGGTACCCACGGAGAAGTCGCGGAAACCATCGGCATCCTGGTCCTCAAGGGCAGCCTTAGTCCAGACGCTGAACTTGACCTTGTAGTCGTTTCCATCGACCCACTTGCCAGAAGCCGGCTTGACAGTCACCTTCTTCTCGGATTCATCATAGGACACCACCACGGCAACCTTCTTGCCAGCGGCGTTTTCAACATAGACCTGGGTCGTCTTCACGGAGTCCTTTTCCAGTTCTTCGGAGAAGGTCAACTGCAAAGCAGTAGTGGAGTCGATCTTCTTCAGGTTGGAAGAAAGGAGGACCGGGGTAAGTCCAAGAACCGAAGCGGCCTTGGGGTCGAGTTCCTTGATGACTTCCTTGGCTTCGCCCTTGCGCTGGGTGAACACGTCAATGACAGTCTCGTCATAGACGATGTTGGTGCCTTCCAGAGTGAAGCGTTCACCGCTAACGGTGATTTCCACGTCAGAAGCCATGTTCTTGAATTCATAAGAACCATCTTCCTTGGTCGTGGTGTAGACTTCGTTCGGGTAGATTTCGGCGTCGCCGGTGTACTTTGCGTAGACCTTCACGTTGGCAGCGGGAAAATAGTTGCCAGTTTCAACATCGGTGTAGTAGAACTTACCCTGAATATTCACACCAAGCTTGTACATGGTGACTTCAGGATGCAGGTCCTTCACACGAGCAACGTCGTTCTGGATCAAATCGTCAAAAGAGTAGCTGAAACGCTTCTTGGCGTAGCCTTCTTTCTGGAAATCCCAATAGATATCCGTACCGAGTTCGACATCCTTCCAAATGACCGTACCGGCAGAGTCGGTTTCCTTGGTCTTATCTGTGGGACGGTAATAGACAGACACATTTTCCAGCGGAAGCATGGTGTTGTTGTCCAGAACCATGAACGTCACGGTTGCTTTGTCCTTGATTTCATCGTTGGCATCGGAAACCGTAGTGTCGCTACAAGCAGCGAGCAGCGCGGCAGCCGAGGCGAGAGTCAAGAGTTTATGTTTCATACATTCTCCTTGTGATTGTATTTTATGTTTTTTTGTTAATAAACTTGTCTGTTAAAGGTTAAGCATCCAGAAGTTGGCACGGGCACCGACATGCCATGCACGGCCATCAGTTTCACTGGTAAATTCCATAGTCTCAAGTATGTCATAGGCGCCATAGATACCTATTTCACCGGCCATGCCGGCAAAGTTGATTCCGTAGCCAAAGCCCAGTTCAACATCGTACTGAGCCTGGGGCTTGTAGACCACGGAGCTAATCTTGGAGGAATGGGGGTACAGCACGATATCATCGGAAGTGACCCAGGCGGCAGATGCACCCAGTTCAACAATAAGGCCGTTTTCTTTCTTGTTCGGCATAAAGCGACCATAGAGGCCGGCACCGGCACGCCAGTAACCTTCGTTCACGCTGCGGTTGCGGGATTCGCCCACATAGAGGCGGTTGTACTGCATGGTACCGGCCAGGCGGGCACCGACCACACCCTTAGTAAGAAGGACGCTTGCGCCGAGAGCAAAGGGGAAGTCCTTAAAGTGGTTGTCATCATACTTGACATTGAACATACCGAAACCGGCAGATCCGGTAATACCGAGAGCGAAGCGACCCGCGGCGGCGGCCTTTTCAGCTTCAGCCTTCTGAGCGGCCTCGGCGGCGGCGATAGAATCAGCTTCAGCCTGCTTGCGGGCCTCTTCAGCAGCAGCGATAGAATCGGCAATAGCCTGCTGGCGAGCCTGTTCGGCGGCGATGGAATCGGCGATGGCTTGCTGACGGGCGGCTTCTTCAGCGGCAGCGATAGAATCAGCGACGGCCTGCTGGCGGGCCTGTTCGGCAGCACAAGCGTCGGCGTTGATCGGCTGGCCCAAAGAGTCAACGGCGCAGGGGTCCGCAGCGGGAGCCTCGGCTATCGGTGCAGCAGCCGGAGCGGCGGGGGCCGGAGCAGCGGCGGGGGCCGGGGCAGCGGCGGGGGCCGGGGCTGGCGCGGGTGCTGGTGCAGCGGCGGGGGCCGGGGCTGGCGCAGCGGCAGGGGCCGGAGCAGCCGCAGGAGCGGCGGCAGTCTTGGCTGCCGGTGCAGGTGCAGGGGCGGCAGGGGCCTGAGCATAGGCTCCACCGACCATAGAGGCAAGGAAAATAACCATTGCAAGTTTCTTCATAGATTCTCCATTCATAAAAGAGTTTGCATTAAATTCACGCGGAAATATATAAATAACGACCACTTCATGCAAGTTTTTTGACAGAATTACCCTAAAATCCCCTTTTTTCTGTTCCCAGAGTGTTTTCTATCACATTTTGGCCCCTAATCAGTCCAACCCTTTCGGGTGAAACGATTTCCTATGCACGGGCGAACGGCCCAGCTTGCGTATGGCATCCAAATGAGCTTTGGTACCATAGCCCGCATGCTTTTCGAAGCCATAACCCGGATATTCCTGGGCCAACTGGTCCATATAGCGGTCACGGAAGACTTTCGCTAGGATAGAGGCTGCAGAAATAGAAGCGACCAAACCATCCCCTTTTATCACCGGGAACTGGCACCTCTGGTCCAAACCGTTTATTTTAAGATTGCCATCAACCGCCACGAGTACGGTAGAATTCGGTTTAAAGCTTCCCCGAACCTCCACGGGTAGTTCGGGGTCGGTTTCGGCAAGACCTGGCATACCCAAAGCCTGCAAGGCCCGGCGCATAGCCAGGAAATCGGCCTCCAGGATGTTCAAACGGTCAATTTCCTCAACATTTGCACTGGCGATGGCGTAGCATTCGCAAGCATCTTTTACTTTGTCATAAATCGCCTCACGCTTGGGCCGCGTGAATTTCTTGGAATCATTAAGTACGGGCAAAATATCCGGGGACCTGAGTACGGCAGCACAAGCCACCACCGGACCCGCCAAGGGGCCTCGACCCACTTCATCGATACCCACTATAATAGTGTTAGGGCCAAAAGTGGAGGTGGCATAGTTGCGGAAGGCTACTTCACCCTCAATGGGAGTGGTAACGGCGGACATAAAGTCAGGGTTCTTGTATTTCATAATAGGGACCGAGGGTTAATGCGAGGTGCGATACGTAGCATATATAGAGATTAATGAGTCAAATGTAAAATGTAAGGCGCGAAGTGTGCGGTGTTCTAACCAATGTCATCCTCGCGAAGGCGAGGACCCACACATTTCACACCAGATTTAAAATTTTTCTCATTTAAATCGGCCATTTTCATCTACTTTATACAGAAATCAACAAATTTTAGAGTCTAAAAACCGCAATTTCATAAAACTTTGACAAAAATCAGGCCGTTTTTATAGTCAAAAGCACTACAAAATTTAAAACTTTATCAAAAAATTCAAGTTTTTCAAGAATTTTAGAAGCTATATCTTGCCGTTTACCACAAAATCTGCTAATTTTTCATCAACTTATTCAAATTTTCCAAACTCTAACTCAGGATTATTATGGCAAATAAGACATTAAGTGGTGCCGAAGTGATTATCGAGTGTCTCAAGAGAGAGGGAATCGATACCATTTTCGGATATCCTGGTGGATCTGCGATCCCCATGTTCGACGCAATTCTCGATTCTAATATTAAAGTAGTGCTGACCCGCCACGAGCAGGGAGCCACACACATGGCCGACGGTTATGCCCGCCAAACTGGAAAAGTGGGCGTTGCCCTGGTGACCAGCGGTCCGGGCGCCACCAACACTTTTACCGGCATCTACACGGCCCTTATGGATTCCAGCCCCATCGTGGTGCTGGCCGCCCAGACCACCACGCCGAACCTGGGTAAGGACGCCTTCCAGGAATGCGACACCAGCGGTATGACTTTCGCTGCTGTCAAGCATTCCTACCTGGTGAAGGATTCCAATGATCTTCCCCGTATTATGAAAGAGGCCTTCCACATCGCGCGCAGCGGCCGACCGGGTCCCGTGCTGATTGACCTGCCCAAAGACGTGACCGCCGGCCCCTGCACCGCCCCCTTCACCGACAAGATGGACCTGCCGGGTTACAAGATTCCCACCCACGCCCCCATCCAGGCGGTTGAGAAGGCAGCAGAATTCCTGAAAAAGTCCAAGAAGCCCCTCTTGCTGGTAGGCCACGGCGCCATGATTTCCGGAGCTAGCCGCCAGGTGCGCGAACTGGCCGAAAAGCTGAACGCTCCCGTGTGCTGCACCATGCTTGGCCTGGGCGCCTTCCCCACCGACCACGAGCTTTCTCTCGGGATGCTCGGCATGCACGGTACGGTGTACGCCAACAAGGCCGTGCTGGACTGCGACCTGATTTTCTCTATCGGCAGCCGCTGGGACGACCGTATCACCGGTAAGCTGGAAGTGTTCTGCAAGGACGCCGTGAAGATGCACCTGGATATCGACCCTGCCGAAGAGGGCAAGGTCTTGCAGCCCGATGTGTTCCTCTGCGGCGACGCCAAGCTGGTCTTGGAACAACTGATCCCCATGGTGAACAAGCTCGACACCGCTGACTGGGTGAAGACCTGTCAGAGCTGGAAGAAAAAGTTCCCCCTCACCTACCCCAAGCAGGGCGGGCTCCGCATGCAGCATGTGATTGCCACGGCAAGCAAGCTTACCGGCGGCAAGGCCATCGTCACTACCGACGTGGGTCAGCACCAGATGTGGGTTGCGCAGTTCTTTGACATCAACTACCCGCGTCAGCTGCACAGTAGCGGTGGTGCAGGTACCATGGGCTTTGGATTCCCAGCGGCCATCGGCGCCTCCTTCGGCAACGAGACCGGCTGGCCCGTGCTCAGCTTCAGCGGTGACGGCGGATTCCAGATGACGGAAGCGGAACTGGCCACAGCCGCCATCCACAAGCTGCCTATCAAGATTTTCGTGATGGACAACAAGTACCTGGGCATGGTGCGCCAGTGGCAGGAGCTCTTCTACG
>CAMIWK010000093.1 GCA_946402415.1 uncultured Fibrobacter sp.
CCCGTACGGACCGCGTTTGCAAGTACAACCGCCTCCTCCGCATCGAAGAAGAACTGGGCAAGGCCGCTGTCTATGCCGGTGACCCGCGCAAGGCTTGTGTTAAAAAGGCCGCTTGCAAGAAATGCTGCAAAAAGTAATTTCTTAAACCAATAGAACTTACTAAGAGAAGCCGCTCCAATTGGGGAGGCTTCTTTTTTTATCTTGGTGATGGACGGTTGAGATTATGAAGACGACGGATACATGGTACAAGGCGGAAGGGAACTGCCCCGCCGAAGACTTTGAGCTGGCTAGCTATCTGCTTTTCGAGGCAGGTGTGGCGACTCTTGAAGAGCTGGACCCGAAGGCGGAAGACCGTACGGATTTTTGTTTCTATACAGGAGACAAGGCGGAACGTGACCGCATCGTGGCGGAGTTCCCGCAGTATGGTTGGACGCTCAGTGAGGAACCTGCGAAGGATTGGGACAAGTGGTGGCGCGACCGCGCAGAGCCTGTGCATGTGAGCTCGCACCTGTGGGTGCGTCCACCCTGGGTAGAATTTACGCCTGATGATCCAAAGGCTGTAGTGCTTGAACTGGAAGCCAAGACGGCTTTCGGTACAGGTGAGCACGACACCACTAGCAGTTGCGCCGCCTTGATGGAGAACATCGATTTCAAGGGTAAGACGGTGTTGGATATCGGTACAGGCACGGGCATTCTGGCTATGTATGCTAGGCGTCTAGGGGCGAAGCGTGCGGTAGGAACCGAAATAGACCCGCTGACGATCCCCTGCATTGCCGAAAACTTTGAACGGAACGGCTTTGGAGAAAGTGACTGCGTGCTTGGATTTCTGGATGCCTTCGGTGACGACACCAAGTTTGATGTGATTCTCTGCAATATGATCCGAAGCGAACTGTGGCCTCTGCGGGACGATATTGAGGACCTGCTTGCCAAAGGTGGCGAACTGGTGATTTCCGGACAGCTCCTGACCGAAAAGGACTATATCCTCAAGTGGTTTGAAGAAGCCGGCTTTACGGTGGTTCAGGAAAGGATAAGTCAGGAGTGGTGGAGCGTGCGAGCACGCTCCTAGCGGTGCTTGTTCCCTTTGTTGCCGAACTGTGCGGCCCGGCGTTCCTTGCGCGCGGAATTTTCCCAACGTCCTTTTTCACCTGTCTTTTTGGGGATGATGGAGGCGGCGCGGTTGTTGCGTTTCTGCTGTTCCCGCTGGCGGTACTCGGCGTTGGACTCTCGCTCCTTGCTGGGGAAGAATTCCTTGCCTTCGGCCTTGGCGGAGCGGCTTAGAAGCAGGCGCCCGATTTTGCCCAGCTTGAGCCGTTCCAGCGTAGCGCGGATCTGCGGACGGTTCTCCGGAATGTACCAGAAGAAGAATTGGCGCTGGCTCTTCTTTTGCTCAGGCGTTTTCGCTACGTAGAGCGGTTTTCCGTCGGGAGTCATTTCGGAGTAAAACATCTCGGTGGCGATGGTCATGGGTGTAGGCGTAAAGTCCTGCACCTGTTCCAGCTGGAACCCCAGTTGTTTTGTCTCCAGCGCGAGTTCCGCCATGTCGGCCTCGGTACATCCGGGGTGACTACTAATGAAGTAAGGTATTATCTGCTGGCGCTTGCCGATGCGCTTGCATTCGTCATCGAAGAATTCCTTGAACTTGTGGAACAGCGTAAAGCTGGGCTTGCGCATAAGCTTCAACACTTCATCGCTGGTGTGCTCCGGGGCTACCTTCAGGCGTCCGCTTACGTGGTAGTCGATGAGTTCCCGGGCGTATTCCTCGTGGTCCTTAAGCAGTTCTTTGTCGTTTGTCTCTTGCAGTAGCATGTCGTAGCGGACGCCGCTCCCGATGAACAGGTGCTTTACCTTGGGGTGGTTGCGCACTTCTCGGTACAGTTCCAGAAGTTCCTTATGGTGGGTGTCCATGTTGTCGCAGATCTTGGGCGTGAGGCAGCTGGGCCTGGCGCATTTCTGACAACGGCTCTGGTCACGGCCCCGCATGTTGTACATATTGGCGCTGGGGCCGCCCAGGTCGGTGATGGTACCGGCAAAACCGTCCATTTTGGTAATCAGATCAACTTCGCGTAAAATACTTTCACGGCTCCGACTGGCGATGAACTTTCCCTGGTGAGCGTTGATGGCGCAGAAACTGCACCCGCCGAAACATCCCCTGTGGGTGTTGATACTGAACTTGATCATATCGAAGGCGGGCACGTTGCCGCGCTTCTTGTAGCGGGGGTGGGGTTCACGGGCGTAGGGGTATTCAAAGCTTTCATCCAACTCCCCGTATTCCAGCGGTGGGTAGGCGGGGTTGATCACCACCGTCTGTTCCGCTACGTCTTGCAATATACGACGCTGGAACCACTTGTTGCATTCAATGTCCACCTTGCGGCAGTTCTCGATTTGGTTGCGCTTGCTAGCCAAGCACTCTTCGTAACTGTACAGGCGCAAGTCTCCCCACTGCTTGCTTGTGGGGATTTTTTCTTTGGGGGCTAGGTAGGCCGTTTGCGGTACGGAATTCAGGCTTGAAAAGGGTACGCCCTTTTTCAGAAGCCGTACGATTTCTTTCAGGGGCTTTTCGCCCATACCGTACACCAGAATGTCAGCCTGGGTTTCAAAAAGAATGCTGGGTTTTAATTTGTCGCTCCAGTAGTCGTAATGGGTCACCCGGCGCAGGCTAGATTCCAACCCGCCAATTAACAGCGGTACATCGGGGTATAGCTTCTTTAAAATTTTGGCGTAAGTGTAGGTGGCGTAATCTGGGCGGAATCCCGCCTTATTCCCGGGAGTGAAAGCGTCATCGCTGCGCAATCTTTTTGCGGCAGTGTAGTGGTTCACCATAGAGTCCATGCCACTACTGATGGCGAAGAACATTCGTGGTTTACCGAGTTTCTTAAAGTCTCGCAGGTCATCGCGCCAGTTGGGCTGGGGGAGTATGGCTGCCCGCAATCCTTCGTGTTCGAAAAGCCTTGCCACTACGGCATGGCCGAAACAGGGATGGTCCACGTAGGCATCGGCACTCACGATAATTACGTCTACATAGTCCCAGCCGAGTTCGTCTAGGTCTTCCTTGCAGATGGGTAAAAATCGCGGGTCGTAATGGGCCATAGAATCAATTTAGAAAAGAAGGTATTTCGCCACTTGTTCTCTTACCTTGTTTCCGCGGACCTTGCCCAACAAAAGTTCTATGTCCTCGATGGGAGCCGCCATAAAGGCTTCAGCGCTCTTGAAACGGCTCAGAATCTTGACCCGGGTCTCGTGGCCCACGCCAGGCATCTTCAGCCACTCCACTTCTAGGTCTTTCTTGCGCTTGCTACGCTGGTAGGTAATGGCGAAACGGTGGGCTTCATCGCGGGCGTTCTGCAAGAGCTTTAGCGCCGGGCTTGTGCGGTGCAGTACGATAGACTTTCGGTCATCGGGAAACACGATTTCTTCCAGACGCTTGGCGAGGCCTATAAGCGGTAAGTCCTGGTCGTGGCCCAGCTCTTTCAGAATCTGCATGGTGGCGTCCACCTGGCCTTTGCCGCCGTCGCATACCCACAGGTCGGGCATGGGAGTGCCCTCGCTTTCTAGCCTGCGGATACGGCGGGTCATGACCTCTCGCATGCTGGCGAAGTCATCTACGCCTTCCACCGTCTTGATGATAAACTTGCGGTAGTTGGCCTTGTCGGGCTTGCCGTTCTTGAAGGCCACCAGGCTTGCCACGGTGTTGGTTCCCGAGAGGTGTGAAATGTCTACACATTCGATGCGGAAGGGAGTCTTTTTTAGGCCGAGAACTTTCTGCAGTTCAAAGACGCTCTGGTCGATTTCGCTGTACTTCTGGACTTCGGCCCTCATCTCCACAAGGATCATGTCGGCGTTGGCGGCGGCAAGCTTCAAGAAGCCCACCTTTTCGCCCCGCTGGGGGTTTGTGAATTTTACCCTCCGCCCGGCCTTGCTGGAAAGGGCGTCCGCCAACAGTTCCGCATCTTCGGGGAGCGCAATGTCGGTAACAATCTCAGCGGGAATCAGGGGAGCATCCATATACCAGGGTAAAAGCATCTGGCGTAAAATTTCGGTCTCATCATCTTCAAGCTTGCATTCCAGCTTGTAGTGCCTGCGGCCCATAAGTACGCCTGCCCGGTATTCCAGAATGACCGCCGCCGCCATGGAACCGTTACGTCGAAGTGTCAAGATGTCCAGGGAAAGCCTGGGGTCGCTGGTGTCGGTCTTTTGGTGGACCCCCGTGGCCTGCAGTGCCTGGATGGCGTCCCGCCGCTTGCTCGCTGTTTCGAAATCCAGGTTCTTGCTGGCTTCTTCCATTTCTTGCTGCCAGCGCTCCAGCAGGTCGTCCCGTTTGCCCTCCAGCAGGAGCCTTGCTTGCTCTACCTTTTCGTGGTAGGCTTCTTCTGAAATGAGCCCTGCGCAGGGGGCATCGCAGCGGCCGATATGGTAGTTCAGGCAGGGCCGCTGGGGCTTTGCGAGAGGCAGCTTCAGCTTGCATTCCCGAATGTGGAAAAGCCTTGCCGAAAGATCCGTGAGCTGGTCTATCATACGGGATCCCATGAAGGGGCCGTAATATTGGTTGTCGTCCTTGTGGACGGAGCGGGTCAGGAATAGCCTGGGGAAGGGCTCCTTCACCGAGAAGGCCAGGTAGGGGAAATGCTTGTCGTCTTTCAGCAGCACATTGTACTTGGGGGTGTGCTTGCGGATGAGGTTGGCCTCGAGAATCAAGGCCTCTTCTTCACTTTCGGTAATGATCCACTCGATATCCCGGATATAGGGGAGCATCAGGGTGGCCGCCCGGTGGCCCGTGTGGTCTGACCCGTCAAAATAACTCCGGACCCTGTTCTTGAGCACCTTGGCCTTGCCGATGTAGATAATCTTCCCCTGGGCGTTCTTCATGATGTAGACGCCGGGGAGTGCCGGCAGTTCCGCGAGCCGCCGCTCGATATGTTCGCCGAATTGGAGCATTACTCCGAAAATAGAAAATCCCCAAAAAACAATGCTTTTTTCTTGTCCTTTTGTCAAAATTTTATATATCTTTTTATGGGGATGTTCCCCTGGATTGACGGAGAAAAAATGAACCTGGAAAATCTGAACGTTCTTTCACAAAAGGTAGATGGCGTCTTGGCCACAGTGCGGGGCCTGCGTCAAGAGGTTTCAAGTCTAAAGTTGCAGTTGGCCGAGGCCCAGGCCGGTTTGCAGGACAGGGAATCCCTGCTCCAGACGGCCAATACGAACCTGGCTGAATGCAGGGCCGCTCTCGATGTGAGGGCGAACCAGGCTGCTGTCCAGGCCGAGGCCTTGAACAAGAAGGAACTGGCCCTCCAGGAACTTACCCAGAAATTAGAACAGGCGCAGTCGGAACTGGCCTCCCAGGAGCAGAAGGCTACGGCCCAGGCGAACTTGCTTTCCCAGAAGGAAACGGTCCTTGCTGGAAAAGAGGCTGAGTTGGCCGAGAAGGTCGCTCTCCTTGCCCAGAAAAATGAAGAACTTGAAGAAAAGAGCCGTCAGCTTACCGCCAAGGATGAAATGGTGAACGAGCGGGACATGTCCCTGAACCAGAAGGATGTACAACTTGCGGACAAGACGGCGCTGCTCGCCCAAAAGGATGAGGAGCTTGCTCTGCTAAAGCAGGAGCTTGCCGAAAAGGAATCGGCTATTGCGGCTAAGGAAGCTGACCTTTCCAAGACAACGGAAGAATTAGCTCAGAAGACCGCGGAGCTTGCCCAGAAGGAAGAGACCATCCAGAACCAGTCCGAAGAAATTACCGAAATCCAGGACAAGTTCAAGCAGCTTCTGGCCACCATTGAGAAAGAGCTTGGCTCGGAATTCCCGGTGGACCAGTTCGTTGAAGACGCAGCCCCCAGGGCGCCTATGGCACCTTCGGCCACCATCGCTACGGCGACCGTGGCAGATGATACCTTTACCGAGCCCGCTTCGGAACAGACGGAATTGAATTTTGAGGAACCTCCACAAGAAGAGCCTGCCGCTGCCCCGACGGATGATTTCGAGATGCCTACAGAGGAACCTGCTGTGGAAGAACCTGCCGCTGAGGAAGCGGCAACTGCGGAGCCCGCATTCGAAGAACCTGCTTCAAAGGCGGCAGAATGGTCGCCGGACCCGCTGTTACAAGAAGAACCTGCTGCGGAAGCTCCCGCTGAGGAACCTGCCCCAGAGGAACCGAAGGATGAGTTCGTGGAAGACCCGAGCCTTGGCCCTATTGTGGATATGACTATGTCCAAGGATGATGAGGATGAACTCCCCGAGATTCACGGGGCAAACGAGAAGGACGATGATTTGTTCGCGGGCCGGGAGGGCTCGCAAGGAAATTTTTTCGGCTAAAATGGCTGATGGATGATGATCCATTCGGCGTAGGAATGCGATAATGGCAGACTTGAATACACATAGACCGGTAACCATAACGGTAGCTAAGGAAAAACTGCAGATCCGTACGGACCTTTCCGACAGCGATTTGCAGGAGGTTCTGGGCTACATCGACGAGCGTTTCGAAAGTTACGCCAAGTACAATCTGGAAGCGACCAAGC
>CAMIWK010000094.1 GCA_946402415.1 uncultured Fibrobacter sp.
TGATGCGGGGCGAATTTGCCAACGACGAAGACATCGAGAAGATTTTCCAAAAGAACGAGAAGAATATCGCCAGCGCCGAAAAAGACTTCGAAAAGCGCATGAAGAAAGACTCCAAGAAAAAGAAAGAAGACAAAGAAGACAAGAAGATGACAGACTAAAACTATGGCTTCCCTTGCAAAAAAAATTCTGGTATGGCTCGTGCTATGGGCTGCGGTCATTTCGGCCGCAGAAGATAATGCGGACATCCATGACAACTCCAGAATATCCATCTTTTTGCAACCAGGCATTTCTTTTCTTAGCTTTGACCAGCGGGAATATTTTCAGGACGCCATCGACACCATCTACCACGAGTTCCTAACTCAGGCGTTGGATAAGCGAGATTCCAACAATGTGGCCAAGCAGGACTTTCAGAAGGTCAATTTTTGCTTCCCCATTTACACAGGACTGCAATTTCAATTACGGCAAGACCATTTTGTAAGCGTGGGCGCCGGGTTTATTTACGACAACGAGTCCGTTGTGCTCACCGACCAGAACAACCGTTCTCACAATTACAGCTATACCATCCAGGGTTTCCCACTTTTTCTGGAATACCGGTTCGCCATACCCGTAAACCTGATGACCCTGAACGATGGCAGCCTTTTCAGCATCGCCCTGCGATGGTATTGGGCGCTCCCCCACACCGAAATCTATACCAGCTGGGGCAAACTCGATGCAGAAACCCCATTTTATGGAGCGGGATTCGGCATCAGCGTCGGGTACCTGCTGTTCAACTGGAAAAGCATGTATGTGTTCGGAGATCTCGGGTATAGTTCCATTTCCGTCAAATCCAAAAAAAACTATGCAGATATCGTACCCGACGGCCCCGAAGAAAAAGCAAAGTGGAATATCGGCGGAATCCAATTGCAGATCCGCGTGAGTTTCGGCATATGGAACAAGCCCGAAACAATAGAGGAAGAAAGCGCAGAAAAGCCGGCCCCGACTCCAGAGACCACAAAACTGGAGTAGACCATGCACTACGCCGAAACCCACTTCAAGTTCAGGCTGCCCTGGTCCCTGCTGTACAGGCCCTGGCCCGAGATACTGACGGACGCCCCCTTCCAATTCGTGCCCGGCAAGCAGCCCCTGCTCTGGATTGTGGTGCGGGATGCCCACCGGTTTGGCGTAACCATCAAGAACCTTGAAATTTCTATCCAGCGGATCGACGGGAATGGCCCCGCCGAAACCCGCCGCTTTGAACATCTCGACCTGAAGGCCCACAAGCCCTTCCACTTTTTCCCTGTCGGAATCGGCACCCTGGAACCGGGCCTTTACGAAATCCTGCCAAAAGTCGTCGCCCATCGCAACGGTAAAGAGAAAACCTTCAAGCGTTGGAACTTCCCGGGACTGAAACCCGCACCACTGAGAATACAAATTCTCAAGGAAGCTCTCCCCAAGGCACCAGGCT
The DNA here is from genome assembly GCA_946402415.1 of uncultured Fibrobacter sp. Classification (GTDB taxonomy): domain Bacteria; phylum Fibrobacterota; class Fibrobacteria; order Fibrobacterales; family Fibrobacteraceae; genus Fibrobacter. Next base: position 1,445 of record CAMIWK010000094.1, read on the forward strand.
TTTGGGCCGGCGAGATGCATTGCCACACCTACTATTCGGCCGACCATGTGGAATATGGCGCAAGCCCTGCCGTCATGCAGCAGGCCGCTGCGGCCATAGGGCTCGACTTCGTGAACTTCACGGACCACGCCTACGATTTCGCTTTCCAGCTGCAGGACTACACCAGGGAAGTCCCCGACGCCTCGGAAAGATTCCGGGATCTAAAGAAAGAAATTGAAAATCTCCCTGCAGAACCACTTCTCATCGCCGGCGAAGAGATCTCCGCAGGCAACAGCAAGGGCGAAAATGTACACATGACTACCCTCGGCCCCGAAGCCTATCTGCCCGGCCTCGGCGACTGCGGGCGCTACTGGCTTAACAACAGGCCCACGCTCCCCATCGAGCGCCTCCTCGAAATGACGGACGCTCCCTGCTTTGCCGCCCACCCCTTGCAGCAAATGGGTGCTCTAGAAAAATTCATCTTCCGCAGGGGCTACTGGAAATCCAAGGATTTGCACCTGGACAAGAAACACCCCATTCGCGGTATCCAGTTCTGGAACGGTCTCCGCGACGAAGGTTTTCAGCTGGGAAAAGAATGGTGGATCGAGGAACTGGGCAAGGGGAATTTCCTGCTACCCATCGGCGGAAACGATGCCCACGGCGACCTGAACGACACCACCTTCGTGCGGACACCCCTCTTTTCTCTGGGAAACAACCGCCACCATGTTTTTGGGAAAGTCCGTACTGTTGTCGCTGCTACCCCTTCTATCACGCAGGAGTCATTACGCGAAGCCTTCGCAGGCGACAACTGCTACATCACCGACGGTCCCGCCCTCTGGTGGGAACGGGACGGTAGCACCATAAAGTTCCACGCCCAAAGCACCCAGGATCTAGGCGGCGGTTTCCGCTATATACGCATCTACAAGCGCCGCATTCTGGCAGGCGGTAAATGGGCTGCCAAAGAAGAACTCTGCCCCGAAAGTCTCGTGGCCGCAAGCCAGAACGAGACCATCACGGTTCACAGTTCAGGCTACGCCTACCTGCGGGCCGAATGCGAAACCGCCAGCGGCCGCTACGCCCTCACCTCCGCCGCAAAATGCGCAACCAACGATAGGCTTAAGGTTTAATTCTTTACATCATTCTCGACTGAGCACAGCGAGGGAGGGAATCCATACGGTCCTTATCATCGCATGTCAGAAAAGCATGGATCCCGTCGGGGTACCCCCTCCAGGATGACATTATAGTAGACAGACTATTCCAAAGTGGCGTGGGCCGCGATCTTGTAAATCGCAGTCACGTCGGCAGCCTTCAGCGGCACAAAGCCCCAGCCGTCGCCCGGGTTCAGCTTCTTGACCAACGTCGGAATGTCCTCTTCCTTGGCGCCCAGCTCCGCGAAGTTGATGGGCATGCCGATAGAATGGAGGAACCGGCGGAAAGCCTTGATGCCCTCAAGGGCTGTGGCCTTCGGATCGGCAAAGTTCATCTCGCAGCCGAACACGCGGGTCGCCATCTGGGCAAAACGCATCACGTTGTGATCGACGACGTATTCCATCCAGGAGGGCATAATCACCGCAAGACCCGCGCCATGGGCGCAGTCGTAAAGCGCAGAAAGTTCGTGCTCGATGGCGTGGCTGTTCCAGTCTTGACTGCGCCCGCAGCCCACAACACCGTTGTGGGCTACCGTCCCCGCCCACATGATGTTCGCACGCACCTGGTAGTTGGCGGGGTCGGCAATGGCGCGCGGGCCCTCCTTCACCATCGTCAAAAGCACAGCTTCGCACAGGCGGTCGGTAATTTCCACTTCGAGCGTGTTCGTGAAGTAGCGTTCAAACACATGCGCCATGATATCGGTAATGCCGCAAGCCGTCTGGTAAGCTGGCAACGTGCAAAGGAGCGCCGGATTCTGCACCGCAAACTTCGGGCGAATGTGCTCGCTGCTGGCGCCACGCTTGAGCATGCCGTCTTCCTTGGTCACCACGGAGTCGCCACTGCCCTCGGAACCGGCAGCCGCAATGGTCTGCACCACGCCTATGGGGAGCGCGCAGGCAGCCGAAGCCTTACCCTCATAAAAGTCCCAGAAGTCCCCCTTGTAAGGTACACCCATGGCAATGGCCTTGGAACTGTCGATGGTAGAGCCGCCGCCCACCGCAAGGATAAAGTCGATGCCGTTTTCACGGACAATTTCAATGCCCTTATAGACAAGAGAATCGTGGGGGTTCGGCTTCACGCCGCCCAGTTCCACATGGGGGATACCAGCCGCATCCAGGCTCGCCTTCACCCGATCAATGAGGCCCGAGCGCACGGCAGAACCGCCACCGTAGTGGATAAGCACCTTGGTGCCACCGTATTTTTTGACAAGTGCGCCGCATTCATTTTCGCGGTCCATGCCGAATACAAATTCCGTGGGGCTGTAGAAATTGAAATTATCCATATTCCATCCTTTTTCTTATTTTTTTGCTTAAAAATACACGTTTTTGACCGAACATGCGAACAAATTCGGTCTTTTTCTGTGTACAGGGGGAAACAGGAATTCTTTAACCCGCTGCGGCGAGGGTGCTATTTCACATTGACCCTGTGCGCCTGGCGGTCAACCTGAACCAGATAACTGCCGGCACGACGCATTTCGAGCGCAACGTTTCCGGTGGAGCCCACCAGCCCCTTGGCAATTACCCGGCCCTGCATATCGAACACGCTTACCTTTGAGCCCGCATGGGCGCCATAGACTTGCAGCAGGCGACCCGCGGCATTGACGCCGAACGAAAGCGTCTTGGAAACTTCGAGAAGCGATTGCCTTATACCACTCGACCAGATGGTACCATTGTTTGTGTTTACGCAACTGTTCACGAATTTCGGGAAGGTGCCCGCATCATCCGGATGCCAGAAAAATTCTTCCCATACGGACTGGCTGTAATAATCGTTGACAAATAGTCCCGAAATGCTGTGGCCGTTGGATTGATAAACAGGAGTGGTGTCGCCCCTGCTCAGTACGCCAATGGGGTGCCACAGTACAATTCCGTCCACCCAGTTGCTGTCGCCGTCCACGAGGGCGCCATTGACGACAATGTCGTTTTTCTGCCAAGCGCAGGGATGGGTTTCCGTAACCTTGACGCTATCAAGCTTGTTGCTCGTATACAATGCAAACCAGTACAGTTCATTGCGATCCGAGAGGATGTAGCAGCCGTTTTCGTTTTTGGCGGGCTTCTTGGGTTCGGGATACCAGTGCGCATAAAGGTCGAAATCGCGGCTGTAGTAGGATGTTTTCCCGAAACTCTTGATTTCGCTGGAATAAGTGAGTTTGTCAAACCAACCTACAAAAATAAAGCCTTTACGGGTCGGTTCTTTTAAGGTGATGTCGGTGTCGAAATTGAATGTTGCCGGATTAGCGGGGGCATTCTCGCCACCGTTCAAGTGGTACGTGATCTTATAGTTGTTCGTTATCCACTTTGCATATAACGTGATATCGTCGCGGCGATCCTTCGCAAGCTCTTTCACAGACGTTTTGAACGTGGAATCGGCATACCAGCCGTCAAAAGTGTAGCCTACTTTTTCAAGCCCCTTTAATGTATAGGCCGCGGAATCCGAGGACCAGCGCGAGGGATTGATTTCGGGCTCCATGCCGCCATTGGCAACATAGGTCACAAGATATTCGCTCTCCCACCTGGCGTAAAGGGTGTAGTATTTTTTGCTACCGGCCTTGATGGTGTCAATCCGTTCCTTATACAGGCTGTCGGCAAACCACCCTTCAAAGGTGTCGCCCTCCTTTGTGGGATTTGCCAAAATAACGGAGGAATCGCCCGTGTAGTACTTGGGATTTTGATCGCTGTTCACGCCGCCGTTCAGTTTGTAGTCAAGGTAATACTTCACCTTAGAACTTAAAACCGGATGCAGATCTACGCCCACGCTTTGTTCCCATGCGGCACCATAGGTGCCCTCCTGCAATTTCCCTAGAACGGTCCCGTCCCTGAATTCGTCCGCAGTCGCCTTTGATCCACCGTATTGGGCTACCCCATCGCCGGCATAGTAGGTGTTCTTGATTTCAACATGGTGGCGGGAACTGTCATAGTAACACCATTCAAGATTATGAAGGCCAAAAATGGCATCGCCGCTATCAGAAACAGTTCCGATGTTGAATACGTTCTCGAGGGTTAAATCCTGCGCTTGACCGACAATGCCTCCGGTTCCATCATATGGGCGAGATGCACCGGAAACGCGGCCCGCATTGTAGGCGTTGATAATCTGAGTCACGTTGCTCGGGTTCATCGTGGGCCATTCGGGCTTTGCTAGGGCAGGCTTTGCCAAGGGAGGCGGAGCACAAAGGCACGACCAGTCTTCCTCGCTTATAATTGCACCGGCAATGCCGCCGGCGTTACCGCGCGCGACAACCGTCGCCTCGCTAAAAACATTGACAAGAAGCGCCGACTGGTCTATATAGCCGACAATACCTCCTGCATAACGGGTACCTTCAAAATAGGAATCCTTAATACCCAAGTTCCTTACGACGGGGGGCTTGCCGGCGCCTTCATAAAGCTTAGAGAAAAACCCGGCTTCATACTGTTTTTTTGTATAAAGCCCCGAAATGGTGTGGCCGTTGCCCTCAAATATTCCGCCAAATGCAAAAGGCTGCCAGTACATGATGTCATTGCGGGTGGAGTCCGGGTTCCCTTCCGCATCCAGCAGATTATCATTGACCACGATATCGTTCTGGAGTTCTATGCAAGCAAAGGTGGAAAGTTTGGGGATGGCGTAAAGTTCCTCCTTGGAGGTGATTTGGTAACAGCTGTCAGCACTTAACTGGGGTTCCTTGACTGCAGGGGCCCAAAGCGCTGTTAGCGTGTATTTGTCTCCACTGCAACGGGATATACTTTTTTGGGGAGCGTCGTAAAAAACACCGGTGGTAGCTTCTTTAAACCAGCCCAGAAACCGGGAACCTTCGCGGGTCGGCTCCTGGAGCGTAATCGTGCATTCGCTAGAATCTGCTTTTATGACGACATAGCTATCCGGGTTCGCGGGGTCATTCACGCCCCCGTTCAGGT
>CAMIWK010000095.1 GCA_946402415.1 uncultured Fibrobacter sp.
TGTTGCTCACTGAACGGCGATTTTTTCTGTTTGCTAAAGCAGGCGACTAGTAGTTAATCGCTACGTAGAAGCTTCCTGCACCGAAACGCCGGTCAAAGCTCTCAAAGCCGTCCCATAGAGCATCCCAAGCAAATCCAATTTCCAGCTGGGTGGCAGAATTCCTGAACATAATAATGCCCAATTCCGCGCCACAAGCAAGGCCTATGGCAAAACTCTCATCGTTGTTATTGTAATGCCCATCGGTCTGAATACCGAGACCACCGCCAAGTCCGATATAGGGAGTGATGTTCCCCGTACTTACAAAGTAACGCCCACCAATCAAGAATGTTTCATGCCATTCCCATTCGGAGCCGAAAGAAATATTCATATTGTTGATGATGGTAATTGCTGCATGGGGAACCACTTCAAAAATACGAGCGTAATGGAACACGAAAGCCTGCTCCCAAGACATCTCCACATCCTCACCCTCGTGGCATTCCTTGCTATTAGAATACTGTTCGCAATCCTCTTCTTCAAAATCATAGTTGTGCCACATGGCCATACCCAGACCGTAGCTCACGTAGTTACGGGTCGGGCGCTTGTGGGCAAAATTGTCATTGGGATCGTCATCGCTACGGCGTTCCACCGGAACCACATAGACCACTTCGGGGCCATCCTGGTAGCCAGCCTCCGGGGCGTATGCCGCCGACTCGGGAGCATTACCCGCATCAAGATTTGCAAGGGCCGCCTTGACGGCATCATCGATGGCCACGTCCAGATCATCGACGGTTGGCGTCTTCTGGCGTCCGGAACCCACAACGACTCCATCCTTAATCTGTTCCACAACAACAACAATGGAAGATCCCATCGTACTGAGGGTCGTGCGGAGCTGTACATCTGCCGAAGATTCCACAGGAGTGTTGCCCGTCTGCGCTACTGCAGAACGAAGTATGGACTTGACCACTTGCGGGGCGTCGGTAGAGAATTCCGCACCGGAAGGTTCGAGAACCTGAACATTTTCGGCAAAGGCCAGGGCGGACATCGCCAACAATGCCTGGAATAATTTTTTCATAGTACTATCCCTCGTGTATTTCCATAAAATATAAAAAACCCGACATTCGCCGGGTTTTCCAAGAACTGCGGTCTCGCTTATTTACGCAAGCCAGCGGCTTCGAATACGGCGGTATTCTGCGGGTCAGGAACCGCTACCGACGTAATCCAATTATATTCGGCAATACCGGCCAGACCGACACGCGCACAGAGCTGGTCCCGGGCAACATTGTAGGCGTTAAGGATCTGTACCTTTTCGGAATCTTCAGCCTGGTCAATCTTCTCGGACCAGGTAACGCCAAGCTCCACCAGGGCGGCACTTGCCTTGACGTACTGCCTGGCCTTGGTGGAATCGATTACGGAACTGGAAGGAGCCTGGAATTCATCCACCTTGACAATGGGAGCCGACTTTTCGGCAGCTACCTTGGCCTGGATGACTTCGGGAGTCACCTTCTCTTCTTGATTACAGGCGACAAAAAAAGAGGCCGTCGCCAGAATTAAAATCACTAGAATTTTTTTCGACATACGCGCCTCTTTTTTGTAATAGCGGTTCAGGGATTTGAACCCCGGACCAATGGATTATGATTCCAGTGCTCTACCGCTGAGCTAAACCGCCATTTGGAACCAAATTTAGCAAGAAAATATAAAAATTCAAGGCATTACCGCAAATAAACTGCCGTTTCTACGAAATTTTCGCCAATTTCCACAGTCATCCACTCGGGAGCGGAGCTCTTGAGGATAAAATGAGGCGCGTGGGAGTCAATCTGCATCTGGGTAGAGGGAGCCACGTGGACCTTCTGCCTTCCCATCTCCAGCTCGAAGTGAGAATGGTAGTGTCCACAGAAAATGTGGGTCAGGTTAGGGATTTCGGCGAAAACGGCCTGGACTTCTTCCTTGTTCTTCAGGGAATACTTTGTATCCATAAACCGATGTCCGCAGAAACAGGGCGGGTGATGCATAAACAGGAAAATCTCTCCTTGGATCTTGGTGGCCTCAACTTTCAGCCAATCAAGCTGGTCCCTGGAGACGGTTCCGCAGGCGCTGTCCAGGAAAAACAGCGTACGGTCCGCGATTTCGTGCTTGAAGTAGCACTTATCCCCGTGAATCTTTCCTTCCAGGTCAAAAAATTTAGACATAGTGTCAAGACGATCATGGTTTCCCGGAATGACTAGAACGGGAACCTTCAGTCCTTTCACCTGTTCCGATATAAAACGGTAGGCGCCGGGTTCGCCGTCTTCGTTAGCAAGATCGCCGGACAAGACCAGCAGGTCAATGTCCTCCATAGATTTAGAATGGAGCGATTTCAGAAAATTGGACCGTACGTCAATCCCCTGAACGAGGTTTTCGTCCTCGCCAATGTGGATATCGGATATCTGCCCTATCTTCAACACCTTACAACCCATTTGATGAAAATATAGTCTTTACCAAGCCTATCGAATTGTGACAAGAATCACTTTCGGCTACTTTTTTAATGCCTATTTGTGATTTTTTTGTCAGCAGAAGTTGAAAATCTACTTTCAACAGCAACCAACATTGAAAAAAGTGGATTAGTCCTCAATCTTCAACATTTCCAATATGTCATGTGGATATCGTATCTCGTTGAGGATTAAAAGGTACTTTTTCACCTTCAACATTTCTTTCCACAATTCACAATACCAGTATAGTTATCTTTATATATAAATAAAAATAGTTATACTAGTATAGCTGTGTAGTTAGGCCTTCTCCTTAGGTTGAACTGCTGGTGTCGAAGGAATACCCATCTGACAGTTGCCTTGGAACATGGCACCTTCTTGAATGATGAGTTGCTTGGTCTTGATGTTACCCACAAACTGTGAGGAACTTTCAAGAATCATCTTTTCAGCGCAATCGATGTTGCCCTTGATGGATCCTGCAATCACTGCAGACTTGGTCTTGATTTCGCCCTCGATGTGTCCACTCTTTTCAATGATGAGTTCACCATCGATGCTGATGCTGCCGTTTACGACACCTGCAACACGGACATCGCTCTTGCCGATAATGTCACCTTTGATGGTGATGGTGTTGCTTATCTGGGTTATTTCCTGTTCGCCCTTGACTGGCATAGTTTCCTCGCTAGTAATTGATGAAATTGGAAGGATCTACGTTGATCCCGTCTTTTGAAATCTCGAAATGCAGATGGGCACCGCTTGTCTTGCCGGTACTGCCTACCGTGCCGATAATGTCGCCCTTGCCTACAGTGTGACCTTTTCTCACGTTTATGGTTTTCAAATGAGAGTAGCTTGACTTGTATCCGTTTTGATGGTCAATGATAATGGTATTTCCAAGTTCATCTTTTGAACCTGCAAAAATCACATTGCCTGCTCCCGATGCAAATACTGGATTACCGGCTTGTGCCGAAATATCCACACCTAGGTGGTTCTCCTCTTCGGAAAACTTCTTACTTTCGATTCCTACGACAGGCAACACGCTGGGAATGTGTTCCAGCTTTATTTTTTCGGACATGGGTTGCCAGCCGTGAATGCCTTCATAATCCACCTGAATTTTTTCGACGGGTGTGTGTGCAAACTTGTTCTTGTCAATGATGCTGTTGATTTTTCCAGAATCGTTTTCCAGGAAGGTCTCAAAGATGTTCTGTATCCGGCTTTCAAGAATCCAAAGGGAATCTAGGCGGGCGAACATTTCTTCGTAGTTGTTGTCCTTCTTGACTAACTGGGCATTAGTCACCCGCATCTTTTCGTAGTTGGCTACAATGCGGTTGATTTTTCCAAGATGGTAGATGAACAGTCCAAGCACTAGGATGAATACGATTAGTGAGATTTTAATAAAGGCGAACCACCAGATGCGAATTTTGAATTTTCGCACCTTCTCGGAATCTTCCGGGATAATCTGTATGGTGTAGTACTTGCCTTTCATAATTTTCCTAAGCGTTTTCCATAAGCTGCTGGATTCGGTTCAAATCGTCCATAGAATAATAGTTAATTACGATTGTTCCTTTGGATTCGGTACCGGCACTGGGGTTGATAGCCACCTTCGTTCCGAAGTAAGTTTCCAGTTTTGACTCGAACTGCTTCATGTCAGCGCTGAGTTCTAGCTTTGGCTTGGCGGGTGCTTCATGCTTGGGTTCGTTTCCCTTGTCGGCAGGTTTGTCTAAGTCGTTTGCAGTATTCTGCGGGACAATTTCTTCTCCCCTAGAAATGGCTTCAATTTGGCGGACGTTCAGACCTTCTTCGATGATTCTCTTGGCGAGGGCCTCTACGTCGGCAATCTTGTCGCTGCACAATGCACGTGCCGCTCCGCCAGAAATCTTGCCTTCCTGAATCCAGAATTGTACCTGGTCCGGGAGCTTCAGCAGACGCAACGCATTGGTGATGGCGGAGCGTGATTTACTGACAACTTTTGCCAGGTCTTCGTGGGTGTAGTCGTAGTTGTCTATGAGCTGCTGGTAGGACTGTGCCGTCTCGATAGGGTCCAGGTCCACGCGCTGGATATTCTCGATGAGCGCCCATTCCGCCATAGCCTTGTCGGCGACATCGTTTAAAATCTGGGCCTTGATGGTCTTGAGGCCTGCAAGCCTACTTGCCCGGGTACGGCGTTCACCGCTGATAATCTGGTAGCGTCCGTTTACGCTCCGTACACTGATGGGCTGTAAAAGTCCATGAGTCTTGATGGTGTTGGCCAGTTCAGCAAGTTCGTCTTCGTTGAAAACCTTGCGGGGCTGGAACGGGTTGGGGTCGATCAAGTCCAGCTGGATTTCTACGACTTTCTGGTCGTTTGAAGTTTCGCCCTGTGGGGCAGCTGCAGAAAGGTTTTTATTAGCGTCATGGTCCTTGAGAATATCCGAAAGACCACGTCCAAGTGCAAAAGATTTCTTACCCATTATTCAAACCTATTTTCCCTTGTTCAGAATTTCTTCGGCGAGTTTCATGTAGGATTGGGAGCCAGGGCTCTTGACATCGTACAGGATGACGGGTTTACCGTGGGAAGGCGCCTCGCTCAGGCGCACATTACGCGGGATTACAGTCTGGAAAACGGTGTCGGCCAGGTTCTCGCGGACTTCGGCCGCCACCTGCTTCGAGAGGTTGTTGCTCGCGAACATGGTCAGGAGCGCCCCCTCGATTTTCAGGTTGCCGTTCAGGTTCTTCTGGACTTCGCGGATGGTATTGAAAAGTTCAGTGACGCCGTGGAGGGCGTAGTACTCGCACTGGATGGGAATCAGCACGCTCTTTGCGGCGGTAAGCACGTTAATGGTGAGCAGGTTCAGGCTGGGAGGTGCATCTATGATGATGAATTCGAAAGCCTGGTCCAGAATTTTCATGACTCGTTCCAGGCGGTGTTCACGGCTCATGGCGTTCACCAGCTCGATTTCCATAACGGCAAGGTCCGGGCCCGAGGTGATAATCTTGAGAAAGTCCAGCCGGGTATCCATAATGGCGGGCTTGATATTTTCGTAGGTGACGTTGTCCGGGTTTTCGGCCAGCTCCAGCACCTCGTGGATGTCCATCTCCTGGGATTCGTTATAGCCGAAACCCTGGGAGGCGTTACCCTGGGGGTCCATATCGATAAGGAGAGTCTTCTTCTCCAGGGCGGCAAAACTGGCAGCCAGGTTTACAGCGGTGGTGGTCTTTCCCACGCCGCCCTTCTGGTTACATATCGCTATCACTTTACTCATTCGTTACCTCGAGTGACTAAGGCATAAACTTGTTCTTCTTGGGGTAGTGTATATTTGTGCAGTATAACTGCAGGGTCATTTTCCAGATGAACTACGTTGTTGAAGCTTTTTAAGGTGAGGAATGTGCCGCCCTTCTTGAGTGCGGGCTGTGCACGTTCCCAGTCATTTTCAAAAGTCGAAAGTGCTCGGCAGCTTATAAAATCCAGGTCAGAAAGCCCGGAGGTTTCGAACCGCTTGCCTACTACGGTAAGGTTATTCAGGTGGAGTTTTCCCTTGACCATCTGCATGAACTGCACCCGCATGTGCCGGGGCTCCACCGCGTAGAACTGGACTCCGGGCATTGCGATGGCAAGCGGAAAGACTGGGCATCCGGCGCCTGCACCCATATCGGCCCAGCGGCCATTTCCCTTTATATATACGTAAGGAACCAGCGAGTCAGCGATGTGTCTGCTCAGGAATTTCTCGGAATCCTTCGCCGAAATCAGGTTACCAAACTCCTTGGTGCTTACTACAAGATCGGCATAATCGTACAGCTTGCCAAGAGTATCCTCTGACAACTTAACACCATGTTCTCCCAGGAACTGGTTCAAGAGATTCTGCTGAGTTGTGTTTGATCTATAACTCAAACTGACTAAACCCTATAATAATCAACAATTTAGTATTACCCAAAGGGGTATACAACGGAAAAGAGCCTTATTTTCATAAGATTTTAAAAATATCCGTTAATAAGTTTTTGATTAATGTGAATATATTGTGAATTTAGTT
>CAMIWK010000096.1 GCA_946402415.1 uncultured Fibrobacter sp.
GTGAACCAGGCATTGCCCGACAGGCCCATCCATTCGAATGCAAGCACGCCCTGTAGCATTATTCCCTTCGAAAGTGAAAAATGAACGGGGACAAATATAAAAAACGCCTATGCTTTTGGCGAGCGGGAAACCTTCACCACTGCGGTTCCGGCGAGCTTGTCGTGCCAGGCTTGCTTTTTGGGGTCAAAGGCGACCCACAGAAAGCCCAGCCCGAACACGAGACTAGAAAGGATATAGGCGAAGTAGCGACCGATGCACTGCTTGGTGGAGGGGGCGCCTCCGGTTTTTGCATCTACGATTTTGGCGGATACGGCCATTTTGCCGGGGGTGGCCTGTTTCTTAATCCAGAAAAGGAGAACCGCCACTACGGGGAATAGTGTCGAGAGAATGAAATCCGCAGGCCCGCTGTATGTAGATTCCTTTTCCCAATAGGCCATCCCGTAAATCAGGGTCAATAGGGGAAAGGTGATGATTGCAACGATTAGGGAGTCGATCAAGGTGGCGATGACGCGTTTCCAGAATCCGATATATTCCATTTGCGGTAACTCTATGGTTCTTTCTTCATCTGCGTACATGGCTCCTCCTGTAAGATTTCGCCCATTATGGGACACCATAAATATACATGATTTTTTAGCTACAGTCCCATGGTTCGACCTTCGCGACTGTCCTTGTACGAGATTTCGGTCTTGAGAGCATCCAGCACCATCTCGGCAGTGAGTTCGCTTTCGCTGTAGAATCGCAGTGTTCCGTAGGCGGCGTTGAAATCGCCGGGCGTAAGCATGCGCAGGTCCTTGGCGGCATCTGGGCAGGAAAGGGCAGGGAAAAATCCGTTCCAGAGCTTTTCGATGCCCTCGGGCTTCAGGTAGTTGAACTTTACCTTCAGCGCGAAACGCCTGCGGGAGGCGGTATCCAGGCTGTCGTTGAAGTTGGTAGCTGCAATGAAGATTCCCTTGAAGTTCTCCATCTGGGTGAGCATCTCGTTCACCTGTGTCACTTCCCAGTTCTGTCTGGCGTCGCTACGGTCCCGGATAAGGCTGTCGGCCTCGTCCAGGAACAAGATGGCCTTTGCCTGTTCCGCTTCCTTGAACATCTCGCGGATCTTCTTTTCGGTGTTGCCCACGAAACAGTCCAGCAGGTCGCTCGCCTTCTTGATGACGATCTTCCTGTTGAGGGTTCGCGCCAGGTGCTTTGCGAATTCCGTCTTGCCAGTACCCGGTGGGCCATAGAGCAGCACGTTCAGGGAATCGGGCTTGTCCGACTCTTGCATATCTTGCCACTTGCGGTCGTAGGCGTTCAGCACCTTCGTGAGGTTTTCCATGTCGGCGTCGGTATTCAGGGCGCCCAGCAGGTATTCTGGTGCCCGGCTTTCCTTGTTGCGGTTTGCGTATTCCAGGTCAAGGCTCAAGAGCTCTGCCTGGGCCTCGGCAATAATCTTCACGATCTTTTCGGAATCCATGCCACAAGCCTTGCCCTGTAGCCGCTTAGCGCCGGCAATCGCCTGGGTAATCCCACCTGCGGTGATAGGGAACTCTTCCGCAAAGCGGGATAGCGTGTTGTGAGGCAGGAGATCACCGGCGCCCTGTTCCTTGGCTACGGACTGCCAGATTTGCAGCCGCTGTTCAGATTTTGGACGTTCGAAGTGGATGGAATAGTCAAACCTGCGCAGGGTGCTCTTCTCGATGAACTGGATGGAATTGGAAATCCAGATGACGGGAATCTGGATTTGTTCCAGGAAGAAATTCAGGGCTCCCTTCTCGCAGCCGTTTAGGATAAGGTCGGCCTCATCCACCAGCAGGATGGCCTTCTTGTTCTTGTACTTGGTGGCGGCAAAGAGGATGCTGCTCATACGTTGCTGGAGCGAGGAGTCTTCCTTGTTTTCGCGGTGGGTACCTTCGATACTGATGTTGGTCAGTATCAGTGGACGGCGGAGGGTCTTGGCCAGGGCCTTGGCGAGCTCCGTCTTGCCGGTGCCTTCTACACCGTAGAAGAATAGGTTCAGGCGCTGGCCTGGTTCGGCGTGCTTGAGCATATGGTAGGCCATTTCCACCTTCGGGTTATCCCGGCAGAGAGCCTTGTAGGGAATGCTGTCCCCTTCGTAGACCCTGAAGAACAGGGATTCCAGGTCATCGCCGGAGAGCCCATCCAGGAAAAAGCCGATACGCCTCGTCATGTTGAGGTCTTCGCAAAGGATGCCCATGCGCTTGAGGGTGCCTTGGTTGGAAAGGGCGTTTTCCATTTTGATATCAGGATAGAACTGCGGAAAGACATCGGGCAGGACCGTACCGCGGAAACGCCCGTGGACGCCGATCAGATCAACAAGGGAACTGCACTGCTCCTTGTTGAAGAAAATCCATGCAAAAATCATGATTTCCATTTCATCATCGGTCAGGTTGAACGACTTTTGCACTATATTCAGGCGTCTCAGATAGCCATCATCGACGGATTTGTTCTCTTCTAGGTAGCCTTCCAGTTCGCGGGTGATGCTCCTGTAGAACACCTTCTGGGATTGGGCGTCGAAAATACCCTCGCCGCAAAGGTAGTTCCGCACGAACCCGCTGATTTCGGAGATGGAGCTAGACCTGGAAATGATATCGTTGAAGCGTACCACGGCCTTCTTGCGCCTTTGGTAAGCAACGGACTTATTATCATCATCGCAGTCAATCCGTTTGCCGGCGTAATTGTCGTTGGATTCAGCGATGAATACCCTCTTTTGGGCGCTGGGGAGCAGGTCTTCTTCGGCATTCAACTTTTCAAAATGGTCCGAAAGGTCTTTCAGCACGCGGGAGGCCCGTTCTTTCGGGATGATGGCGATACTGTCGTCGGGGTCAGGAAAGCTTTTGGAAATCCGCATCATGCGGATCCAGTATTCGTAGCTCTTGAGGGTGATGAAGTCGAGGTTCACCTTCTTCTTGAACTTGTCGGACCGCAGGGAATCCAAAACCTCTCCAAAATAATCCTTTTTCATTAAAACCTCCGTCCATTATCTATCGCTTTTTCATTCGCATTTGTCAAATAAAAAATTAGACTCCAGAAACGACAAATACTGACGCGGTGTAATAGGGCGCGGTTGAGGCGAATCTCGATATTTACGAAAAAACCGCAGCTTTCGGCTGCGGCTTTCATAATTTTCTATTAACAGGCGTGGATAACTACTCCAGGTCTTTGCCGTGGCACTTCTTGTACTTGAGGCCAGAGCCGCACCAGCAGGGGTCATTTCGACCGAGCTTGGGGCCTGCCTGCTGGGCACGCTTTTGGGCAGCCGCTACCGCAGGGTTCAGGTAGGTCCGGCGGACCGTGGGCCTTGTGCCCGGCAGAGCTGACTGGGGCATGGGCTGTGCAGCCCCGCTGGCGGCCTGCTGGTCTTCGGAAAGGGCGTTGCTCTCGGAGCTTGCGGCCTGTCCGGCGAGGCCTGCGGCCTTGGCGCCTTCGGTGCTCAGCTGTTCGGGAGCCTGTGCATTCTCGGTAGGCTGTGCGGATTCTTGCTGGCCATCGCCTGCATTTTCGTTAGCGGGGCGTTCACGCAGCTGCAGCTGGTCCGGCGAGACGGTCTGTCCGTTGGGCAGAGTAATGCGGATGTTCAAGATACGCAGTGCCGTGAGGGTCGCGATCTTCTCGATGCAGCCTTCGAACATCTTGTAGCCTTCGTTCTTGTAGATCATCAGCGGATCCTTCTGGGCGTATCCGTGGAAACGGATGGCGTCCTTCAGCTGGTCCATAGCGTACAGGTGTTCTTTCCAAACCTGGTCGATGGTCATGAGCAAGAACCGGCGTTCGATATTGCGGAAGTCGGCATCGGGGATAATCTTGGTGAGCTTGTCGTAGCGCGCCTTGCAGAGGTCGATGATTTCGTCCAGCACCTGTTCCGGAGTCTTCTTGGTGGCATCATCGAAGCTCAGGTTGTATTCCATGCCGAGGCTTCGTTGCAGATCGGTATGGAGCCCTTCCAGGTTCCAGTTTTCCACATAGCTCTTGGGAGGAATGTAGTTGCTGACCTTGATGTCGCAGGCGTCTTCGATGCGGTTCAAAATCTCGTCGCGAACGTCTTCGCCGTTCAGAATACGACGCCGCAGCCCGTAAATCACCTTGCGCTGTTCGTTCATCACGTTGTCGTAGTCCAGCAAGTGCTTACGGATGTCGAAACTCTGGCCTTCTACGCGGCGCTGGGCGCTGCGGATAGAGCGGCTCACGATGGGGTGGGTAATCACTTCGTCTTCGCCTACGCCAAAGCGGGTCATCAGGTTCTTGACGCTGTCGCCACCAAAGATGCGCATCAGGTTGTCGTCCAGGCTCAAGAAGTACTGGCTGGAGCCCGGGTCGCCCTGACGGCCGGAACGTCCGCGCAGCTGGTTGTCGATACGGCGGGATTCGTGGCGTTCGGTACCCAGCACGTGAAGGCCGCCCACCTCGGTAACTCCGGGGCCAAGGGCGATGTCGGTTCCACGGCCGGCCATGTTGGTGGCGATGGTCACCTTGCCCTTGTAACCGGCGAACTGGATGATTTCCGCTTCGCGGCTGTGGTTCTTGGCGTTCAGCACTTCGTGGGGGATTCCCTCTTTTTCCAGAAGCCCGTGGAGGTGTTCGGACTTTTCGATAGAGGCGGTACCCACCAGCAGGGGCTGGCCCTTTTCATGACGGTCCTTGATTTCGGCCACGATGGCTTTCCACTTGGCACCTTCGGACTTGTACACCATGTCTTGCATATCCTTGCGGATGCAGGGCTTGTTGGTCGGGATGACCCAGGTGTTCATATTGTAAATCTTGATGAATTCCGTAGCTTCCGTCTCGGCGGTACCGGTCATGCCGGAGAGCTTGTTGTACATGCGGAAGTAATTCTGGAACGTAATGGTGGCAAGAGTCTGGTTCTCGCGACGGATCTGCACCTTTTCCTTGGCTTCGATGGCCTGGTGCATGCCGTTACTGTAGCGGCGGCCTTCCATGAGGCGGCCCGTGTTCTCGTCTACGATGATGATTTCGCCGTCACGGACAATGTAGTCCACGTCGCGCTCGTACAGGTGCCAGGCGCGCAGAGCCTGGTCCAGGAAGTGCACCCAGTCGGCGTGTTCACCGTACAGGTTGGTAATCTGCATCAGGCTTTCTACGTGGTTCACGCCCTTTTCGGTGAGCTGGATGTTCTTGTCCTTCTCGTCTACGGAGAAATCCTTGTTCTTGATAAGCTTCTGGGCGATTTCGTTGGCCTTGGCATACTTGTCGGTGGCGTCTTCGGCAGGGCCACTAATGATAAGAGGCGTACGGGCTTCATCAATCAAGATAGAGTCCACTTCGTCCACGATACAGAAGTTCAGTTCCCGCTGCACCAGCTGGTTGGGCTCTACCGCCATGTTGTCGCGGAGGTAGTCGAAACCGAATTCGTTGTTGGTACCGTAGGTCACGTCGCTGTTGTAGCTCTTGCGGCGCTGTTCAGAATTGAGGCCGTTCACGATCAGGCCAACGGTGAGCCCCAGGAACTGGTACACCAGGCCCATCTGCTTGGCGTCACGGCCGGCCAAGTAGTCGTTCACCGTCACCACGTGTACGCCGTGTCCGCCAAGTCCGTTCAGGTAGACAGGGAGTGCGGCGGCCAGGGTCTTACCTTCACCGGTGGCCATTTCGGCGATGGCACCTTCGTGGAGCACCAGGCCACCGATCATCTGCACGTCGAAGGGCATCATGCGGAAGGGCTTCACCGATTCGGGGTAGAGCTCGCGGACCTTCGCGTAGAGGGCGGCGGGCAGGTAGACTTCCCACTCGTTCTTGCCGGCGGCAAGTTCTGCCTTGGCGGCGTCGGCTGCGGCCTGCAGTTCGGGGCCCAGCTGTGCGAAGTCGAAGCCGAATTCCGGCTTGAAGATATTGAAGATACCGAGGCGGCGGTCGCAGGCCTCTTGGCAGACGGCAAAGGCTTCTACCTTGATGTCTTCGAGGGTGGCGCCGTTTTTCAGCTTTTCGCGGAATTCGGCACTCTTTGCGGCCAGGGCTGCATCGTCCAGGGCCTCCATGGCCTGCCGTGCGGCATGAATCTTGGCGATGACGGGCCTAAGCTGCTTTACCTTGCGTTCGTGGGGCGTACCAAAGATCTTGTGGAGTACGGTATCGACTACGCTCATTTCATTTCCTTTCTACTGCCGGGGGCCTTTGCCCACGGCAACTGTTAAAAATTACGGCGAAAAGATAGAAAAAAAGGAAAGTGGAAGGCTAGTAGTTCTCGGCGTTTACTTCGAAATAGGCCTGGGGGTGGGCGCACACGGGACAAAGGGCCGGGGCCTTGGTGCCCACCACGATGTGCCCGCAGTTGCGGCATTCCCAAACCTTCACCTCGCTCTTGGCGAAAACTTCTTGCA
>CAMIWK010000097.1 GCA_946402415.1 uncultured Fibrobacter sp.
TCCATCCCCTTAATGGGATTTTCGGTAAGATCAGAAGCCAATAAAAAGACCTTGGAGGCCTTAGGCGCGTAACCCGCGTGGTTGTGACGCAGTGAAAACTTCATGTGCCTAATTTTAGGATTTTTGGACCGTCAATTGCTCCAAAAAACCAAGGATTCCGTTTACAGGGATAAACAGTCGGGCGACAATCAAGGCCGAAGAACGCAACGGATTGCAGAAGTAGATGTGCAGACACCTGCGCTAGCGGTATATTCACAAGCCCAGGCCATACTCATTCTTGCAGAGCCCTCATAAATTTCAACGGCATCCGCTCTACAAATGACTTCATCATAAGAGTCCGAACAAGAATACTTCTGGGACGGAACCCAATAATCGACCTGACGGTCTTCCACCATATTGAGCCCATAAATCGCCGCCGTAGTATCAAGTGTAAATTCTGCACTGAAGCCACCATATTGCGAGACATACCGCATCATATTGCTCCATTCTTCACTGGACGGCATAATCCAACCTGATGGACAATAGGAAACGCCATTAGATTCATCCGAAATTGCCGAGCTCCAATGAGTCTTTGTCACATTATCCGTAAGCCAAAGAAGTGTATCCACAGCAACCACGCCGTAGTTCTTAGACTCTCCCTTAAGTGTTCCCTTCCAAAGATTTCTTGAAGCATCGCACACAAAGTTCATCTTCTTGTAGGATTTTTTTTCGCCATCTTTTGTGCATACACCCAAGTTAAGTTCGAGAATACTGAGAGGTCTCCAAAAATGGTTCATACAGACAAATTGGGAATCGCCAACGGCAATGGCGTCTCCCCGAAGGTCCTTATCACATGTTCCCAAAGCAATCTGCGTTTCCGTCGGGATTTTCCACCGTCCCGCATCACAGGTATACAAAGTATCCCTGAATTTTTCAAAAACAGTGTTATTTGTTGAATCACATTCCGGAAGGTACTGATTTGCTGTAGCCGGTTCCCACCTGTAGTCACAGTAGTAGGGTATTCCCTGATACATCTTTATTGTTTTATCATTTTCGCCATCACGACTGCATGCGCCCAATGCTTCATATATCGTGGCAACATCCCACTCCGTTTCTCCACTATGGCAAATGAACGCCGTATCACGGAACACCACGACCTTTTCTTCCTTATCTGAATTGCACTCGCCCAGTTCCGAATTTAATATTTCATCACGATACGCAAGTTCCCAGCCCGATGTATCGCATACATAGTAATGATCGCGAATCGTATATATCCTGCCAAGTTCTTTTTCAGTGCATGAACCAACAGAGCCAGCCATTGTATTATCGTTTTTCAAACAACGGACATTCAAAAGAAAACCTTCGGCATTCATTGCCGAATAGAACGGATCTCCGACATTTGAGAATTTCGCACCGATATGCGCCCTATAGTCCATGGAGTACCCTCTGTTTGTAAGAGAGCTTGTCCAGAAGGTAGCTGTCTTACCTACGTTGTCAAAATATGGATCATCGGATGAACTCCCAAGCACATAACCAAAAGGTTCCATATTGAAGCCTATTGAGTCGACTCCGTTGCAGTCTATAGTATCTTCATAAGCTTCCCAGCCTTTGGTTGACTTCAATAGCTTAATGGCGTCGTCCCCAAAAAGCGAAGCCACATCACTCAACAAGTCTTCCCATTCTTCCTTAGATGGCAAATGCCAACCACTAGGGCAAGCTTCCTCAGCCTCATAGCCGTTGTAATAAAACACGCCCGAGGAATCAACCGCATTGGGAGTCTCATACTGCAGGTTTTCTGCCATCCAGGTATACCTATTCACCGTAACCGTAGCGTATCTCTTACCATCGCGTTCATCGACAAAGGACCCCGACACAAACTTCGGTGCTTTTACAGAAGAACTGCTCTCTAGATTGCCATCCTTGCTTGATGAAGAAGCAGCCTTACTGGATTCAGAAGACTGTTTGACCAATTCTTCTCCTTCTTCCTCTTCTGGCGAACTGGCCTTGTCATCGTCTCCACAAGCTGCAAAAAAAGCAATAAGAAAAATGAATCCGTAAACCGAAAAAAACTTCAATAATCCTTTCATTAATTGACCTCCAAATTATATCATATCCCTATTCAAAAGCTCGCCGTGATCCAATACCAGGCGACGGAATGGGCTGTTCAGGTAAAAATCGGGATTGTGAGTCGCCATCACCACGGTGGTACCACGTGCGTTGATTTCCTTGAAAATGCGGAACACGTCCTCGGCGTTTGCCGGGTCCAGGTTACCGGTAGGTTCGTCAGCCAGGAGCAGGTAGGGATTGTGGACCATGGCTCGAGCGATAGCCACGCGCTGTTGCTCACCGCCCGAAAGGGTATAAGGCATGGCGAAGCGTTTCTGGCTGATTCCCACCAGTGCCAACGCATCAAAGACGGCGGCGTTAATCTTACTGGCGGGAGTCCCCACAATTCGCAGTGCCAGCGCCACGTTGTCGAAGACGTTTCGGTCGGGCAAAAGCTTAAAATCTTGGAAGATGATTCCCATCTTGCGGCGGAGCGCCTGGATTTTCTTCTCGGGCGTGGTCTTGCTGTCATAGACGGTGTCGCCGGTGAACTTCACCATGACCTGGCCGCCTCGTTCCTCATCGGGACGCTCGTCCATGTAAATCAGCTTCAGCACTGTGGACTTACCCGCGCCCGAATGTCCCGTCAGAAACACGAACTCACCCTTGTTGATACGAAACGTCACGTTGTTAAGGGCCTTCCAGTCCTTCTCGTAAGATTTCGTCACGTGGGTGAAATGAATCATAGTCGCGGCCTCTCCAAACTTATTCCGTCATGCGGATGTCCACGTGGACTTCTTGACGCCACTTCTTCAGAAGTTTTTTAAGTTTCTCTGTTTCCAAGTAAGCACCCGTATAAGACTCGATTTTTCCGTAGTCTTCTTCAAGATTCAATGTCCGAATCTGCCGTGAATCATCAAGGCGGAACAGGTGGTAGGCCCCGTCAATCAGTACGGGTTCGGATATCTCCCCCACGTTCAGACCAGCCACAGGCTCCACGTAGGCAGGCTCCATCTCGTTACGCTGGAACCAGCCCAACAGTCCGCCCTGGAAATTGCTAGACTTGTCCTCACTGAGCTTCTTGGCGGCGGCGCTAAATTCTTCCTTGGTCTTCAGGGCCTTCTGTAGGGAATCGGCTCTTTGAATTACCGCCGCCGTATCCGCAGCGGTGGGAATCGTACGAAGCAAGATATGAGCAGAACGGACACCATCTTCCTTGCGGCCAAGCACGCGCACAATGTGCCAGCCCAAGTCCGTCTTCACAGGTACGGCGGAATATTGACCGTTCTTCAACTGGTCCAGGGCACGCTCGAATGCAGGGTCCAGAAGTCCTCGCTTGAAATAACCTAGGTCGCCGCCCTTGGCGGCAGAGGTATCCTGGGAATGGTTCTTAGCAAGGATTTCAAAATTCAATCCTAGGTTCAAGCTGTCAATCAAAGCCTCTGCCAGTTTCTTCACTGAATCCACAATGGCCGTATCGGGATGGATGACCAGCTGGATATGGCTCAGAAGCACACAGTTATATTGCGGCGGAATAGAGTCCTTGTTTTTCGCGTAGAATTCTTCAACATCCTTCTTGGTAGGGTTTATCGACCCCACGTAACGCTGACGGACCTTCAATTGCTCAACATGCTGGCGCATCTGCTTGGAGAGACGGGCCCTGTACTGGACTGTATCGAGCCCTACACCTTCACGAATCATTTTGGCA
Source organism: uncultured Fibrobacter sp. (assembly GCA_946402415.1). GTDB lineage: Bacteria > Fibrobacterota > Fibrobacteria > Fibrobacterales > Fibrobacteraceae > Fibrobacter. The sequence continues at coordinate 3,734 of CAMIWK010000097.1, forward strand.
AAGGCTTCTTGTTCATTAAGACCATACACCTTCATAGTGTTGGCCAGATATTCTTGGTTACCGTATTTCACTTGTTCCAGGTGAGCATTCACTCGCTGATCCACCTCGGCATCGGTCACCACGATGGAGTCGCGGTCAATGCGAGAAAGAAGCACCTTCTCCTCGATCATCTGATCCAGCACATATTCCTTCTGCTGCTGTTCCGTCATAGCAGCAGCCTCCGGGGTATCCTGAAACTGGTAAAGACTGTTCAGGAACTCCGAACGCATAATGGGTTTGCCATCTACCACGGCAGCAATACCCTCCATCAAGGCAGGAGCAGCACACAGGGAGGCGGCAAGCAGGCAGACAAAACACACAAGATTCTTGACTCTTGTCATCACTTATCCTTCTTGGAAAACACGTCCGTCTGGGAGAAAATTGGACGGGACATCTTCCATTCCTTTTTCAAACGTTCACGTACGGCCTTGCGGTGCTCGAGCCACGCCTGGGTCGCCACCGTCTCCGCCACCTCTTCGTAAGGCAGAATATCGGCGGAATCCAGCTTCTGGGTCACCACAACCATCTTCAGCGCCCCCGAACACACCTTCATAGGCGTAAGCTTACCCACCGTCACCTCGCGTATATCGGCAATCATACAGGAGTCCGGCGTCTCGGCCAGGGAGTCGAAAGGCTCGATCTTCTTGACCAGGTAATGCTCAGCAGGCAGGGAATCGTATTCCAGAGCCTTGTGGCCCTTGTAGTAGGTATCGGCCGAGGTCCAGTCCTTAAAGTACAGTTGGGCTCCCGAAATCAGGTTCTTACCCCGCAGGTACTGCTCCTTGTGTGCATTGTAGTAATCGATGCGCTCGGCGTCGCTCACCACCATAGTGTCCTCAAACCCCTGCAAAAAGCGGTCCACCACCATCTTCCGTACAGTCTGCTCGATCTGCATCGAAAGCACCGGATCCTTGTCGACGCCCTTCTGCTGGGCCTCCTGGAACATAGTTTCCTCGTCAATCCAGCGTTCCAGGAAAGCGAGGCGTTCCCTATCTGTCCAGGATTGCCACTCCGGGGCCTGTTTCACGATGTCCGAAAGGTAAAGCTTTGAATCCCCCACGGAAACAACAACGGGGTCGTTCTTTTCGCGCATCAAATCGCATGCCGCTACGGTGAGCAGCACCAGGGCGCAAAAAATGCGTAACAAAGCTTTCATCGCCCCCAAATGTAGAAAAAAAGCGGTTGGGCAAACCACCTTACGGACAAAACACCACTACCCGCAGCGGGTTTTCTTGGTGTCGTTGCCGATGTAGTCGGGATAGTCGTTGTCGAAGCAGGCAGCGCAGTAGTTCTCACCTTCGCCGGTACATTCCTTCATGCCTTCAACGCTCAGGTAGCCGAGACTTTCGACGCCTAACATCTTGGCGATTTCGTCGGGAGTCATGGAGCTTGCGGCTAGTTCGCCCTGGCTCGGAAAGTCCATGCCAAAGAAGCAGGGGTGCGCCACCGGAGGCGATGCGATGCGGATATGGACCTCAAGAGCGCCCGCGTCACGGAGCATGCGAGAGAGAATCTTCAGCGTGGTGCCGCGAACGATAGAGTCTTCTACCACGCAGACTCGCTTGTTCTTGAGCACGCCCTCGATGGGGTTGAACTTGAGCTTGACCTTCTGTTCACGCACGTTCTGCGTAGGGTCAATAAAGGTGCGGCCCACATAGTGGTTACGGAGAAGCCCAATCTCGAAGCGGATACCGCTGGCCTGGGCATAACCAAGGGCCGCCGTGGTGGCGCTATCTGGCACAGAAATCACGATGTCAGCGTCAACAGGGCATTCCTTTGCCAGTTGCTTGCCCATCTTGCGGCGGATCTTGTCGCAGCTCTGTTCGAAAATCTTGGAATCGGGGCGGCTGAAGTAGATGTACTCGAAGATGCAATGCGCAAGACGGTCCTTGTGAGTAAAACGTTCGGAGTGGAGGCCGTTCTGGGTAATGGTCAGGAATTCACCGGGCTGGATATCGCGAACATAGTTCGCTCCCAAAAGGTCAAAGGCGCAGGTCTCGGAGGCCACACACCAGGCCTTGCCCATACGGGCGATAGAAAGCGGACGGAAGCCAAACCCGTCACGGGCCACATACATGGTGTCCTTGCTGATGAACACGAGGCAGAAGCTGCCCGTAAATTTCGTGATGGCCTTCTTGATGGCTTCGCCCAGGTCATCAGCTTCGGTGCGGGCGATTTCATGAAGTAAAATTTCGGAGTCAGAGGTGGTCTGGAAGATGTGGCCTTCGCTTTCCATCTCGGCACGGAGTTCGTTGGCGTTGGTGATGTTGCCGTTGTGGGCTACAGCAAGCTGGCCCCACTTGCAACTCACCAGGATGGGCTGGGCATTGGCTAGAGTGGAAGCTCCCGTAGTGCTGTAACGGACATGGCCGATACCTGCAAAGCCCTGAAGTTCATCGATATTGTGTTCTCTAAGGAGTGTCGATACAAGACCCATGGACTTGCGGACACGAACCTTGTCTCCGTCGGTCACGGCAAAGCCTGCGC
>CAMIWK010000098.1 GCA_946402415.1 uncultured Fibrobacter sp.
GCACCCTGCCCTTTTCTACCCAATTCACCATAACATCCATCCCTGAGATCATTTACAATGTTCTCAAATTTTAGCAACAAATATAACATCTTTACAATAAAATATATTGTTTTTAAAACAAAATTTTACCATTATTTAATAAAGAATGTTCTCACTTTTTTACAAAATGTTCTCATTTCCCCTCAGAAACGACCAAATAAAAAAAGGCGGCGCAGTGCTGTTCAAGACCAGAATCAAGAAGGGTGTTACGACCCTCAAGGTTCCGGAAAGCGCTCAGGACAAGCACTGGATTGCAACGCTCAACGGGAAAAAGTTAGGGAAATAAATTCGCGGGCACCTTCGGTGCAAAAGACAAATATGCTCAAAAAACGCCAACAAGGAAAGGTTGGCCGTTTTTTTTGTTGCTCTTTTCCTTTTTTTCCCACAGACGCAGAAGATTTATTATTTTCTTCTTATTAAAAGGAGGATAGCATGCTTTCAAGGGCAATCCTGATTATTCCCGCAGCAATATCGGCCTTCGCCGCAGCGAATGCCGCCACTATTAGTCCAAAGCTACCCGCCATTTCGGACAACTGCTACCAGATTTCGGACGCCGACGAACTCTACGGTTTTGCAGCCATCGTGAACGGAACCGACGGATTTGTCCAGGACAGGGGTGCATGCGGCATCCTCTCGAAGGATATCGTCGTAAACACCGACGTACTCGACGACAGCCACAATCTTAACAAAACCGATGGCGTCGAATTTGAGCAATGGAACCCCATTGACTCCTTCTCGGGAACGTTCGACGGCAACGGTCATACGATCTCGGGCCTGTATTATGAAGACAAGGATGAATATAAATATGTCGGTATTTTCAGCACAGTGATAGCCACTCCCGACAAACCCGTCATCATCAAGAATCTGGGCATTCTCGATTCCTACATTGAGGAAAGTTCGTCCTATTCTGGAGTCCTAATTGGCAGCATCGCCGATTTCGACAGAGACTACAAGGATTCCTACGCTCAGATTTCCAACACATTCGTCCTCTCCACCACAAATTATACCCCCGCCATGATTGGTAAATTGGACAATCGAGTCCATTTAACTATCGAGAACTGCTTCAATGGTTACGGCAAGAAAATCGTCTATACAGCCAGCGGATATGTCGAGACCAGGAACTCATTTGCACTGAACAAAAACGAATCTACAGGTGACTATCAAGTATCGCTCGTTACCATAAACCAATTCAGGAGCGGAGCCGTTGCAGCAGCCCTGCACGAAGGAACCAACGGCTCCATCTGGGGGCAGAATGTAGGAACGGACGAGTACCCGAACTTCTCGGGTAGCCTACAGAACACCGTCGCAGCCAAATACAGCGTCACCTTCCATACATTCGAAGGCGATACGGCAAAATACTTCGACAGCTACATTTCCGGCTTTACAACGGAGCTTCCCTGGACGGTCGAAAAGGAAAACACCAAGTTCTACGGCTGGTACAGGGACAAAGAATTCAGCGGGGACCCCGAAGAGGTTATAGATACCTCCACCTTCGGAGATCTTGAATACTGGGCAAGAATTCGCAACACCTATTCAGTAACCCTGCACACGAATGGCGGAAGTATCAACTGGAATAGATTCGAATACGAATATTTTGACGACAGCGTCGGCATCTATGTCGAAGGCGATGGAATGACTCTTCCGGGCGTAACATCAAGAGATGGACGTTTATTCCTCCACTGGTACGACAACGAGGAACTGACCGGAGAACCCGTCTACAGCATCTCGACAACCGACAAAGGCAACAAGGATTTCTACGCAAAGTGGCTACAAACCGAAAAGCCCAACCTGGACGAATCGGACAGCTGCTATGAAATATCGAGCGCGGCCGAACTATACGGTTTTGTCGGCATGGTCAACGGAACTTATGGTTACGGTGAAAAACAGGCCGACATTTGCGGCAAGCTCACGAAAGACGTCGTAATCAACAAGAACCTTTTGAAGCGAGACGGGACGCTTGACGACTCAAACAAATCCAGTCTAATACCCTGGAAATCTATGAACAGATTCAAGGGAACGTTCGACGGACAGGGGCACAAGATTTCCGGCCTATACAATTCGGTCTTCATAGACTATATAGATACAACAGGCGGAGCCAAGAAGACAGCCATCCGTAACCTGACCATCGACGATTCCTACGTGACTGGCAGCAGCTTGGTCACCGATATCGACTTGGGAGCATCCCTGTCCATAGACAACTGCCATTTCAAGGGATATGTCAGCGCCTTTTCCGCTACCTTTGCAGCAGGAGGGTTCGTCTCGCTCTCCCAGGGTCTAGTCAATATCCAGAACAGCAGCGTAGAAGGGATTATCGCTTCGGGTTACAGTGCTCCCCTAGCCATCGGTGGCTTTATTGGCGAAAGTTTTGAACACTTGATGCTCACCAACAGTTTCGTCAAGGCAACCTTTATCAGAAATACCAAACCCTCCCCTGAGGATGACGCCGCCGCAGGCCGCGAAGTCTTCGTCACTCTCGGCAGCTTCGTCGGTCACCTCACTGGACACGCAATCATCGTAAACAACTATAGCGTCACCAACATGACGGGTGCCACGGCCGGCTCTGTCGGAGGGCTGATTGGCAAACATTACGCGACAGCTTTTTCGTCATCTACCTCACGCATTGTAAAACAATACAATGCTCTAGAATCATACATCGCGAACAACTACAACATGAGTTCGTACAACGACGAATTCTCTCTTGATGAATGCAATGCGAAGTGGACTTGTGAAAACAACTTCTATCTGGAAGGGGAAATAACAAAAACCGATTGTGCCACACCCATGGCGGCAGACAAGTTCACAGACAACACCGTTGCAAGCGCCCTCCACGATTACACCCAGAAAGACAGCGAAGGCAACGCCATCGACGGCGGATTCAACGGCAACATCTGGATACAGGGCGAAGACTATCCCGTATTTGCCACGAATACCACAGGCTCCAAGCACGTGGTCATGCTAGAGCCCAACGGAGGTACGCTAGCAAACTTCTATATCAGCTATACTACGGGTGAAACAATAACGCTACCGGAACCCACGTTGGAACACTACACCTTCAAGGGGTGGTACACCACGGCGAACTTCAAGGGCGAACCGGTTTCTGAAATTACGGAGACGGATTCGGAAGATATGATCCTGTATGCAAAGTGGACTATTAACCGACACCGGATTGAGTTTGTCATCAGTGGAAACGGCACCGTGTATAGCGGCACAATGAAAAGTCAGGAAAAGATATGGCCAACTTATCCTTATTCCTTCTTTGACTATGGAACCGATGTCTATATTGTCGCCACTCCAAACCCGGGTTACCATGTTGAAAGCATCAGTGGCCACCCCAACTGCCGCAGCAACTATTGCAATTTCTATATCAGAAGCGACCTCACAATTACAGTCAACTTCGAGAAAGACGTATCCAGCAGTTCTGAAGCAGTCAGTTCCAGCAGCGAGGCCGAACTCAGTTCTAGTAGCGAATCTGAATCCAGTTCCAGCAGCGAAGCCGAACTCAGTTCTAGCAGCGAAGCAAAGTCCAGTTCAAGTGTCGTAAAATCGTCGAGCAGTTCTGCCACTTCAAGTAGCAGCAAGGATGACAAGGACGCCATCACTGTACCTAGCCAGATTCCGCAGTTCTCGCTTACCGCGGTTGGGCGCAACATTCAGGTGGCCGGAGCACGCTTGGGTAGCGCCTACACCGTGTTCGACATGCAGGGACGCATCTTGACGCAGGGCGCAGTCCATACAGCAAACTTCAACATCGTGATGAACCGGTATGGACCATATATCGTCCGCATCGGAAATCAGGTACAGAAAATAATCCTGAAGTAACGGCGAATACCTTCACAAGAATGGCTTGAATTCACCGGCTATTTCTGATTTGACCAGATGACGTAATCCCCGAGGGCTTCTATCTGCTTTTTATCCAGGTAGTAAGCCAGCGAGGGCTTGTCCGGAAGAATAATTTCGTACATGATAAAGGAATTGATCTTCCCTGCCGAAAGGGCCTTGTCCAGGCGCGCAAGAGTCTTTGAATTCGCCTTGCGTTCATCAATTTTCGGCAACAGGCCGGCAAGGCATTCCTTGATCATCGCCTCGCCCATGTCCTTGTTAGCCTCGGCACGCTTCTTGTACTCGGGTTCGAACTTCCACGCTGCCTCGATAAACGCGTAATACAGCCAGAGGGTATCGGCCTCCACCACCACGGAACCATCGGGTGTCTGGAGGACACGTGCCTGCGGGTTGAACGCCCAGTGGCTTGAATCGAGCCCGTTGGCCGCATAGATTTTCTGGCGCAGGGATTCGAGCCGCGGGTTGTTGCGGTTCAGCACCTTCGCGATAGAAATCTCCTCGAGGGCCCTTTTCCTGTCGCCCTTGTTGCGGTAAACGTCGGCAAGTAGCCAATGCGCAAGGTAATCGATGTAGTTTGCCTCAATCGCCTTCTTGTACCAGGATTCAGCCATGTCCCAATTCTGCTCGATACCATAGGTCTGCGCGATATAGGCCATCACGATGGTCGCATTCGGGTCCAGCAGCAACACGCGCTTGTAGGCATCACGGGCCTTCGCGTATTCCTTCTTGGAAAAGAGATCCTCCGCCTTGTCTAAAGCCTTCTTCACGTCACCCTTGAACTCGAAGGCGGTCACCTTGTAACCTCCATCCACAAACCTGCGGTAGGCGGGCATGTTCAGCAAGTTGCTGCGGTCCGGTTCCGGGAAAGGTTTCTTGAGTTCCTTCACGGAATAGGCAATCTTGGAGGAGTTCAGCGTCTCCATCGCGCGCTTCAGGGGGTTGTCGTTTTCCGCAAAGGCAATTGCGGCAGACATACAAAGAATGAGAAGTGTCTTGAATTTCATACTGTAAGTATATATAAAAAAAGGGCGGCGCGAAAGCCACCCTTTAATTTGTTAAAAACATTGTAATCAATCAAACTGTAATTCGCCTAGAAACGAGCAAGACAAGGAACGCGAACCGAAGCTGTATTGACATACAGCGGGAGTTCGCGTGACACAGTATTGCGAAGTTTATCGGCGAATTACTTCACTTGCTTCGCGAAGGAATCCTTCAGATCCACAGTGCGGTTGAACACCAGGTGGCCCGGCTTGGAATCTTCGCTATCGAGGCAGAAGTAGCCCTGGCGCATGAACTGGAAGCGGTCTTCGAGCTTGGCGTTCGCGAGGCTCGGTTCCACCTTCGCCTGCTTAATCACCATGGATTCCGGGTTCAGGTAGTCGTGCCAGTCTTCGCCCTCGGGAACCGCAGCCGGATCTTCGAGCGTAAACAGGTTGTTGATGAGGCGCACTTCGGCATCCACGGCGTGTGCCGCAGAAACCCAGTGGATGGTGCCCTTGACCTTGCGGCCATCGGGAGTCTCGCCACCCTTGCTCTGCGGGTCGTATTCGCAGTGAATTACCGTCACCTTGCCGTTAGCGTCCTTCTCGACACTCTTGCAGGTCACGAAGTAGGCGCCCTTCAGGCGGACTTCGCCATCCGGCTTGAGGCGGAAGTACTTCTTGGGCGGTTCTTCCATGAAGTCGTCGGCCTCGATGTAGAGTTCCTTACCGAACGGGACTTCGCGGGTACCGGCGGCGGGATCGTTCGGGTTGTTTTCCACCTTGATCATTTCCACCTTGCCGTCTTCCCAGTTATCAATCACGAGCTTCACCGGGTCGATAACCGCCATCACGCGGTTCGCCGTCTTGTTCAGTTCTTCGCGGATGCAGAAGTACAGGAGGTTCACGTCGACCATGGAGTCGGCCTTCGACACGCCAATGCGGTCGCAGAACTCGCGGATGGAACTGGGCGTAAAGCCACGGCGGCGGTAACCGCAGACCGTCGGCATACGCGGGTCGTTCCAGCCCATCACGGCCTTCGTCTCCACCAGTTCGAGGAGTTTGCGCTTGCTCATCATGGTGTAGGTCAGGTTCAGGCGGGCAAATTCAATCTGCTGCGGACGGTTGTCGAGACCGAGTTCAATCAGGAACCAGTCGTACAGCGGGCGATGCGCTTCGAATTCCAGCGTACAGATGGAGTGCGTAATGCCTTCGATCCAGTCGCTGAGCGGGTGCGCAAAGTCGTACATCGGGTAGATGCACCACTTGTCGCCGGTGCGGTGGTGGGTGCAGTGCTTAATACGGTAGATGACCGGGTCGCGCATGTTCATGTTCGGGCTGGAGAGGTCCACCTTGGCACGGAGGCACTTTT
>CAMIWK010000099.1 GCA_946402415.1 uncultured Fibrobacter sp.
TCCCGCCTGGTGGCCGACGAGATGATTACCGACTGCCTGAACCGTCCCTGGTACCAGACCATGATCCAGCAGAAGGGCGGCGTGGTGCCCACCGTGGTCATCGGCAAGATCCGCAACAAGAGCCACGAGCATATCAACGTGGAAACTTTCGTGAAGGATATGGAACGTGCCCTCATCAATTCTGGCAAGGCCGACTTCGTGGCCAACGCCGAAGAACGTGCCGAACTGCGTAACGAGCTTGCCAGCCAGGCAGGCAACGCCACCGAAGAAACCCGCAAGGACGCCGGCCAGGAAATCGGCGCCGACCTGATGCTCACGGGTACACTGAACTCCATCGTGGACCAGGAAGGTGGCGAACAGGTCATCTACTACCAGGTGGACCTGGAACTCACCGACATCCAGAGCCACCGCAAGGTCTGGGTGGGTGACAAGAAGATCAAGAAGTTCGTGTCCAAAGACAGCGTGAAGATGTAATCTAGATTCTCGTTCTGTCAGAACGAGAAATGCATGGATCCCCTCCCCTATTGCCTTCGGCTCCAGGGTCGAGGATGACGTTCAACGGAAAGCCTAATGCCTATGAAACGTTCTCTCCTTCTTTTATTCACAGCGATTCTCTTAACGTCGTGTGCCAACAAGTCCATGACGCGTTACGAGACGCTTGCTCCGACTTTGGAAAAGAAAGGCTTCGAGGCCACCATCGCCGAGGTGAAGAAGGAGAAGGATGACCTTTACGGTTCCAATAGCGAATTCCTGTACTACTACGACCTGGGAATCCTCCACCATTACAACCGTAACTTTGACGAAAGCATCAAGAGCCTGGCTCAGGCCGAAAAGATCTACGAGGATCTCTACACCAAGTCCGTGACCAACGAGGCGGCGGCAGTCCTTACCAACGACAACACCCGCCCCTACCGGGCAAGGCCCTTCGAGCTTTTGACCATGTACCAGTACCAGATTCTGAACTATCTGGCCAAGATGGATCTGGATGGCGCCTTGGTAGAAGTCAAGCGTTCCCAGATTGCCATGAACGCCCTTTACCAGAAGGATAAGGACAAAGTAAACGACAACGGTTACCTGCGTTACCTGCAGGCTCTGGTCTACGAGCTGGACGGTGACGACGACGAGGCTGCCATCGCCTACATCAAGGCCATCAAGGCCTACGATGAAAGCAAGATGGGACTCCCCAAAGAAGTGTTCGAATTTGCCACCGAAAGCTTGCGCCGTATGGAACGCGAAGATGACATACGGGCCCTGAAAAAGCCGGAACTGCCCAGCACGCCCAGGGCCACCGCCGTCCGGGAACAGGGCCAAGAAATCATCGTGCTTGGCTATGCAGGTCACAGCCCCATCCTCGGCGAGATGTACTTGTCGGGAACCTTCGTGAGTGCCGGCGCCATGAACCTGTACTACAAGGATGGCGAAACCGGAAGGCAGATGTCCTTTACCCTGGTGGCGCCCCCTGTACCTGGCGCCGGTAGCGGAACCTTCCACATCGGATTTGCCCTGCCCGAGGTTCGCAAGTACAAGAGTCGCGTAAGCAAGTTCGAGGTATCGCTGGACAACCAGCCCCGAGTAAAGCCCGAGAAGGTCATGGACGTGGACCAGGAACTGCGGCAGAATATGGATGACGAGCGTAACACCGTCATTACCCGTACCGCCGTCCGCGTAATTCTGCGTACCATCGCCGCCCAGAAGGCAAAGTCCGCCACCAACACGGGCAACGGCATCTTCGACCTGCTGAAAAACATCGCCGTAGACGTGGGCCAGAGCCAGCTGGAGCAAGCCGACCTGCGCGTTGGGCTGTTCTTGCCGGGCTCCTTCTACATGACCCGCCTGCCTGTAACGCCGGGGAGTCACGATGTGAGCGTCGCCGCCCAGGGCCCACACGGGGAAACGGTCGGCGTCTATAAGTTCGACAAGATTTCTGTGCGCAAGGGCCAGAAGGTGTTACTCATCGTACCGGCCATCAAATAGCGTATAAAAATTACCCAGGCCGGCCAACACCGGCCTTAAAATTTTATATAGTTTCTTTGTAAAGTTTCAAAGAGGATTCAGTATGAATTTCAAAGTCATTCTTGCAGCGGCAGCACTGCTTGCCACCCAGTCCTTCGCTATTATCGGTATCGGTGGACACTACGCCCCCGGGTTCGGCACCAAGATGAAGTCCGGCGAAGTCGCCCCCGTAGCCGAAGGCATCGAGTTCGGGCATGGTGGATTCAGCGGGACTATGCAGGGTTTCGGTTTCAAGCTGTGGATTGACATCCTCCCCATCTTTGACATCGAGGCGACCTACAACATCCAGTTCGGCTCTTACGACGCAGCCCTCTTCGTGGATGGTGTCGCCGACCCCATTCCTATCGAAATCGAACTGGCAGGTACCCCGTTTGGCAAGGCTAACCCCAAGTTCGTGGCCAGCAACCTGGACATCTCCTTGACCTACCCCATTACCTTTATTCCCATTATCCGCCCCTATATCGGCGGCGGTTTCACCTACTACCTGAACACCTTCGTGCTGAACAAGAACTTTGTACAGGGCATTATCGATGACCCCGCCATTTCGGATATGATCAAGAGCGCCGCCAACAAGGAAGGCCTGGATCCCGAAGCCCTGCAGCAGAAGGCTCAAGAGCTGGAAACCCTGGGCCAGAACCTCAAGCAACGCGTCCAGGACAAGGCTGCTGATGAAGGCCTGAACACCAGCATCGGCGGACATGTGCTGATTGGCATACGCGGGAAGCTCCCCGTTATCCCGATTGCCACCTACTGCAACTTCAAGTACTACTTCGGTGGCGACTACCCGAAGGAAATCGATGCAGGACACATGACCCTGGAAGTGGGCGGCGGTTTCGCCATCTAAGGTTTGAACGGAAAGGATTAAAGATGAGCCAGAACACAAGCATTCTTATTATCGAAGATGAAATCGCCATTGCCGAAGGTTTGATAGACCTTTGCGAACTGAACGGCTATAACGTGAAGCACTGCGCCGACGGGGAATCTGGACTTGCAGAGGCCCTGACTGGACAGTATGGACTTATTCTCCTGGACCTGATGCTCCCTGGAATCGACGGCTTTACCGTTTGCGACAAGATTCGCGAGAAAGACAGGAGCGTGCCCATCATCATCCTTTCTGCCAAGAATTCCGACGAGGATATCATCAACGGCCTCAAGTACGGCGCCGATGACTATATCCCCAAACCCTTCTCCGTGCCTATGCTGCTGGCCCGTATCGAGGCGGTGCTCCGCCGTAGCCGCCAGAGCGCCGAGAACGAGGGCAAGCTTATCGCCGGCAACCTGAAAATCGATTTCCGCGAATATCGCGGCACCCGCGGCACCGAAGAACTGGCCTTCACCCGCAAGGAAGTGGAAATTCTTGAGTACCTGTGGACCAACCGCGATCACGCCGTTCCCCGTTCCGAACTGCTGCGCAAGGTCTGGGGTTACGAGAACGCCGAATCCGTGGATACCCGCACCGTGGATATTCACATCACCAAGCTCCGCAAGAAAATCGAAGACGATCCTTCCCACCCGAAGTTCCTGGTAACGTTCCGCGGGGAAGGCTACCAGATGTGTTCTACTCCTGAATGCACAAAGTCCACGTAATCTTTGCATCCATCTTTGTTGTTATCACGATACCCCTGGTAATTCTTCTTTACCAGTCGTATTCGCAGTTGCAGTTGGGAACCAACTCGCTCTATACGGGGCACGCCATGTTCGTGGCCAACACCCTGAACCAGAGACTTGCCCGTGACCTTGCTGTCGAAGAAAAGCGCTCTTATTCGGAATACGGATTCATCCGCACCGTGCAGGTGATCGGTGGCGAAGAAAACACACTTTCTGAACTGGTGGACTACCCCATCACCAGCCAGTACACTGGGCTTGTGGGTCACTTTCAGCTCACTCCCGACAACACGCTCCGCACGCCCTTCTTGCCCGAAGGCCGTTTCGGACAAATTCTCCTGGAACAGATCCCCCGAAACGAAAGGTTACGCCGCGAAGAAGTCCGTAACAAGATCAGAGCTATCCTAAAAGAACTCAATATCGAGAACCACGGTATCGAAGCCAAGGCTCAGCCCAGAGATTCCGTAGAAAAGGTTATCGACTACATCTACAAGCAAGACCCGAAACTAGATCACAGCGAGAAAAAAGAGATCGCAAGGCCCCACCGTTTTGAAACTACGTCTGAGATGGAGAACCTCGCGTTCAACGCCGAATCCCAGAACATAGACAGTCTCTCTACGTCCGTAGCGAACTACAATCTTGAAGTGGAAATCGAGCCCTTCATGGCAAAGTTCGACAGTGACTATATCGTCTTCTACCGCAACGTAACCAAAGGCAACGAGCTATACATCCAGGGGTACATTGTCGATACAAAAGCGTACCTGAGCAGCCTGGTCCAAAACGAGACCCAGTTCTACCCTCTTGAAAAGGATTTGGTGCTTGAATTCAAGGATGGCGCAAGAAACCTTCTTTCTTTCGGTTCTCCAGTGTCCTCCCAGGAAATTTTCTCCACCAAGCTGATTTCACCCCTCAACAAGATTTCCCTGGTAATGCACATGAAGAACAGGGACGATTCCAGGGGTAGTTCCTTCTTGATTTTCCTCGGGGCCGTGGTGCTCGTTATCTTGGGAGGCGGCCTTGTGGCCATCTACCGCCTGACCAAGAGCGAGCTGAACCTGGCCAAGAAAAGGCAAGACTTTATCTCTGCCGTGAGTCACGAACTGAAGACGCCACTAACGTCTATCCGCATGTACGCCGAGCTACTGCAGAATTCCTGGGTCGCCAACGAAGAGAAGAAGCAGAAGTACTACGGACAGATTGCCAGCGAGGCGGACAGGCTCACGCGCCTTATACAGAACGTGCTGAACCTTTCCAAGCTTGATGGTGACCGCTGGAACGTGCAGCTCACCAAGGACAGGCCCAAAGCTGTTCTGGATGACTTTGTGGCCACCTACAGCAAGAACGTAGAGAAGCACGGTTTCGAGCTCACGGTCTCTTCGGACACCGATGTCCGTGACATTACCTTGATGATGGACAGGGACGCCATTATGCAGATTCTGATGAACCTGGTAGACAACTCCCTGAAGTTCTCCAAGGATGCGGACTACAAGATGATTGTCATAGAGCTCCGCATCAAGGATTCCGACGTGTACCTGGCCGTGCGAGACTATGGCCCGGGTATCCCGCCTGCCGAAATGAAGAAGGTGTTCCAGGAATTCTACCGCGTCGAAAACGAGATGACACGCAAGACAAGCGGAACGGGTATCGGACTTTCTATGGTGAAAAAGCTCTGCACCCTCACCAATATGAAAATCGAGATGGAAAACGCGAATCCGGGACTCCGCACCAAGATCCATTTCCCGCCGCTAGAGATATAGTGCGCGTTCCTTTCCAGAGAATGTAAAACATATGGATTCGCCCATTTGGGGTGTAAGGCGGCACCCCAGCATGTCATGCCCGCGAAGGCGGGCATCTCCTTTTCTTTTTTTGTATTTTTATTGCCATGACGCAAGAAGATATTCTCAACAATCCAGAGCAATACGACCTCTCCATCGAAACGGTGGGAACGGGAACCCTGAAATCCCCTATGAAGGGCATACAGTTTGTCTCTGACGGCGACCGCATCAGCCTTACCACCGACGTGAACCGCATCAAAAAATTTGTTGATAGCGGAAAGGAGATTCCCTCCCTCGAAGCGGCGGGCCCTCGCGAAACAATTTTCCACGACCCCGCCTGGACCCGCGCAGGCATCGTGACCTGCGGCGGTCTGTGCCCCGGCTTGAACAACGTTATCAAAGGCCTTGTACAGGTGCTGTGGTTCGACTACGGCGTCCGGAATATCTTTGGCATTCCCTACGGCTACCGCGGACTGAATCCAGCCTACGGTTACCCGCCTATCATGTTGAACCCCGATGTTGTAGATGCCATCCAGGATGACGGCGGCACCATTCTCGGAAGCTCTCGCGGCATGCAGGAACCCTCTGTCATGGTGGATACCCTCATGCGGCTGAACATCAACGTACTGTTCTGCATCGGCGGTGACGGAACCCTCCGGGGTGCACACGCTATTGCCGAAGAAGTGAAGAAGCGTCACCAGCCTATTTCTGTCATCGGTATTCCCAAAACCATCGACAACGACCTGAACCTTATCGACCGCACGTTCGGTTTCG
>CAMIWK010000100.1 GCA_946402415.1 uncultured Fibrobacter sp.
CGTTCGTCAAGTTGTTTTCTGTTCCGTTGCGGCAGTCCCAATTGTGCGGCTGGAATGTTTTTTTCTCCCTAATTTGCTATTTTAGTGCTGTATGCACAAGTTAGTCCTATGTTCTTTTCTAGTGTGCTTTGTTGGGGCCCAATTGGTGTCTGCCCAACCTCGGGACCTTTTTGCGGAATTCGAGGCGGAGACCGAGGCTACCCAGTCTAGCGAGACGGCTGTGACTGCCCCAAGTTCCAGTTCTGAAGTTTCCGAAAAGGTCTCTGAACCGGTTGGTAAGCCGCTCGAACCAGCCGAAGGGTTGTCCAGCTCGGTTGATCTTTCTAGTTCTAGTGTCGCCAATCCTGATTCCTTGCAGCAGTCTTCCAGCAGTGTTGCTCTTGATTCCCTACAGTTATCCTCGTCTAGCGATGTTTCTCAGGATAGTCTTTCCTCTAGCTCCGAAGTATCATCGAGTTCCGAAGAATCTTCCAGTTCCGAGGTTTCCTCCAGTTCGCAGGCTTCTTCCAGTTCTGTCGAGATGGTCCAGGTTCCGTCGTCCAGCAGCATGAGCCGTCGGGACCTGCTTGGCCCGGTGAAGGTTTCTAAGGTTCACAGCATCGACGAGATGAAGGGCAAGTATAGGAGTCCCCGCAAGGCCCTGTTCATGTCCCTGGTCGTTCCTGGTAGCGGGCAGCTCTATGTAGGGGGGGCGACATTTACCAAAGTGCGGGGCGCGGCCTACTTGGCTATGGAAGCGGCACTCTGGGGTGGCTGGTACTATTTCACCATTTACAAGTATGACAAGCAGGTGGACAAGTATAAGAAGTTTGCCAGGAAGCATTTCTCCATAGGCCGCTATGAATCCCAGATGCGGGATATCTACCTGAACCAGCTTTCCGACGAGACCGAGGAATCCCGGTTCGAAACTCGTTATATGGGAAGCCGGGAAGACTTCTGCAAGGCGATTTACGGTGATGCCAATGCTTCCGGTTGTTATACCAAGGGGAAGCTGTTCACCAATGACAAGGCCCATACGGACCGTTTCTCCGTGTCGAATCCGTCAAATTTGGGTACGGAAATCAAGAATCAGAAGAACTTCTACGACATGTCCAGTGTTTATCAGCTGATTAGCGAAAAAAATTATGTCCTGGGTTGGGATGATGTGGATTCCGTGGCTCTTGGGCAGAACTTGCTTTTGGAAGAAAGCGAAGTGGAGTCCGTTGTGCCCTTGGGCAAGTCTAGGAACCTGTCCAGGTATCGTGATATGAGGGACAAGGCCAACGATTATGCCGACTTGCAGATATGGTTCTTTGGCGGAATCATTCTGAATCATCTGGTTTCTGCCGTGGATGCAGCCTTTACGGCCAATGCCCATAACAAGGAACTCTATTCGGAGGATGTTTCTTGGTTTGACCGGCTGCATTTTGAAAGCTACATGGGATTCCTGGATGGATTCGATGTGGGAGTACAGGCCAGCTGGGGATTCTAATGCGCTTTTTTCTAGCCATTCTTCTCTGTGCCACATGTGCTTTTTCGCAGATGGTCATCTCTGTGGATGAAGGCGTGAGCAAGAACAGGGAGAAAAGCCTTATTGTTGCCTTAGGGGCATCTGCGTTGCTTCCCGGTATGGGCGAGCTGTACCTGGACGAGCGGGATATGGTCCGCCCCTTCATGTGGACCGATGTGGCTCTGTGGATGGTGGCGGTTGGGTCCTATTATGCGGGGGAACGCTACATTTCTTCGGCTCATGATTATGCGGTGCGCCATGCGGGGCTCAATACATCTAGCAAGAAGATTGATCTGCTGAATACGGTGGGGGACTACCGCAGCCGTTCTGGTGTGGCTGGGCAGAATTCCTCGCCAGATATGGACGAAGACTACAACCAGTCTATGATTCGCGCTGGAAAGGCCACAAACGAGGAATTTTCGGACGATATCCAGTGGGATTGGGGGAGCAGCGATAATCCCGAAACTTCGGAACACATCGATGAGTACAAAAATCGCTTGCGCAATTACCGCATTAGCCGGATTGTTTTCCAGGTGTCGGTGGGGGCGCTAGTGTTGAACCGCGTGGTTTCCATGTTGGATGCCATGCGTATCTACCGCAAGACATCATCCAAGTCCTTTGGGCAGCGGTTGCAGTTCGTGCCCGAATTCGGAGACGATGGCAGCGGGCTTTTGGTGAATGTGAGTTTTTAGGCAACCGGAATGAGTCTTTGGGCATCTAAATAAGCGATAAATTATGAGAAACCTGTTCCTTTTGCTTTTGACTGCCGCGATGCTTGTCGCCTGTTCCGCCAAGGACGCCCCCCAGGGCGCAGGTGGAAAGCCGGCGAAGGGCGGTCGCAGCCTGAATGTGGAAGGCTATGTGGCGGAATTCTCGAAGCCGAAGCGTGAATTCCAGACCATGGCGACCCTGGAAGCGAACAACAGCGTCTCCCTGAGTGCCGCCGTCTCGGGCCGCCTGGTGGAACTGCATGCCAAGGATGGCGCCAGCGTCCCTGCGGGGATGCTTCTTGCAAAGCTTGACGATTCAGAACTCCGGGCCCAGCTGAAGCAGGCGGAGTCCAACCTGCTATTGGCAACTCAGCGTGAACAGCGCACCCGCACCCTGTACCAGCAGGGTGGCATGACTCAGGAAGATCTGGAAGCTGCCGTGGCGAACCTGCAGTCGGCAGAGGCCAGCGTAGAATACATCAAGGCTCAGATTGAGAAGACCGAAGTCCGCGCTCCTTTTGCAGGCAAGCTTGGTCTTGTGAATATTTCGGTAGGCCAATGGCTAAACGCAGGGGCCCCTGTGGCAGAACTCAGCGATGTGAAAAAGCTGAAGGCCCGCTTTGCCGTTCCCCAGAGGTATGCGTCCAGCGTGAAGGTGGGGGATAGGGTCACCCTGAAGGACCAGGAAAGGAACGTTGAAAAGAAGGGCAAGGTGACTGCCCTGGATGCCACTATTTCGGAGAGCAGCCGCACTAGGCAGGTGGTGGTTACGGTTGATAATTCCAGCGGCAAGCTTATTGCAGGCGGCTACGCCAGCATTACCCTCCAGATGAAGACGGCGCAGAAGTCCAGCACCACCATCCCTGCAGAAGCTTTGATTCTTGATAGGGATGGAGCTTATGTGTTTGTGGTCAAGGATGGTAAGGCTCATGTCAAGCATGTGAAGACAGGGCTCCGTACGCCCTTCTCGGTGGAGATAGTTTCTGGCCTTTCAAAGGGTGATACGGTTATCGTTTCGGGAATCATCAGCCTCAGGGAAGGCGTGCCTGTCAATATCAAGGACATTCGGCATGGCATGAATTACGAGGTGGATTGATGAGCATAAGCCAGCTCTCGGTCCGCCGCCCAGTCTTGATGACCGTCGTTGCGCTGGTCATCTTGCTGCTTGGCTTTTTTGGCGCATCCAACCTGGGTGTACGCGAATACCCTAATGTAGATTACCCGCTGATTCAGGTGAGAACCTCTTACCCGGGGGCTAACGCTGCCGTGGTGGAGGCCGAAGTGACTGAAATCCTGGAAGCATCCATCAATAGTGCCTCGGGAATCAAGGCGCTGACCTCCACAAGCCGCGACGGTTTTTCTTTTATCAATATTGAATTTGAGACGGGCATGGATTTAGAGGCTGCCGCCAACGAAGTCCGTGACCGCGTGAGCCGCGTGCGCCGCAGGCTCCCTGACGATGTGGACGAACCTACGGTCTACAAGTCCGATAGCGACAACGACCCGATTCTGATGGTGAGCCTGGTGAGCGACAAGCTGGACCCGATGGAAGTTTCCGAAATCGCGAATAACTTTGTGAAGGAACGCCTGCAGACCATCAATGGCGTCTCGGAAGTGGCCATCTGGGGTGAAAAGCGCCCGACGGTGCGCCTTTGGATTGACCCTATCCGCATGCAGGCTCTGGGCGTGTCGGGCGCGGAGATGTCGGCGGCCCTCAGCAAGGGCAACCTGGAACTGCCTTCGGGTTCTATCGAAGGTAGCG
The DNA here is from genome assembly GCA_946402415.1 of uncultured Fibrobacter sp. Classification (GTDB taxonomy): domain Bacteria; phylum Fibrobacterota; class Fibrobacteria; order Fibrobacterales; family Fibrobacteraceae; genus Fibrobacter. Next base: position 3,962 of record CAMIWK010000100.1, read on the forward strand.
AGACCACCCTTTCGATTCGTACCCTGGGCCGAATTTTGGACCCGAAGGCTTTTGAAAACATTGCGGTGAAGACCGCTGCCGACGGCACCGTCATTCGCATTTCCGACGTGGCCGACATCCACTATGAACCTAAGGATACCCGCACGGGGTTCCGTCGTAATGGCAAGAATTCCATTACCCTGGCCCTGATGGCGCAGCCTGGCTCTAACCATGTGGAAATTGCTAACGAGTTTTACAAGCGTGTAGAGGACATCCGTCGGGAAATTCCCGAAGGCGTGCAGGTGCTCTATGGTCGCGATACTTCCATCAATATCCGCGCCTCTATCAAGGAGGTGGTGGAGACCATCTTTATTGCGTTCCTGTTGGTGATTGCCATTATCTTCGCTTTCTTGCGGGAGGCCCGCACCACCCTTATCCCCATGGTGGTGGTGCCTGTTTCGGTGGTAGGTAGCTTCTTTGTGCTTTACCTGTGTGGGTTCTCGATTAATGTGCTGACCCTGCTTGCCATGGTGCTTGCCATTGGCCTTGTAGTGGATGACGCCATTGTGATTGTGGAAAACATTTACCACAAGATTGAGCAGGGCATGAATCCCAAGCAGGCCTCCGTGGCGGGAACTAACGAGATTTTCTTTGCTGTGATTGCCACATCTGTGGTGTTGATGGCGGTGTTCGTGCCGGTGCTTGCCCTGGGCGGCACCACGGGACTTCTGTTCCGGGAGTTCGTGGCGGTGATGATTGGAACGGTGTTCCTTTCTACATTCTGTGCCTTGACGCTATCGCCTATGCTCTGCTCAAAGTTCTTGCGACACCAGAAGCAGGGCTGGTTTTTCCGGGTGACAGAACCCTTCTTTGATTGGCTGAACCGGATTTACTCGAAGCTTCTAGGTGTTTTCCTTAAGTTGCGTTTCTTGTTGTTCCCGGTGATTTTGGGGCTTTTGGCAGCGGCGTATTTCTGCTACACCAACATGAGCAGCGAAATGGCGCCTACGGAAGATTCCAATGCGGTCATGGTGAACATGAATATGCCCGAGGGGGTGAGCCTTGACCGTACCAAGCGTATGGCCGATGCCTTTGCCGAAGAGGTAATTGCGCTGATGGATACCAACGAGTATTCCGAAATTCAGGCGGGCGCCTGGAATGCGGGAAACTCTAGAATGCGCATATTCCTGAACTCTGATAAGAAAGCGCGCCGCCCCCAGAGCGAGATTGCACGGGCCATTCAGATTTTGGGTAGCGAATACCCCGACTTGCGTGTGATGGTATTTGAACCTCAGAGCATTAGCACCCAACGCGGAGGGCTTCCGGTACAGTTCGTACTGCAGGCCCCCAATATCGAAGTCTTGCGTACGCTGGTGCCCAAATTCGAAGAGGCGGCAAGCCATAGTCCTGTATTCAGCGTGGTGAATACGAATCTGCGCTTTACCAAACCGGAACTTCACATTGAAATTTTGCGTGACAAGGCCAACGAAGAGGGCGTGTCGGTGAACGATATTGCCCAGGCGGTACAGCTTTCCATCAGTGACCAGTCTTATGGGGAGTACTACAAGGATGGCCGTCAGTACGATATCATCGGTGCGGTGGGCTACCAGTATCGCAGTACTCCTGAGAATCTCTCCATGCTGTCTGTCAAGAATGGCAAGGGACAGCTGGTCAGCGTCGAAAACTTCATTACTTACGAAGAACGCTCTGCATCGCCGTCGCTCCCGCGTTACAACAGGTTTAGTGCGGCTACCATCCAGGCGGGCCTTGTACCTGGAAAGACCATTGGCGACGGCGTGGAGGAAATGCGCCGGATTGCAAAGGATGTTCTGAAGGAATATCCCAGCGTAAGCACCACTTTGAGCGGGTCTTCCAAGGAATTTGAGGAAAGCTCCAGCGGGCTTTACATCGTGTTCTTGCTGGCCTTGGCGCTGGTGTTCCTGGTGTTGGCTGGGCAGTTTGAAAGTTTCCGCGCCCCCTTCGTGATTTTCTTTACGGTGCCGCTTGCCTTGGCGGGGGCCCTGGCCTGCCTGTTCATTACGGGGCAGACCCTGAACATCTTTAGCGAGATTGCTTTGATCCTCTTGATTGCCCTTGTGACTAAGAACGGTATTTTGATTGTGGAATTTGCAAACCAGATTGCGGCCAATACGGGCTGCTCCAAGCTGGAGGCGGCTCGGAAAGCGGCGGAGCGCCGCTTCC
>CAMIWK010000101.1 GCA_946402415.1 uncultured Fibrobacter sp.
TGTAGGCGCCGTACTGCTTGGCGGCGCTTTCCAGACGGGCGGCCAGGTTCACGGCATCGCCCATCATGGTGTAGTTCTTGCGCATGGTAGAACCCATGTTTCCGGTCACGATATCGCCGGAGTTGATACCGATTCTCATGTGCATGTCGTGAACCACTTTGGGCCATTTGTCGCCTTCGCTGGCCCATTTCTTGCGGAGGTCCATAAGCTTGGCCTGCATGTCTACTGCAGAGTCGCAGGCGCTTTGGGCGTGGTTCGGCAGGGGCATGGGGGCTCCGAAGAAGGCGATGATGGCGTCTCCTTCGTACTTGTCCAGGGTGCCCTTGTTGAACAGCAGGGTGTCCGTCATGGCGGTCAGGTATTCGTTCAAAAGTTCCACCAGTTTACTAGGGTCCCCAATCTTTTCGGAGAAGGTGGAGAAACTGGCGATATCGGTAAAGTAGGCGGTGATGTTGGACTTGGATCCACCCAGGGTAGGCATGATTTCGTTGTTCACCATCTCATCGATCAGTTCCGGTGAAATATACTGCTTGAACGCGTTGCCCAGGAATCGCTTTTCCTTGGTCTCGAAGTAGAACTGGATAATCAAGGCCACGATGTTGGTGAGTAGAATGGCGAAAATCTGCTTGGATGCCCCGATGTAGAGCCCCTGCTGGAAATAATGGTAGGCGATGGCAAGGTAGCCGCCCATCATAACGAAGGAGAGGGCGATGGAGATGTAGCTTTTTACATAGAGGCCAATCAGCAGGCAAACAAGTGCCAAAAGAATGACTATGATTTGTTGGTAATGTTCCTGTAGTGTTATAAGGAAGTCGTCGTTCAAGATGTTCTGGAGAATGGTGGCGTGAGTGAGCACGCCAGGGTAGTTTTCTTCGTGGGGAGCGGTCACGAAGTCGAACAAGGCCGGTGCTGCTGACCCCAGAATAAAAATCTTTCCTTGGAAAAGACCCGGGTCAACGCGGTTCTTGGTGATGTCGTAATAGGAAAGGTGCTGGAACACGCGTTCAGATTCTGCGGTGTTATAACGACCTTTATAGTTAATCTGGTAATGTCCCCAGCGATCGATAGGAATCCGCTTTACTTTGCCGAAACGGATTTCTCTACCGGGTTGCAAGTTGTTGATTCTCTCTTCGGAAAGATTGATAATGTCTGTAAGAACGTCATGATTCAATATGACCAGGTTGGAGGCCCATTTCTTTTGGGCTACATTGTAATGGATGTCCATATCCATAGAAATGTGGGAGGGCCTGTTGGGCAGAAGTCGTTGCAGGGAATCAGCGAAATACTTGACGGTATTTACGATGTATGGCGTGATTACGGCCTCTTCATCCTCTTCGCTATCCGTTAAAATGAAACGGTTTGCTCCTTCCTCATCGCGCTTGATGGTTATGTTGTCTGTAATCTCTTTCTCTTCATCTTCTCCCAGGGAATCTAATATGGCGGTGTCTATCTCGAAAAGGGCGTCGGATAGGGTCTCATTCAAGATTTGTCCTTCAAAAATTTCAAAGGTGACTTTGCCTTCGTTATTCTTGGTGGCGATAATCTTGGAGGATATGTCGATGAATTGGCTGTTTTCTTCAGGCTTCTTGGCCGCCTCCTTGATTTTTTTCTGGAGGGAGAGGAACATGGGATAGCTGAACTGGGGGAAAGTGGTATGGTAGAATCCAGAGGAATCCCTGTAAATGCCGAATGGCTTGCCTAGTTCCACGTATTGTCCCATCTTGATTTTCACGTTTCCTGGCTTCTGGTGGAAAAGGTGCAGGAGGGTCATCATGGGCATGGTAGAATAGATCTTGCTTTCTACGTCGGAATACAGCTCCGGATTGGGGAATCGGTAGAGCAGCGAGACGCGACGGACCACACCATCGTCGTCGGGGTAGGCGTTTACGGAGCCCATCTGGGCGCCTGCACGGGCCAGTTCTGGGAAGATATTGTCCAGCAGGTCCTTAGGCTCTATATTTTGGGCGGAATCGGCCTGGGAAAGCTCAAAAGTGGAACTGAACCCGATTTCATCGGCCCGCTCTGTAGTGCTGAGAGGCCTCCACTGGGATTCGTGCTTGTAAGACTGGTAGCTATCGAAAATGTTGCAGACAATAGCGTTCCGGCTTTCCTTGACAGCGTTCACCAACATGGAATCGTAATTATAGAATACGCGGATATCATCACCCAGAGAGTCCCAAGAGGTCTCGGGGCTGAGCTTGTTCAGCATGGTGGTGACCTGCTGCGTCTTCTGCTCGCCAAAATCGGCGTTCTTGAACAGGATATCGAAACCGATGGCCGATGCTCCGCCGTTGCTCAGATTCTTGACCACGTCGGCGTGGATGGAACGATCCCAGGTGTTGTAGTTTCCAAGCTTTGCAAGAGATGGCTCATCGATATCTACAATGAAAATGTTGGGATCGTAATTGCTGTTCAGGGCGTTCTTGTCACCTATATCATCAAGGTTATGAGTCTTGCCGGTCTTTACCTTGAAGAACATATCGTAAAAAAGATATTCCAGAGATTCCGCACCGTTGCGGGTGGCGTCTAGTTGGGGATTTTGTATATTGCCCAGGTAGAGAATGAGAAAAACTAGGCCGAAGGTAAGGCCAAAACCGATTAGGAGTTTCTTCAGTTTTTTTGACACTTTTATTTGCATATTGTCAATAATAATAAATAGGTTTTAATTATATTTCTTATGCAATGGCGAAGGAGAGCATTTTGGCAGCACAGAAAAAGAAAACGGTTCGTAAGACATCCAAGACAAAACCGGAACAGACCGAGGGCTCTGGGGAACGTTCCCTAGGCGCGATGGTGCTGGGTTACGGGCTTATCGCCATATCCGCTATTGCCCTGCTGTCTTGTATTAGCGTTGTGTACGTAGGTTCCGAAAAGGGAATCATGACCCGTTTCGGGGACTTTCTGAACTTTGCCTTCGGCAAGCTGCCCGTGATATTCATTATTCTGTCTGTGATGCTTTGGGGGCTGTTCATCACCTTCCAGGGACTTCGCAGGAAACTGTTCCGTGTGGCGCTCGGGCTTTCTATCGTGGGACTCGATTTGTGCGTCCTGATGTCCATTCCCGTCCACGGCAAGGCCAATGTTTCTGAAGATGTATTTATTATGCGTGGCGGAATCGTTGGCCGTTTTTTGGATTCCAACGTGGTAGGCCCCCTTTGCGGTGACGTTTTGTTTATTCCGGTGATTATCTTGTCCCTTGTTTTGGTGGCGGTGTTGATCTTCTGTTTTGGACTTCGTTTGGGATACATTCTTTCGCTGTTCCGCAAGATTCGCGGTGTGAAGGAGAAGACACCCGAAGGGGAAGATGGTGTCGAAGAATCCGAACCCGATGAGACAACAACGGTTCGGAAGGGAATCTCCATGGATGGCGATACCACCATCTTCAATATTCCCGATGCCTACAGGACCAAGCACAAGGGTGTGCTCAAGCCATTCAGTGCCCGTAAGAACTGGATGGAGCCTGTGGATAATGCCGCTGCAGAGACGACCGTGGACAGGTATGTAGAAGGCACCCTTGTAGAGGGAACCTTTGGGACGGTGGCCGAGAAGCCCGCTCCGAAGCCTCTGGGCGAAGACCCTGAAATTGCCCGCTTGGAAAGGGAACTCCGTGAAAATGGTACCCATATGAGTGCCCTCCAGATTCGCGAAATCCGTAACAAGATTGCTGAAATTCGCCGTGCCCGTGAAGAAATCAACTGGGAAAATGAACGCCAGGGGAACCTGGTGGTGAAGGGTGCTGTCCGTGGCGGAGAAGATGAAACCGCTGTTGCCGGGCCCGTCAGCTCGGAAGATGGGACGGCGATTGCTGGAGCTACCGTTGTGGCCGATGCCACAGGCGAAATGGCTGCGGAAACGGCACCCGATGAAGCGACGGTTGTGGCAGAAACTTCCGTTTCTGAGGATGCCACGCTGAACGGTGAAGAAGCCGAACCGTCTGCAGAATCCGGCGAAGATGACGATGACTTTATCCCTCAGGTGGTAACCTCCGATGAGGTGGATTCCGACCCCAGCTACGTGGCGCCGAACCAGATAGGCACTTCTTCTGGTGGAACTACAGTTACAGGTGGCGCGGCCAATGGCATTCCCCAGCCCGACCCGACTGTACATTTCGACCCGTACCGTATTCCCTCCGTGGATGAAATTTTGGATGCTCACGATCCGCAGCCCGCCGATTACACCGTAGAAGAGCTGAACGAAATAGGCCATATGCTTGAAGAAAAGCTGGAGAACTTCAAGGTGAAAGGCAAGGTGGTGGGTTGCGAGACGGGGCCTGTCATTACGCGTTTTGAGGTGGAACCAGGGCCTGGCGTGAAGGTAAGCCAGTTTAGTGCTTTGCAAGATGACCTGGCTATGGCCCTGAAGGCTGTTTCTATACGCATTCTGGCTCCTATTCCCGGCAAGGGAGCTGTGGGTATCGAGATTCCCAATCGCAAGATGCAGACTATTTTCGGACGCGACATTTTCGAGAGTGACGCTTTCAAACCTTCGCCGGATAAGATTGTGATGGCCCTGGGTAAGGACATTTCTGGTGAACCTTTTGCCATGGACTTGGCGAAGGCGCCTCACCTGATGATTGCAGGTCAGACAGGCTCTGGTAAGTCCGTCTGTATTAACGCCCTTATGGCCAGCATGCTCTTGAGCAAGACGCCTGATGACTTGCGCATGATTCTCGTGGACCCCAAGGCGGTGGAATTGAAGATGTACGAAAACATCCCGCACCTGCTGGCTCCGGTGATTACCAAACCCGAGGTTGCAATACAGGCGCTCCAGTGGCTCTGCTACGAGATGGACCGCCGTACCGAAGTGCTGGCCCTTGCCAAGGTACGTAACTTGAACGGCTTTAATGAGAAGTTCGAGGCCGGAACCCTTCCTGATGATGTTCCCGATACCGACCGCGGTCACCGTATGGCCTTCATCGTGGTGATTATCGATGAGATGGCTGACCTGATGATGGTTGCCGGAAAGGAAATTGAGAAGAACGTGAGCCGCCTTGCTGCTAAGGCTCGTGCTGTTGGCATTCACTTGGTGCTTGCAACCCAGCGCCCCTCTGTGAAGGTGATTACCGGTAATATCAAGGCGAACCTGCCTACACGTATCAGTTTCAAGGTGGCCTCCCAGGTGGATGCCCGTACGGTGATGGACCACGCCGGCGCCGAAAAACTTCTCGGTCGTGGCGATATGCTTTACAAGGCGGTGAACGCTCCGGATCCGGTCCGCGTTCATGGAGCCTTCCTCAGCGATGAAGAGGCGGAACGCCTGGCTGATGCCTGCTCTAACCAGAATGTCTGTTACCCGCAGCTGGAAACCTTCGAGGTGGCCGAAGACGGTGGGGAAGGGGAAGACGGCGAAGAAAATGCCGCCATGAGCGAGAAGAAGGACAAGCTGTTGTTCGAGGTGGCCAAGTGGGCCATCGAATGTGGCAACGGCCTTTCTACATCGGCAGTGCAGCGTCATTTTAGTGTGGGTTACAGCCGCGCAGGCAAGATTGTGGACCAGCTTTTCGGTCTAGGCCTTTGCGCCCGCAGTACCGGCAACTCCAAGCCTCGTGCCATGCTTATCGATATGGACCAGCTCATGCAGCTGGAACGTTCCGGAACTTTCCGCTAACCTTTAGATTTTGCGACCTATGAAAGAATTCGCTCCTGCAAAAATCAACCTGTTTCTAGATGTTATCCGTAAACGTGAAGATGGCTATCACGATTTAGGAACTTTGTTCCAGACCATCGACGCGGGCGATACGGTTTCGGCAACCCTTCGATCTGACGACAAGATTACGCTGGAATACAACGTTCCTCAGGAATATCCCAAGGAATCGGACCTGGTGTACAAGGCGGCTCTCTTGATGCAAGACGCTTATCGTGTCGGGAAGGGCGTGGACCTGTATCTGGAAAAGGTGATGCCCCTAGGGGCTGGCCTGGGCGGTGGAAGTGCCGATGCCGCAGCAACGCTTCGCTTGCTGAACCGCCTCTGGGAGTTGAACCTCCCGTACGAGGCCCT
>CAMIWK010000102.1 GCA_946402415.1 uncultured Fibrobacter sp.
TGTTGGCAAGGGCCACATGCTTTCCGTGTTCAATAGCGGTAATGGTAGGCAGGCATCCTACGGCGCCCATCAAGGCGTTAATGATTATGTCGGCCTTGGGGTCAGCGGCCAGTTCGCACAGGCCTTCCATGCCGGCGAGCACAGGCTTGCCCAGCTCCTTTTCCAGCTCCTTTGCCGCATTCGGGTCAAACATGCACACACGTTCCACCTTGAACTTGCGCACGATTTCGGCCACCTTCGCCACGCTGCTGTTGGCCGCCACGGCATAAAGGTTGAAAATATCGGAGTGTTGCAAAATCACATCGACACTAGAAGTTCCGATAGAACCAGTAGCGCCCAAAAGAACAACGTTTTTCATCGGAATAATTCCCTTATCATTCTACACGAAACGTACATTCATGCATGGCCTGTTGAAACAACTCATCGCGGACAGCATCTGTAATGGTTTTATCATCTGCGTCCATGTGGTAATTGCCCCGGCATTCCTTGTATTCAACCGTGGAATCATCCACCCAAGTATAAATGTGAACATAGCTGGAACCGGCATAATAGAATCTCCAGACATTGTCCTCTTTCTTGAAGGAGCATCCCTCTTCCGGAGCGGTATCGCAGATTTTGCCAGGCAAGGTGTTGTCATCGCCACCATTGCCGTTGCCACCATTACCAGGTTGTGTAGTAGTCTGCGTCCCCGAATTGTCATCTGCGGAACTGCTGTCATCACATGCGGTAAAGCCAAGGGCCATCAAGAAAGCGAAAGCCCCGATAAGAAATTTGGTCTTCATAAAGTACCTAGGTTATGCAATGTTTTTGAAAAAATCCAGAAGCAGGTAAAGCATGGGAGCTGCAAGGTAGAACGAATCGCAGCGGTCCAGCACACCACCGTGGCCCACGAACAGGTTACCCGAATCCTTGGTACCGCTCCAGCGCTTAAGCGCACTCATCAGCAAGTCACCTGCCTGGCCTGCCACCGTAAGCAAGAAGCCAAGGACAATGGCCGTAACCCAAGTGAACTGCACATCAAAACTAGCAAGAGCGGCGCTGCACTTGGCCCAGTAAGCCACCCAGGCAATAGTTGCGATAGAACCGGCAATGCTTCCTTCCCAAGTCTTCTTGGGGCTGATGGTAGGCGCAAAGGCATGGCGGCCGAAAGGCCCCTTGCCTGCGGCGAACTTGCCAAAGAAATAGGCCACCGTATCGCACATCCACACAGAAGTCATCACCAGAATAAACCCATAGCAATGCTCAAAACCCTGACCGTTGCCCATCATAAGCACATTCATTCCGCCCCAGAGCCCCACATACAGCGGAGCGCCCAGCTGCATCACCAGCCAGGGGAACAGGTGGTCGATATCCACCTTGGCATAGGCCACGCCAATGTAGATGGCAAAAATCACAAGGAAAGTCATGCCCACCACATAGGGTACGGCAGGGAGTCCGAAGTAGGCCCCCTTGGAGAGCGCCCACGCAAGGGTCAACGCCAAGGATGACGCAAAAGAAAGGTAACGGGTGTCGGGGCCCTTGTACATCTTAGAGGCCATACCCGCCCATTCCCAGGCGCCCACGCCGGCCAAGAAGCACATAAGTCCGATACGGCTGTAGTCGCTGAACCACAGCAGAAAGAACACTATCGGAATGGCGATAAACGCCGTTATCAAACGTTGTGCCAGATTACTCATTCAACACCTTCCCAAAACGCCTTTCCCTAGTCTTGAAGAAATCTACAGCCTTCAAGAACTCTTCCTTGGTAAAGTCGGGCCACAACGTGTCCGTCACATAGAACTCGCTGTAGGCAGCCTGCCAAAGCAGGTAGTTCGAAAGCCTGAACTCACCGCCGGTACGGATTACCAAATCCGGGTCGGGGGCTCCCTTCAAGTACAAATTCTTCGCAAACAAATTCTCGTCGATGTCTTCGACCTTGAGCGTACCCGCCGCCACCTGAGAGGCGATGGACTTGGCCGCATCCACAATTTCTAGCCGGCCTCCGTAAGAAATGGCCAGGTTCAACTGCATACCCGTATTGTTCGCCGTCATATCGATGGCAGACTGAAGACTCGCCCGGGGCTTTTCCGGAAGGCGGTTCATGTTCCCGATGACCACGAGCTTCACATTCTTTTCCATAAGATCGGGGATTTCCTTCACCACCATCTCGATGAGAAGGTTCATCAGGTAATCCACTTCCTTGCTGGGGCGGCCCCAGTTCTCGGAACTGAACACGTAGAGCGTCATGTGCTCCAGCTTAAGGTTCACGCCAACCTCAACGGCATCGATGGTAGCCTGAGTACCCTTGCGGTGCCCCAGGAAGCGCTCAAGACCGCGGCTGCGGGCCCAACGCCCGTTGCCGTCCATGATGATGGCCACATGTCTAAGCTGGTTAGCCACGTTCGCTCCGAACTACACCTTCAAGAGGTCCGCTTCCTTCTCGGCAAGAAGGGCGTCGATCTTCGCGATATACTTGTCCGTCGCCTTCTGGATTTCATCCTGCTGTTTCTTGACTTCGTCTTCGGGCAGGTCCTTGTTCTTCTTGATGGCGTCGTTGGCGTCACGGCGAATGTTGCGGATAGCCACACGGCCTTCTTCAGCGTGCTTGCGGGCCACCTTCGCCAGTTCCTGACGGCGTTCAGAAGTGAGAATCGGAAGCGTCACGCGGATGCAGTTGCCGTCCTTCATGGGGGTCACGCCAATGTTGGCTGCAAGGATAGCCTTGTCGATGGTGTCCACCAGCTGCTTTTCCCAGGGGGTCACCAACAGCATACGAGGCTCAGGCACAGAAATCTTTGCCACCTGAGAAATCGGGGTGGGCGTGCCGTAGTAGTCGATGCGCACATCGTTCAGGATAGCGGGACTAGCCTGACCTGCGCGGATCTTGGAAAATTCACGTTCAGTGGCCTCGATGGCCTTGTCCATTTTTTCGGTATATTCTGCCATAGTATTTATCAGTGGTTAATGTTATCGGGATAAATATAAGTAAAAAGGTTAGCAGTGGACCAGAGTGCCGAGGTCGCCTTCGATGGCGGCGCGGGTCAGGTTACCCTTTTCCATCTTGAACACGAAGATAGGCATGTTGTTTTCCATGCACAGGGCCACAGCCGCCGTATCCATCACCTTGAGGCCACGGGAAATCACTTCCTTGTAGCTGATGTCGTCGAAGCGGGTTGCCGTCGGATCTTTCACCGGATCGGCCGTGTAGATGCCGTCCACCTTGGTAGCCTTCATGATCACGTCGCATTCGCTTTCAATGGCGCGTAGCGCTGCACAACTGTCGGTGGTGAAGAAGGGATTGCCCGTACCGGCAGAGAAGATAACCACAGAACCTGCGGAGAGAAGCTTCAGGGCCTTGCGGCGGTCAAAAAATTCACAGACCGGCTCCATACGGATAGCCGACATCACCACAGAGTCAACTCCCTGCTTGTCGAGAGCGTCCTGCATGGCAAGGCCGTTCATCACTGTACCCAGCATGCCCATGGCATCGCCCTGAGCGCGGTTCATACCGCCAGCAGAGGCGGAAATTCCACGGACCAGATTGCCACCGCCAATGACCAGTGCCACCTGCACGCCCTGCTTGACAATAGATGCAATTTCAGACGCCATGTCAGAGAGAATGACGTTATCGATACCGTGGCCCTTTTCGCCCGCGAGGGCTTCGCCACTGAGCTTGAGAAGAATACGTTTGAATTTAGACATAGTACCGCTAATTTAACAATTTACCCTATGGTTCCTGGACCCGACGCATGCTGAAAGTTGCCGTATAAACGGAGTCTTGTTCGCTCCTGCGTAGTGCGGTCCAGTTCATTACACCATCCTCAATAGAGGTGATTTCCCACCACTCGCGGTGTTCTGCAGGATCGCCCACATTCTTCCAGCGTGTGCAGAGCAGATTTCCGTCAACAAAGTAGTCTCCCTTGGAGTTAACATCGGCCTGCCATTCACCATCTTCATCGAGACCCAAATAGAGATAGGTGCCATCGTCCTTGTATTCCCAACGATGCATCTTGCTGTCATCGAAGGCAGACTGATCGCTGGTAATGTGGCCTTCCCAGGTGCCAAGGATTTTCTGACTGTAATCCTTTTCGACTAGAACATATTTCTCGGAACGGGGACCGATAACCGCATAGGCCTCGCCGTCATTGAACAACGTTGTCTTGGCATCGAGCTGCATTTCCTTTTCAGTAACAGACGTAACCGTCATTTCGGTAATGACCGACTTGCCGTTATCGTACTTGCCCTTCACGGTCACCTTGTTGCCGTCTATTACTACGTCCATCTGCTTGCGGAATTCCCACCAGGCGCCCACATCGTTCATGGCCAGGCTGTTGTAAGCCTTTATGGTAGAATCCTCTAGCACAAAGGTATGCACGGACTTCTGGTTCGTAAGCACAGGAACGCCATCCGTTTCGGCATGGATCCACTTGCCCACGATTTTTTCGGAAAGGTTGCCTATCGGCAACTTTTCTTCCGAAGACCTGGAACCTTCGTTATTGGAGCAACCCATGAGCATTGCCGATGCGCAGACTAACGCCGATGCCAGAATACGTTGAATCTTTTTCATATTCATATCCCCATAAAACTTAAACAAATTATAACAACAAAAATGGTCATCCCGTGTGGGACGACCATATTACATTTCTTTAATCGAGCTTAGTTACCGCGTTCGAAGCGGATGAAGTTCACGACCTTCAGGCTGGAAAGACCGAGAGACTTTGCAACGACTTCCTGGAGGTAGTCCTTGACAGAGAGCTTCTTCGGGTTCTTTTCGGACATGAAGAATTCCTGGTCTTCGAGAACGATTTCCTTGAGGACCTTGGCCACGCGACCATCAATCTGGCGCTGCATGAACTCGGGCTTGGTCTGCTTGCCAGAAGCTTCGATCTGAGCCTTGGCAATTTCCTTTTCCTTTTCGATGGTTTCAGCCGGAACAGAGGCATCGTTCAGGGCCACCGGAGCAAATGCGGCGGCCTGCATAGCGATATCCTTTGCAGCCTGCTTGAGAGCGGCTTCGTCAGAAGCGGTACCTTCGAAAGCGAGTTCGGTAATCACGCCGATCTTGCCCTTCATGTGGCTGTAAACGCCAAACACGGAATTGGCGACCTTCTTGATTTCAGCGAACTTGCGGAAGTCGATGTTTTCCTGGATCTTGACAAGGACGTCCTGGAGCACATCGTTGATCTTCTTGCCATCCACGACAGCGTTCTTCAGGTCGTCCACAGAGGAGATAGCCTGAGTTTCCACAGCCTTCACGGCCATGTTGGCAAGAGCCACGAAATCGTCGTTGTTGGACACGGGTTCGGTTTCGCAAGAGAGTTCGAAAGCAGCTGCCTTGTCGGCGGTCTCCACGAGGTAGACGCGGCCTTCCTTGGCAGCCTTGTCGGCGCGCTTGGCAGCAACAGCGGCACCCTGCTTACGCAGGAGTTCCACGGCCTTGTCCATGTCGCCGTCAGTTTCGGTAAGGGCCTTCTTGCACTGCATCATGCCCACGCCAGTCTTCTGGCGGAGTTCGTTTACGAGAGAAGCGGTAATCTGCATATTACTTTTCTTCCTCGCCGTTATCGAACTTCTTGACTTCTTCCTTTTCCACCTTCTTGTCGGTGGTACGCTTGGCAACGTTGGCAGCAATGTAGTCCACGATGAGCTTCAGGGACTTCACGGCGTCGTCGTTGGCCGGAATCGGATAATCCACGAGGGTCGGGTCGACGTTAGTGTCGCAGATGCCGATGATAGGAATGTGCAGACGACGGGCTTCGGCCACAGCGATCTTTTCGTGCTGGAGGTCGGTCACGACCACGAGGCCAGGAAGGTTCACCATTTCACGGATGCCGCCGAACACGCCCAGCAGCTTTTCACGTTCACGGTTCTTGTCGAGCACTTCCTTCTTGGAGAGAGCCTGGAAGGTTCCGTCCTGTTCCATGGCGTCGATCTTGTCGATCTTCTTGATGGACTTGCGCACCGTCTGGAAGTTGGTGAGCAT
>CAMIWK010000103.1 GCA_946402415.1 uncultured Fibrobacter sp.
AGGGAAGGCAACACCCACCGCCCCCGTATCGGATTCTTGGAAGAGGACCGGGCCATCTACAACAGCATGGGCCTCAATAACGAGGGTGTAGAGGTCATCGCCAAGCGTGTAGACGAACAGCTGGTGAAGGCCCACAAGGCGGGCCTTTGCGTGGGGATTTCCGTGGCGGAGACTCCGGGCCTTACCGACCCCGAAGAAAAGATCAAGGATATCATCGAGAGTTTCACCATCGCCTACAAGGCTGCGGACTATATCGAGATTAACGTGAGCTGCCCCAATACGGGGGAGTCCCGCGTAGATTTGGACATGAGTTTCTCGGAACGAATTTTCGAGGAAATCATGAAGATCCGCAATAGCCTCGGGATCCGCAAGGCGGTGTATGCCAAGCTCAGCCCTGACCTGATGGAGCGGCACCTGATTTCCATCATGGAAATGCTGGTGCGTACCGGCGTGAACGGCGTGGTGGTGGGGAACACTTACCCCACGGCTAAAATTAGCGAGCTTCCGGTGTCCGTGACCCACGAAGACCTGACGCCCCTCAGGGCCGACGGGGATTGCGGCGGACTCTCGGGTAGGCCTCTCTACGAGAATATGGTCTGGAACGTGAAGTACATTCGCGAACATTACCCCCAGATGAGCGTCATTGCTTGCGGCGGTATTGACCACGGTTACAAGATTTACGACCTCATCAAGATGGGAGTAGACGCCGTGCAGTGCTACTCGGTGGTGGCCTTCCGCTGGATGGCGGCTCACGCCATGCGGGCTGAACTTGCGGACGCCTTGCTGAACGACGGCTACAAGTCCCTGGGTGAATATGATGACCGTAACCCGAAGAAATGAGAACCTTGTCTAAAATTCTTCTCTCCTTGTTTCTTGTTAGCGTTGCCTCTTTTGCGGCACCCTGGCTGGGCCTTTCTTTCAAGAAAACAACTTACAGTAATCACCTTGCATTGGATATCAAGGGTGTGCATCCTGAGTCGGGATGTTTTGCGGTGGGCATTACAACAGGCGATACCCTTGTCGGCGTGAACGGTCAGACCCTAACGGATATGTCCCAGATTCAATCCGCCATTTCGGGCCACAAGGCGGGGGACAAGATCAAGCTGGAAATCCTGAGAGACGGTAAGAAACGCACAGTGGATGCCACCCTCACGGAACGCCCCGACGACATCAGCAGCCTGACAGGTTCCGCCATCGGGAGCAAGATTGCCGAGTTCGGAAAGAACTTCTACAAGAACGGCGAAAAGCGTAAAGAAAAGCCCAAGGCCACCCTGCTGGACTTCTGGGCCACCTGGTGTGGCCCTTGCCGCAAGACACTCCCTGTGCTGGCCAACATTTATAAAAAGTATGGAGACAAGGGGCTTGAGGTTATCGGGATATCAGAAGAACCGTTAGAAACCTTGAACGCCTTTTACGAGAGGCAACACGCTTCGCCGTATCCTCTGTACAGGGATAAAACAAAGGACCTGTGGCGCCGCTACGGTATTCGTGCGGTTCCGACCCTCATGCTGTTGGATAAGGACGGCTATATTAAGCGGGTATGGAGCGGGGCCCCTACCGAATATATGATAGAACAGATTTTGAAAGGGGAGATGGATTAAAGTCCAGCGGCCTTCTGGAGGTTTGCGACAACGCGGTCGTATTCTTCCTTGGAAATCCTCTTGTATCCGGTCACAATCCCGCCGAACTCGTAGTAGGCGGAGTCTCCCTTGACGTTCATCTTGTATTCCATGTCCAGGGAATTCTTGCCCTTCAGCGAACCGTCTTGGATTGTAGCCTTCAAATCTCCGTTGATGTTGCGGATGGTAAAGTCTGTGCCGTTGTCGGTCAGAACCTCAAAGGCCATATTGGATTCACCTAGCCAGCAGCCGGTGTAGTTGACGTTGTCCTGTCCGCAACCGAAGAGGAACAGGGAAGAAAGAGCGATTATTGCAAAAGGAATTATCTTTTTCATATTCCACAAAATAGTATTTTTCTTGGAGAAATGAAGCACCTCTACCTAATTGCCCCGATTCTTGCGATTTTTGCAGTTGTAGGCGTTTATTTGCTGATTAGGGCCAATACGAGGCCTATCCCAAAGTATGACTCTCCGGAAGTGGAGGAGGACTGGAGTGCAGAGGACTACTACAGGCATTTGAACGTGAAACCTTTTGGCGGCCGCGAAGTCCACAGGCTTCTCATTAAGCGGACCAAGCAGAAGCCTGGAGTCTATCTAGAAAGCCTTGAACCGGCTATGGATACGGCTGGTTTAGAAATCGTGAATGTTTATCATCAGGTTATGGGCGATGACTATGTGCCCGTGATTACTAGCGGGAACGACTGGCCCTACCATGCCCGTAAGTCCAAGCATTACGAAAACAAGGCTATGGATTTCCGCATAAAGTACATTCCCATCGAACAGCGCCGCGAAATCGTGAGGTTAGCGGAGGAACGGCTAAAACCTCGTTTCAGGATAATCTGGGAGCGCGGCGAAGCCGAACACCTGCACTTAGAGCTGAGCGAATAATTATTTACAGCACCTGAACCCTACACTTGGGTATTGATTCTGGGGATAGAAACTGAACTTCTTCTCGGAGCAGTGGCTGCCATTGTTGGTGTTCCAGGCGCCGCCCGCCACATAGAACATGTTGGGATGTTCCTTGCTGGGGGTAGCTGTCCATTCCCACAGGTTCCCGTTCATATCGTACATGCCCCACCAGCTACGGCATTGTTCCTTGCGTCCGCTGCGCTTGGCGGCTGTAGTGTTGGTGTTGCACTTGTTCTGCTTGTAGGCATTTCCGTAGGTGTACTTGGTGTTGTCCTTGCCCCTGCAGGCAGCTTGCCATTCGTCAAGCGTGCACAGATGCTTGCCGGCCTGTTCGCAAAGGCTTGCAGCCTGTTCCTGGCTTACCATGTCCCGGGGATTTTCATCGGCGGTGTTGGGGTATTCGTAAGCATCTGCGCAAACCGTCTTGCCACCGACGGGAACGGGGTAGGCGTTCTTTCCGCAGATGTTGTCGCTAGCCATGTCGTACTTGGCCTCTTCCCATGGGGTCCTGTTTCCGACGGAATCTTCGGCATAGAAGAATACGGAACCGGTCTTGTTGTATTCGATGGCCTTGCCTGCTTCTTTCGGGTTTAGGGTGTCGCCGATAGAAAGGAAGGTCTTGCACTTGATTTCATCGCACTTGACTTTGAGCTTGATGGGGTTGTAGTAGCGACCGGCAGGAGGCGTGATTTCGGCATTGGGCGGAATTTGGTCTGCGGCTCGGATGCTGTCCTGGATGCGTTTCTTTTCTAAGGAATCGGCTCTAGCTTTTTCTAGGGCTGCCAGACTGTCGGCAATGCGTTTCAGGCTGTCGTTGCGGGCCTTTTCCAAAGCAGCCAGACTGTCCTGGATATGGCGGAGGCTGTCACGCACATGACGGAGGCTGTCCTGGTTCAGCTTGGGATTCAGGGCCGCTAGGGAATCCGCTATGCGGAGGCTGTCGGCTATACGCAGGCTGTCTGCAATCCTTAGACTGTCGGCGATTCTCGCTTGTTCAAGAGCGGCTAGGCTGTCGGCTTTCATCTGTTCTGCGCGACGCAGACTGTCCAGAATGTAGCGCTGGCGGGCTTCCAATTCGGTCTCTTGCTGACGGCGTAGGGCTTCTTGCTTGATACGGTCCAGATGGCACTGTACAATGAACAGGCACAAAAGCAAAAGGAACATCAAAACCAGAATGACAATGTTCTTTCTCTTGCGCTTTTTTTTCTTTTCAATTTCTTCGTTCTTACTTTCGCTCATTCTAGCACCAAACCCTACTCGTTATTCACTTTCGTTTCTTTCCCTTCAACCTGCTCATCCTTGAACAGTTCGCCCCAGTGTCGCTTGATTTCGAACTCCACTTCCTTGATGCTAAGGTTGCGGCGTAGGTTGGAGCGGTAGGCGATGGATATGTAGCCGGTCTCTTCGGAAACCACGATGACCAGAGCGTCGCATTCGGCAGCGAGGGCGTGAGCGGCGCGGTGACGCATGCCGTAACCGGTGTCGCCTCCGGCGTTTGCGGTGGGCATGGGCAAGATACAGCCTGCGGCGACAATGTTCTTGCTATTCAGGAGAACGGCGCCGTCGTGGAGGGCGGAATTTGGGAAGAATAGGGAGCGGAGCAGACGGGAACTGATGCGGGCATTCAAAATTTCTCCGGTCTCTTCGTAGTTCCTTAGGCCCACCCGCTTTTCAAGGACGATCAGTGCACCGAAATGGTTCTTGGCCAGGTCCTGCACGGCTGTAGTGATGGACTTGGTCACCTCGTCAAGGCCGCTGGGGTGGAAAAAGATGGACTGCCAGCTCGCCCGGCTCACGGTTTGGCCTATTCGGGTCAGGGCGCTGCGGATTTCGGGCTGGAACAGAATCACGATGGCGATAATTCCCAAGGTGGCGAGGTTGGTCAAAAGCCAAAGTAGGGTGTGGAGTTCCCACCATTGGGCAAGGAACCAGGCCACTACCAGGAACATGCCACCGATGATCATCTGGACAGCGCGTGTCCCGCGGAAAAGCTGGAACACATAGTAGAGGATAATGGACATGATGAGAATGTCCAGAATATCCGCCATGCGGACATCGATGATGTCAAAAAGCTTAAACAGGACCATGGGACTTTAGTGCCTCCAGGTAAAGCAGGGATTCCTTGGTTTCTTTTACGTCGTGTACGCGGATACAGCTTACTCCACCCAAGGTAGCAATAATGCCTGCCGTGATGGTGGGAATCAGCCGGTCGCTGCGGTCAAGACCGGCCATTTTCCCGATATAGGACTTTCGGGAGGTGCCGATAAGCATGGGAAAACCTTCTTTCAGGAAATCTTCCAGGGATTTCATCAGGTCGATGTTGTCCTGGACCGTCTTTCCGAAACCGATTCCAGGGTCCAGGCAGATCTTTTCTCGTTCTACGCCCAGGTCAAGCAGTTTCTTTGCCTGTGCTAGCAGTTCGTTTTGGACTTCTTGCACAACATTTTCGTAGGGCTTGAAATCTGCCTGCATGGTGCCGAAGTTACCCCGCATGTGGTTCAGCACTACGGAGGCACCTGTGCGGGCCACCGTGGCGGGCATCTCCGGGTCCATAGTGCAGGCACTGATGTCATTGATGATTTGGGCTCCTAGCCGCATACATTCAGAGGCTACTTTCGCCTTGGTGGTGTCTACGGAAATGTAAAAGCCGCGGTGACCCGGATTATCCAGGTCTTCAGAGATATTTTGCAACTGAGCAAGACTTTCAACGACGGGGCAGACCCGGTCCATTTCTTCTTGTTCGCCGACAGGGGTGCTTCCCGGGCGGCTGCTCTCGCCGCCGATATCCAGAATGTCAGCTCCCTGTTGCAGAAGGCTTACCGCATGCTCGTAGGCGGCATCTGGAGTGGCGTGTGTTCCGCCGTCAAAGAAACTGTCCGGCGTCACGTTCACGATTCCCATAATCAAGGGAGAGGAACAGGGGAGAACCCTGTTCCCGATTTTCCACGGGAGAGAACGGCTTTGTTCCAGAATGTCTTTCAACATCTTACGACTGTTCCTGGGTCGTTTCTGTAGCGGAGGATTGGCTACCGTTGTCGTTTGCCGTGGTCGAACCTTCGGCAGGCTTGGGCTTAATCTCTGCGACGGTGGCAGCGTCTGCGGCTGGGGCTACAGGCGGTTGTTTTCCGGGGTCTGGGGGCGGAGTGTTTTCTTTCTTTTTCTTTTCGGCCAGTTCTTCCAGGGCCTGGTACTGACGGCTCTTCTTGGTGCCGGTGAGCTTTTCGCCAGCCATGACCTTGTCGATTTCTTCGCGGTCCAGAACTTCAAATTCGAACAGGGCTTCGGCAAGGTCCACGAGCTTGTCTTTGTTCTCTTCCAAAAGTTTGCGGGCCGCCTGGTCCATGCGCTTGATAAGCCCGTTGACGGCGTTGTCGATTTTTTCAGCCATCATTTCGGACATTTC
>CAMIWK010000104.1 GCA_946402415.1 uncultured Fibrobacter sp.
GAAGAAGTCGCCGGCTAGGAGGCCTAGGTGAAGCGTAGCCGCGGAAAAGAACTGAAGCAGGAGATGAACCTCACGAACATGATCGACATCGTGTTCTCCATTCTGATTGTGTTCATCATTTCTGCACCTCTTATGAGCCAGGGTGTCAAGGTGGATTTACCTAAGGCCGAAGCCCCTACTATGGAGCAGGAAAAGCTATTGAAGGTGTCCATCACAAAGGATGAGGAAATTTACATCGCCGACATGATGGTGGATTTCGACAGTTTCAATAGCGTATTCCAGTCCCTCTGGAATGGCGAGATGGCAGTGGTCATCAATTCCGATGAATCCGTCCGCTATGGTCTGGTAATGCAGGTGGTGACCCAGGTGCAAAAATTGGGCGTGACCAAGCTGGGTTTCTTGACCATGAATCCCAAAGAAACTCCGGGTAAATGAAAAGGTTTCAGGACAGGATACAGTATTTCGCTTCAGACGTAGATTCTACGCTGGTGAAGATTATCGTATGTGCGGTGGTCTTTCATTTGGCCATTGTGGCTATCTGTATTGCTTTCCATTATGTGAATGTAAAGCCTGAACCGGAGCAGATCCCTGTGTTCGAAATGGTGCAGGTGTCGCAGCCCAAGCCGCCTTCTCCGCCCAGGACACAGCCTCCTCCGCCTAAACCGAAGCCCAAGCCGAAGGTCAACAAGAAGTTGCCGCCGGATATCAAGCCTGAGCCCGAGGAAAAGCGGGAAGAGGTCTTTGAAGACCCGAAACCGCCAGAGCCGGAGCCGGAACCGGTAGATGATTTTCCTATGGATGATATGGATCTGCCTGTGGCGCTAGAGGCCCCGAGTCTGGATCCCGTAGGTTCTGTGGATATGGACCCGCTGATGCAGGTCTATCTGGAACAGCTGAAGAAGATTATTATGAGCAATTTCAAGCCTCCTAAGGATTTGAAGGTCGGCCGCGATGCCAAGACCACGGTGCAGTTTACTGTCGACCGATTCGGCAAGATTTCGGCTGTGATCCTCAAGAAATCTTCGGGCAACAAGGCATGGGACCACCTGTCGGTGCGTGCCATCCAGATTTCCAAGGTGCCAGAACTGCCTTTTAACTATCGTGCCCCGAACCTGGTGCTGCATTTCAACTTTACGCCTAACTGATTTTGTATTTTATATAATTGAAAGAGAGTGATTCTAGAATGAGGATGTTTTTGAAAAGGTTTGTTTGGGGTATGGTTCTGGCTTTGGTGTGCCTTGTGCCGCAGGGAGCCTTTGCCTCTATTGATACTATTGCTGTTGATGTGGGAATATCCGTTTTCAAGACCACTCCCATAGGCATTGTCCCGTTTGAAGAAAAGGCTGGGATAGATTGGATTGAAGAACGCCCTCATCAGATTCTCACTCGCGATGCGAACCTTTCTGGGCGTTTTGACGTGGTGGCCTCGGAAAAGTTTAACCTGGCTCTTTTCAGCCGCTCCAAGGCTAAGCATTATATGACGGGGAAGGTGGAACCTTCCAGCGATGGCAAACTCAAGGTGGAATGCTATCTGTATGTGTCCCAGTCTAAGGACTTGCTGTTGGGTGAACGCTATACGGTGGCGCAAAAGGACCTGCGTGCCGCTATGCACACCTTCTTTGACAAGGTGATATATCAGCTGTGGGGCGAACGAGGCGTGGCCAGTACCAAGATTGCATACGTCTCGAAGATTGACGGACTCAAACAGGTGGTGGTTTCGGACTATGACGGTTTCCATCGTTCCCAGATTACTAGGGACACCACCATCAGCATGATGCCGGTGTGGACCCGCGGAAACAAGGGACTGGTCTATGTGAATTTCAAGACAAACCGTCCACGGCTCTATACCAAGAATTTTGGTGGAGCGGAAAAGCCTCTGTTCCCTCAATTTGACCAGACCTACAGTCCGGCGGTGAATCCTGTGAATGGAGAACTGCTGTTCTCTTCTTCTAAGGATGGCAAGACGGACTTATACATCGGCAACATGGAGACTGGCAAGGCCCGCAAGTTCGCCTACCTGAAGTCTAACCAGACCAGTCCTGCCTGGAGCCCTTATGCCACTGAAGTCCTGTTTACCAGTGACCGTGGTGGTGGTCCCCAGATTTTCGTGATGGGCAAGGACGGTAGTGACCTTCGCCGTGTGACTTTTATGGGCCGTTACAACGAGCGTGCCAGTTGGTCTCCCGAAGGAGACCGCATTGCCTATACCTCTATGGATAACGGCAAGATGAACATTTATACCTGTGCTCTAGACGGCTCCGATATCATTCAGCTGACTCACGATGCAGGAAACAACGAGCATCCCACCTGGTCTCCCGATGGCAAGCTCATAGCTTTTGCCAGCAACCGCAGTGGCACATACCAGATTTACATTATGCGGAAAGACGGAAGTAACGTCACCCGCATTACCCAGGCCGGCGAGAATACTGCGCCTACATGGTCCTGGTTTTACGAAGAAAATAAACCACAACCTAAAGAAGGATCCAAATGAAAAACGTCGTTAAAATCGCCTTGATTTCCGGTGCCGCTTGCCTTGCCCTGGTAGCATGCGCCAAGAAGCAGCAGCCCCAGACAGACCCTGCCGCCGAGGCCGCTTCTGCCACCGAAGCTTCGCAGAGTGCAGAATCTGCTATGACCCAGGCTCAGGCTGATTCCCTGGCTGCCGAACAGGCTCGCCTGGATGCGGAACGCCTGGAAGCGGAACGCGCCCGTCTGGAAGCATTGATCAACCAGATTATGTCCGAAGACGTTTACTTTGACTTCGACCGTTCGGAGCTTACCGAAAAGGCTAAGGAACTTCTGGCCCAGGTGGGAGAACTGTTGCTGAAGGAACAACGTTTCACCATTACCATCGAAGGCCACACCGATGCTCGCGGTACGGAAGACTATAACTTTACCTTGGGTGCAAAGCGTGCCATGAAGGTAAAGGAATTCCTGGCTGCCTACGGTATTGAGAACAGCCGTATGGAATCTGTGAGTTACGGTAAGGAAGCTCCCAAGGCCCAGGGCGAGACTGAAGAGGCTTACTCTCAGAACCGCCGCGCCAACTTCCGCGTGAACATCAAGCAGTAGATTAGGGGTCAGAGGCTAGAGGTTAGAGGCTAGTCAAAAAAACTAAACTTTATCAATTAAAGCATGAATATGAAAATTTATACGGTATGTTTAGTTGCTGCGCTTTTGACGCTTGTCGGGTGCTCCAAGATAACCATGCTCCGCACAGAGGAGATGAAGGCTGTCGGTAGCGATGTGCAGACTGGTGTACAGCAGGGTCTGGATTCTGCCGTGCTGAAACTTTCTGTGCAGAACGATTCGCTCAAGGCGGAGATGGACAGCCTAAAGGCGGAGCTGGATGCCTCGGCCCTGATGCAAAAACGCATGATGGCTGAAATAACCATGCTTTCTCGCCGGATGGGGGATGAATCCGAAAGGAACGATTCCCGTCAGGAAGAAATCATCTACCGCTTGGATATGTTGCTTGGCAAGAGTGACAAGATTCTTGCGAAGAAGGTGGTGGTCAGCGGTGTTCCAGCAGCTCCCATTTCAATGGACAGCCTGGAACGGGAAGCTGAAAAGCTGGTAGAGGCGGAAGCTATGTTCAACACGGCCCGTTCCGATTACCACCGTGGCGAGTACAAGCTGGCCTATGCCGGTTTTAAGCAGGTCTATGAGCAGATGAAGACTGGCGAGCTGGGCGAGAATTCCCTTTACTGGATGGCTTTGTGCCTGATTGACGCTAACCAGGTGGAGAAGGCCAAGAAGGTGTTTACGAGCCTCGCAGACGCTTTCCCCGAAGGGCAGAAGGTTTGCACGACTATGTTCAAGCTTGCAGCTATCTATAGCGCCGAAGGCAACATCGATATGCAGAAACAGTACTTGCAGAAGATTCTCAACAGCAAGGCCTGTTCTTCTTCGGGTGAGTTCGAGCAGGCCGCAGAGATTCTGCAGGAAATTCTGGAACAGGAAACCCAGGCACCGCCCAAGACAGCTGAGCCTTCCGACAATCCCGAGGCTAACGCTCCGGCGACGGATGCTCAGCCTGCTGCCGAAAGTGCGGCCCCTGCTGCAGAAAATGTAGCTCCGGCGGCAGCGCCGTAATGCATCTAATATCATTCTGTATGAAATAGGAAAGGACGAGTCAAATGACTCGCCCTTTCGTTTTCTATTAAACTTTGATTACTTAATGGTGCTGGTGAGGCGGAAGGCGAGAGCCACATCGCTGACTTCGTTTTCGCTGTATACGCTGAACTGCAATTTGGAATGGCCGATGTTTCTAACCAGGGCTACGGTCCATGCCCAGTCATCCATCACATCCTTGCTGCCGGCCATGATTTGCCTGTCATTGATGTATTCCCCTTCTACCATAAGGTTGGAAAGGAGCACGTTCAGTCCAGGAACCAGGCTGACGGGAAGTTCCAGGCCGACATATGTGGGCTGGTAGTAAATTCCCGGCTGGAAATATTTGGATTCCGGAGCGATATAGTTGGAAGCTTCGGTATCGAGGTCATCATCCTGTGTGTAGATGCAGGCGTATTCACCGTAGAAACGCAGGTTGGGGATGATGGAAAAACTGGCGTAGGCTGCAACGCGGTGGGTGAGGTATGCCGTATTCTGGATGACGTCAATGAGGTTGCCACGGTAGGCCACCTTCACGTCTAGAGGGAAAGTGAACTTCATGTCATCTTCTACACGGAGGTATCCCTGATTGGCGTTGCCGTCCTTGGTGGCGAGCATGGCGTTCAGATGATTCATTCCATGCTTCCAGCCCAGTTCCAGGGCGTTGTGGCTGTAATCACGCATCCAGAGCCCGCGTTTGGTCAGGTCCTTGTCGACGTACGTACCGTAGTGAGTCGATTGGGACCAGTCTGTTTTCCAACGACCGATTTTCAGGTTCACCTGGTCGTTGTCAGAGGCTTGCCACTTGTAGTTAGCCCAGTAGAGGTCGGCGAGAATTTTGTCTTGTGCAGACTTGGTGGACTTGACGGTGCCATCTTCGTTGGTGGAAATGTCCGTTACATTCTTGTTCCCGAATTCAGGGGCGAAAATGCGGAGCATGATGGTTCCGTCCAGGTTGTCGCTCTTGTACTGTCCGCCTACGTTGGCGCGAATCCAGCCGCTGGAGAAGTTGTTGTCCTTGTCGTTGATGGATTTTGTAACTTGCGTCTGGACATTGCCCTTGAGGGTCATATTGTCCGTAACGCTGGCTGCATCTGCGGCATAGACGGTCATGAGACCTGCCGTAAGGATTGCCGCGCCTAAAATTCCGTTCTTCATAAGGTGAAACTCCTGTTAAATTACGGCAGTAAATTTAGCTTTTTCAGCGATTAATTTGTTAAATTCTCAGAAAAGAGGTTCAATATGCAGATTCTATTCTTGATGGCCGATGGTTTCGAAGAAACCGAATTCGTCACACCTTTCGATTACCTGCAGCGGGCGGGCTTTGAGGTCGCTCTTGCAAGCATTTCTGGCAGGGCCGAAGTGATTGGGTTACGCGGCCTTAAAATTCAGACGGATTTTGCCCTTTCGGGTGCCGATACGGCTGCTTTTGACGGCATTCTTTTGCCCGGCGGCGGCATTGGCGTCAAGAACCTGAAGGCCTCGGCCGAGGTGGAAAAGGTCATTTGCGATTTCAACGATCAGGACAAGTGGATTTTTGCGATTTGTGCAGCTCCGCTGGTGCTCAGCAAGGCGGGAATTCTTGTGGACCGTACCGTCACTTGTTTCCCCGGTTGTGAAGGTGAACTTGTCTGTAACAAGTTCGTCGAAGACCGCGTGGTTGTAGACGGTCACGTCGTTACGAGCCGTGGGGCAGGTACTGCCGAAGAATTTGCGTTTGAATGTATTGCGCAGCTTGGTGGTCGCGAACTTACGGAAAAAATCCGCAAGCAGGTCGTGGC
>CAMIWK010000105.1 GCA_946402415.1 uncultured Fibrobacter sp.
CGCCGGCATAGGTGCAGGGGATGGGGCTGTGTTCGGCTAGGAACATGATAAGCTCATCGTCCATGCCCTGCTGCTTGCCTTCCACGTCGGCGGCGTGAATCAGGAACTCGTCGCAGTAGGTGGAAAGGTCTGTAAGGGTTTTGGCGGTAATCTCGATGTCGATCAGGGTCTGCCAGCGGTTGATGGCGATTTTCCAGCGGGGCTTAGTCTCGTCGGGGTCGCTGACCCGCTTGCAGCTCAAATCCAGCACCAGGTGCTCTTTGCCCACGGTTTTCGACAGTCGTTCCAGGCGTTCCCGGTCCAGTTTTCCGTCGGGGAAAATCCAGCTGGTCACGATCACGTGGCTGGCGCCAGCATCCAGGTATTCCTGGGCGTTGTCGGCGGTAATGCCGCCGCCTACTTGGAGCCCGCCGGGGTAGGCGGCAAGGGCGGCCTTGGCTGCTTCGACATTTCCCTTGCCAAGCATTATCACATGCCCGCCCTTGATGCCGTCTTTCTTGTAAAGCTCAGCAAACCAGGCGGGGGAGCGGTCCGTTTCGAAGTTGGTTTTGAGGCCCGCTCCGCTATCGGAGAGGGAACTGCCGACAATCTGCTTCACACGGCCTTCGTGCAGGTCTATGCAGGGGCGAAACTTGGTCATCAGTCCTTTACCCCCGTTACAGTCCAGTCGATTTTTTTGCCCTGGGGACCTTCGCTACGGCCCCTGTAAAACAGGACTTCGCCGCCGGCGGCCAGCTTCATGGCCTGTCTTGCTACCCAGCTGTCAATCTTATCCAGCAGGGAGGCCTTCTGATAAGTCTTGTTCACGGCAAAGGTTAGAGTGGGAACTCCCTCGGTCCATTCGATGGCCAGGGTCTCTTTCGGGAACTTCTTGCCGTCATAATTGTTGTTGCCGTCCTTGAGTGTCGTGGGCATTGCCACCTTCGTGCCCTCGGGACTGTTGTAAACGACGTATCCCATCAGCTCGCCCTTGGTACTCAGGGACACACGCCCAGCATACATGGGGTTACGGGCATTGGTGCTAAAATTGATCGTACGGCGAACCATGTCGGTAGCCTGTGCGGATTGCCAGATCTGGTCCATGTAGGCATACCCCTTCACAGTAAGGGTGTCATCGTTATAAGCAATCTTTCCGGAAACGCGGCCGTAGGGAATGTGGATGTACTGGCCCATCTTCTCTTTACCCACGTTCCATACGCCGTTGCCAATGACCTTGCCCGCCTCGGCGCTTTCAAAGGTCACGTCCAGCAGGAACTTTCCGCCCTTGTCGGCGGTAAAGTATACCCGGTGGCCCTTGCCCGGCTTTTTTTCCATCTTGTATTCGCCCTTGATGTCGATGGTACCCGAGTTCTTGTCGGCTTTCAGGCGCTCCGGCGGATACTGACGGCCCACCGTATAGGTTTTGCCCTTGAAATTCCAGAAGGTAATGTCGCAGGTCACCTTTTGCCCCGAGGCTGGCACCTGCAATAGGGCGTAGTTCACGAAAGCCCGGGTTCCGTTGTCGAATACAAACTGGTAGCTCCAAGTCTCGTTGAAATCCTTGCCTACATTTGGGTGGGGCATAAAGTCGTTTACGGTCAAGTTACGCACAGCTCCCTGGGGTGCTGCGACGTCGGCAGCACTGGCAAAAAGCGCCAAAACGGCCAAAAGCCACACCGTTCTAACCAGAATGTGCGTTTGCATCTTCATGCTGTAAATGTAATAATTTAGGCCAAAAACTATTTAGTTATTCCACCAGCTTTTTATCAAGCAGGGGGAAAATCCGGTTCAGTTCCAGCAAATCCATGATGTGGTCGAAATCCCCGAAAAAGAATTCCGATTGTTCCAGTTTTGCGTGGAAATCTAGGGTGGTGTCGGGAGTGAGAATCCCCTTCTCTACCAGGGAACCGATTGTACGTGTGGTAAGGGTCATGCCGTGCATACTCTTCTTGGCTTCGGCCTTTAATTCGCTTGTGGGAATGGCGCTGAGTCCGTTCCGGAGGGGCGCCTTGTTCTGTCTGGAGAGCTTGATGAACACCGTGAGAACCATCTGGTCGGTCATGGAAAGAATGTTCGGGCTCACCTTGTGCTCCAAGGCACGGTAGCGAAGCGTCTCGTAAAGCAAGTGTATCAGTTCGCGGGACCCCACCTGCACGGAATCTTCTTGAATCTTGAGCACGCCTAGTTCCTGGAGAATCCGGAGCAGCTTGCGGCATTCCTCTGGGCGCGAGCCGTTCATGCGGAAAGCCCGCTCCGAAAGCAGGCTTATGGGAGCCGTGTTGCTGTTCAGCTCTTTCAGGAGGCCGGAGAACAGGTACAGCAGGGAAGGCAGTGCCTGCACCAGGTCGCTCTTGCGCTTGTTCTCTTCGCCGATGTGGTTTCGCCGGATTAGAAACTCGATAATGGAACGCAGCCACGAGGGCTTTTCATCTAAGATGGACTTAAGCTGTTCGTGGTCCACCACCTGGATTTCGCAGTCCTCTTCCGCCTTCAAAGTATATTCCCTGGGGGCGTCTTCCAGCAGGCTGAAAACATCGATAATGGACCCGGGTTCGAACCGTCTGGGACCTGCGCCGGTCTGGGTGCTACAGGTTCCCGACAGGGTTCCCGAAATGACAATGTAGAGGGAATTGGCGAAATCCCCTTCTAGGCACAGAAAATTACCGGCGGAGAGCTTCATTACAGTACCCCCCTCAGGTTGATTTCGTAGCGTAGTGCCAGCAGAAAGTACTGGATCTTCTTGGAATCGGGTGCGAACAGGTTTTCTTTCGGATTTACAAACCAGCCCAGGCCCTGCATCTTGATCCAGTCGGCGGCGGTAAGGGCTATGTTGTTCTTCTGGAAATACGCGAGCCAGGCCGGTGGATCTTGGGGCATTTCATTGTCGAATGTAGACAACCTAACAAGAGCCTTCTTCTGGTTCAACGTCAGTTGTAGGGGAGGCCAGGGTTTTTCTTGTTCTTGGTATTCCAGGTAGTCGATGAACAGCTCCAGCAACTCGGGGTGTGTTACCGTCACCACGGGGCCGGAAATTTCTAGGAACTTCCTGCGGCATAGTGCCTTCAGGTCTTCCTTGACGCTAGGAGCGCTTGCCTTGGTTTGCCAGCAGAATTCCTGGATAAACCCTTCTAGGGGGTAGGGCTCGCCTTTCTTCTGGTGTCTGCAGAATTCTGCCAGGCTTATCAGGGAATTGCTTGCCCGGCTACGGCGGCTGTCTTCCTTCCGCTGTCGGTTTTTTGCCGAAAGTTCACGGATGACCGCCAGAAGCCACAGGGGGATATTCTTGAGTTCCGACTCGATGCAGTCTTCGCTAACAACCGTAATCTCGCTATCTACGGTTGCTTCCAGGTCGTAGCGGAAAGGTTCCCGCTCCAGGAGGGCGGCAACCCCCACCAGGTCGCCTGGCTGCATGGTGAACACGACCTTGCGGGGAGACAGCGTGTTGTCTACCGCCGCCAGTTCGCCCTTGTCCAGGATGATGATCTTGCGTTCCTGGTCGCCATGGGAATATACAACAAAACCCGCCTTCACGCTGAGGCGCGCAGGCGGGATAACTTGTTGGCGGGAATTCCCGTTCATCGGGAAAGAACCCCTTGGAAGCCTAATTAGGCCTCGCGTTCGTCGATACGGGCTGCCTTACCGCGGAGGTTGCGCATGTAGTAGATGCGAGACTGACGAACCTTACCGGCACGATCCAAAACGATGGAGTCAATGCGGGGGGAGTTCACCGGGAAAATACGTTCCACGGCAACGGAACCGGACATCTTGCGGACAGTGAGGGTCTTGGAAATGCCGGAGTTCTTCTGCTGGATCACAACGCCCTTGAAAGGCTGGATGCGTTCCTTGGTTCCTTCGATAACCTTTACGTTCACCGTGACGGTGTCGCCGGCGCGGAAGCTAGGGGCTTCAGCCTTTACGTTTTCGTTATGGATAGCTTCGATGTTCAGGGACATAATGTGTACCTCTTAATTATTTGTCGCCAAATTTAGCATTTAATTTGATTTTTTCAAGGATGTCGGGCCGTCTTTCTTGGGTTCTTTTCAAGGATTCTTGCTTCCGCCACTCCGAAATGTTCTTGTGGTGCCCGCTCAAAAGCACCTCGGGCACCCGTTTTCCCTCGAAAACCTCGGGCCGGGTGTAGACGGGCCAGCCCAGGAGCCCCTGGGCGAAGGAGTCCGTATCGCCGGATTCCCTATTCCCGAGAGCCCCGTCCTTCAAGCGTACCACGGCGTCGGTCAGGAGCATGGCGGGCAGCTCGCCGCCGCTCACCACGAAATCCCCGATAGAAATCTCCATGTCTACCTCGGACTGGCGTATGCGGTCGTCGATTCCCTTGTAGTGCCCGCACACGATGACCAGGTGCCCTTCCTTGGAAAGGTCCTCGGCAATCTTGTGGGTGAGGGGGGTGCCGTCGGCGGTCATGTAGATGACCTTGCCGCCGTCTTCCTTCACTCCCGTGCTCCGGATAGCCTGGGCCAGGGGTTCCGGTCTAAGCACCATTCCCGGTTCGCCGCCGTAGGGCACGTCGTCCACCTGACCGTAGTCGTTGACGGCGAAGTCCCGCAGAAACACGGTATTGAACTGCAGGATTCCCTTGTTCTGGGCACGGCCCATGATGGATTGCTTCATGGGGGTGAACATCTCGGGGAAGATGGTGATGCAGTCGATTCTCATGAGCGCTCCTCGGGGCACAGCGCCCGCAGGTAGTCGCCGTCGCAAATGATGGCCTGGTTCTCCTCATCAATTTCAGACACGCAGTCTTCAATCCAGGGGGCGAGGATGGTCTTCTTGGAAAATTCCGCCTCGGCCTCGGGAGCGAACTTGATGAGGAACGCGTCTACGGTGGGCAGTTCCTGCACCTCCAGCACTTCGCCTACGGTACGGCCGTCCGTGAGCTTCACCGCAAACCCTGCCAGGTCGTCCAGGTAGAACTCCCCTTCGGGGGCGGGAATCCGCTCGTCAGGGCTTACCATCAGGTTGCCGTTTACTAGGGGCCGCAGGGACTCGGGGGTGTCAAAACCCTTGAACTTTAGGTGCCAGAGTGCCCCAGCCAGTTTGGAATCCTCCACTTCTAGTTCTACGAACTGCCCGTTCACCTTCTCGACCACCACGGCCTTCAAGAGCTTGTGACGCTCCGGGTCATGGGTCAGCGGGCGGGCCTTGATATAGCCCTTCACGCCATGGCTTCCCATGAGCTGACAGACGGTGATGTGGTTTGAGTAGTCGGGCATGGGGTAGGGGTTAGGATCTAGGGGCTAGGATCTAGGGGCTAGGATCTAGGGAGGTGTGAGGGAAACGTCCTTAGACGAAAAAAATCCTGCGCACGAGGCACAGGACTCTGCAAAAGGGTGCGATTAGGCTTCGGCCGGGGCTTCAGCGGCGGCTTCGGCAGGAGCTTCGGCAGCTGCAGCGGCTTCCTTGGCGGCCTTTTCAGCTTCGATCTTGGCGAGAGCCTTGGGACCCAGCTTGGCCTTCTTGGCCTTGTCAGCCTTAGGAGTAGCGACCTTGCCTTCGATGGAACGGCCGGCACGGAGCTCGTGGAACAGTTCCATGATGCCCACCTTCTTCAGGAGGCTGCGGACGGTGTCAGAGGGCTGTGCGCCGGTCTGGAGCCACTTGAGGACCTTTTCCTGCTCGAAACGGATTTCGGGCTTCTTCAGGTTGGGGTTGTAGAAACCCACCTGTTCGATAAAGCTATCGTCGCGGGCCTTGCGGCTGTCGATGACCACGGCGCGGTAGATGGGGTTGTGACGCTTGCCAAAGCGAGCGAGACGGATAACAGTTGCCATTTTAACCTCTTTTAGGGTTGATTGTTTCTTTTTGAGGCCAAATATAACAACAAAAAACTTGTGTGTAAAGGACGGAATGTAAAATTTTTCCGTTCTTTACA
>CAMIWK010000106.1 GCA_946402415.1 uncultured Fibrobacter sp.
CGTCTTCGCCGATGGTTTCGGACTTGCGGCGACCCAGCACAAAGGCAAAAATGAACGCCTGGATGGTGCCGAGCACCACCAGCAAGAAACTACCGCCCCAGAAGTCCAGTTCATCCACCGCACCGGCGGCAAGGCCGAAGATGCCTACCAAGCTTCCCAGGAAGGTCACGACACCCGTGGTGGCGATGGCCTTTTTACGCTGGAACTTCAGGTCATCTTCGCAGAAGCTGATTAATGGCTGGATAATGGAGATGGCGCTGGTGACGCCTGCGATAAACAGCATGGCAAACCAGAGCGTCTGGAAGAATCCGCCGAAGGGGAGTTGCCCGAAAACAAAGGGCATGGTCTGGAATCCAAGGCCGAAGGTGCCCAGCTTGGCGCATTCCTCGATGTTGTTGCCGGCAATGAGCACAGCCATAGGAATCACGATGGTCCCGCCTAGAATAATTTCAGCAAAGCCGTTGGTAGCGCCCGCCGTCAAAGATGAAAGCACCAGGTCTTCTTTGGGCTTCAGGTAACTGGCATAGCAGAACACGATGCCCATGCCCAGGCTCATGGTAAAGAACACCTGGCCCGAGGCGGCAAGCCACACCGCTGGGTTGAGCATTTCAGAAAGGTCCGGATTCCATACGAAGGCAAGGCCCTTGCCGATATCGCTGACGGTAAGCACGCGCACCACAAGGATAATGCCCATAATCAGGAGGATGGGCATGGTCACCTTGTTTACACGCTCAATGCCCTTGCGCACACCGAAGGACAAAAGCCCCATGTTGCAGGCAAAGGTCAGCAGGAAGAACAGGATGGCGGCGGGGATTGGCCCTACCTTGGTGTTCAGCATGATGTAGTTGCCAAAGAACTCCTTCATGGGTTCGTAGCCGCCTGCCACTACTTCCATGAGTTTGCCGGTGGCGGAATAGTAGGTGAACGCCAGAATCCAGGACTGAATAAACACGTAGTAGAAGCTGATGAACAGTGGGGGTAAAAGCCCAAGAGATCCCAGGTGTTTTGCCCAAGGCTTTTTACCGAGAATGTAGTGGAACCCACCTGGCGCCGTACCGTGGTGGTGGAGGCCTGCAGCACGGCCTAGGGTCCATTCCATCCACGAAAGAGGAATGCCCAGAAGAAGGAACGCGATAAGGTAGGGGATAATGAAGGCGCCGCCGCCGTTGGTGGCCGCCTGTACGGGGAACCTAAGGAAGTTCCCGAGACCTACGGCGGACCCTGCCACAGCCAGGATAACGCCAATCTTGGAACCCCAGTTTTCTCTATTGTTGGACATTGTTATTCCCTTTTTTTGCATTCGGTATGGAACGCTTTTCGCTTGGGTAATATAACAAAAATCACATAAAAGCCAGGATATGGTTTTTCCAAAGGTCTTTGCAGGAGAATTTGTGCGGATAATCACTTGAATTTCCGCAATTCTTACCATTTTATTATATTAAGAACAAGTGTAAGCCTATAAAGGTTCCTTATGCGTAGATTGTTACCATTTTTACTTTTTCTGGCGTGTGTTCCTGCCCTGGTTTTTTCGCAAGGGGAGGCCCAGTCCGCCTCGATATTTGTGCAGGACCCAGCGGTATTCCACCAGCGTCAGGCTGAACTTGAAAAGTTGAAGGCTACCGTCGGCAACAAGAACGAGGGGCTTGATTCCCTCTTGCTGCAGGCCAGCCGCATTGCCAAGATGAATGACCAGTGCGCCACGGTCTCTATTAACGACGTGATGGGCGACGAGTGCTGGACGTTCTACCAGGTGGACCTGCCCTCTTTCGAGGAGCAGTACATGAAGGTTACGGGCGAGGTCCGGCTGGGCCATATGGAAATGGCCCGTGGGCTTGAAGACCGCAAGATCCAGATTGAGGCCTGTGTTGAGGCTCTTTACAGTTTTGCCCAGAGCAAGGACCAGTTCCTGAACCTGCAGGGCGGGGTTTTCCTGGAGCCCCTGAGTAAGGGTTTCCAGGCTAATTACGATTTTACCTTGCAGTACGAACCCAATCACCGCAAGCACACCTTTGAGATTGCCCAGAAATGGGGAGAGACCTGTCGTGAAATGGTGGTCCGTCAGGATGGCGAGGGCTTTGCGCCCTTCTTCCTGGAACGGCTAGAAAAGCTGAACGGTGAACTGGCAGGCAATGGTTCCCTGGCGGTCTACAAGACCGATACCACCCAGGCGCCGGTGCTCTATATGGATATTGCCAAGCCGGTCCGCAGTGCCTACTACCTGAACGGGGTGAAGCTTTTCCACGCAAGAGTGGGGAGCGGCCCTGTTGAAGAGAGCAATCTTCGGATTCGTTTCGATAAGGGTACAGTCAAGGTGGATGGCGAACCTGTCGTCATGAAACGAGGAAAGCCCCAGAAGTTCAAGGGTTCCGTGGAATACGCCGAAAAGTCAGCCTCTATGAACGGCCGCTGGATTTGGGAAAACCAGGGTAACAACGATGGTGTGGACTTTGGACCCGAAGAGGATGAACCAGAAGAGCTTCCGGATTCCGCAAGTGCTCCTGTGGCGAAGACGGGGCTCCAGTTCTCACCCTGGGTGGGCATTACGGCGGCCTTTGCTCAGTTCAGTAACGAGAACCATAAGGCCTTCGGTATAGACAAGAATACCCTGACTATCTTGCCCGACCTGGTGGCTACGGCCCGCTTTGTCTACGTGTTCGGTGATGCTGGCGATAAGCGGATCTCCTTAGGTGCCGGTGTGTATGTTGGGGCGGGCTATGCTGAAAAGCTACAGCGCGTCTATGTGGCCCCTGTGGGGCAGTTCCATTTTGACTTTAGCGGATTCGGCTTCCGCGAGACGGCGGTTATCGCCATTCCCGAGGATGATTCCGAGGAATGGACCCAGCTGCGGACGGGTATATTCTATCGGTTTGGTGCTATCGGTGTAGAGTTAGGCCATGACTTTGTGACGAACCTTGGTCAGGGCGGATACCTTACGCTCTTCTGGGAGATGTAGTATGAGAAAGTCGATTGATTTTACAAACGGTCTTGTCATTCCCGCGAAGGCGGGAATCTCCTCATATTTTTACACCTTGGCCCTTTCCCTCCTGCTTTTTTCAGGTTGCTCCCTCTATGACAATTACGACATAGACCTGATGAACGGTATGGCGTCCAATACGGACCAGTCTTCTGATTCTGGGAGCGGAGAGGCGCCCGATATGGATGGGTCATCGAACTCAGGGGCGAGTGAAACTCCCTCTTCAGGTGATGCAGTCCCTGAATCTTCTGGCAACTCTGGTGTAGATTGCGGTTCACCATTGAATCGCGGTCGCGACCATAAGACGGTTCTCATCGGGGAACAGTGCTGGATGGCGGAAAATTTGGATTACGAGACCACTATCGGTAATAGCATGTGCTTTGACAATAACGAGGCCAACTGCGCAAAGTATGGCCGTCTCTACGATTATGAGGCGGCAAGTCATGCTTGTCCTACGGGTTGGCGCCTGCCTACGAGTGCCGAATACGACAAGCTGCAAGCCCTTTCTGGAGCCCAACCTGATTACGCCGGAGAGCATTTCAAGGCTACTGAAGGCTGGGCTGCCGAAAATGGCGATGACAAGTTGAAATTCTCCGCTCTTCCGGGTGGATTCTGCACGGACTTGGGGGTGTGCAGGTTTACGGGGAGCGTGGGTTATTGGTGGACCTCTACCGAAGAGGTGATGGGTGTGACTCATAAGGCACTTTTCCTTAGTAAGGAAGACCAGATGTATATGGTTGAGACGCCTGTGGATAATGTTGAGAGGCTTATTTCTGTGCGTTGTGTGAAGGACTGATGTATGTATCGTTTTCTGGGGAGCGCTCTTCTATTTCTCGCGGTGTGCCTGGTCGCGTGCAGCGAGTCGTCTATTTCTGACGATTCCGCTGACCGGGAAGACATCGGCGTTGTCTCCACGGTAGATGACCTGCCTCCCTGCACCGCCGATAACGACGGCGAACCCTTCTTTGTCAAGTCCGAAAAGATTATACGCGTGTGCTCTGACGCCAAGTGGTATGCCGTTAGGGAAGAGGAATCCAGCGAAAATGGAAGTTCTGCCAGGAATGGCGGATCGGAAGTACGGAGCAGTTCAAGTGGTTACGACAGGAGCTGTTATGTCTCCAGAAGGTCAGCGGATTCCCTGTGGGTGGTCTGTGGTTCTTATTCTTTCTCCGTGCCCACGTCCGGAGCCAATAACGGTGGTTCCATAGTTTTGGATTCCGAGAAGATTGCCACGTCTTTGGAGGGGGTAAGCGGTTTTACCCAGAAAGGCCCCTTCTTGATGGGTTCGGAGGTGAACGTCATCGAGCTCAGGGATGGTCGCACCCTGGAACAGACGGGTGACAACTTTGAGGCCAAAATCCAGAGCGATGACGGACAGTTCAAGCTGAACGCCCGTATGATGATGAGCCAGTACCTGGAGCTCCATGCGAAGGGCTACTACCGCAACGAGGTGAGCGGCAAGAATTCCAACGCCCAGCTGACCCTTTACGCCTTGACCGACGTGATGATGCGCTCCGGTGGGGTGGTGAACATCAACTTGTTGACCCATCTGGAATACCATCGTGTCATACACCTTGTGAAAGAGCAGAAGATGAAGGTGGCTGCGGCAAAGGATACGGCGGAACGGGAGATTTTCAGTTTGCTCCATATCGATTCCAAGGACTTTTTCAGTTCCGAGGATTTGAACATCGTGGGGTCCAGCGAGGGGGATGCCGCCTTGCTGGCATTCTCGGTAATGTTCCAGGGAGATAGGGATGTTTCCCAGTTGAGCGCTCTCTTGACCAGTGTATCTACCGATATGGAGAAGGACGGCGTTTGGAATGATACAAAGATGCGGGATTCTATTGCGGACTGGGCCGAGAATGCCGATGCCACGGGTCGTCTGGCAAAAATTCGCGCCAATGTAGAAGGCTGGGGCCTGTCGGCAATGGTGCCGAACTTCGAGAAGTACATTCGTTCCTTCTGGACTCAGGAATACGGGCTTCCGTCTTGCGATGAGGCTAATGTAGATACGTTGGTGGCGGCAAGTGCGATGCGTCTTGCCGAATCCAAGAACCGCTATATCTGCGTTGATTCTGCAAAAGCGGGCTATATGTGGCGTAGGGCAACGGATTTGGAGAAGGATACCTACGGCTGGGATCCGGGAACTGACGGTCAGATAAAAATGGGTGATATAAATACGTCAGTCAAGTATCTCTATGATGCCGTTTTAGGCCAGTGGCGTGAAATGACGGAGCTGGAAGAATTCTATGGATTCTGTAATGAGGCTGTTGAGGCTGATTCTGCTAGAAGCGTGAAACAGAATAAGTTCGATAAGGAAGTAGATGAGTCGTATCCCTATGTGGTTTGCAAAGACCGCCAGTGGTCGGGGTGTACTGCTTTCTATGCAGACACCCGAAAGTACGAAACGGAGGCCCCTGATGGAACAGTCCGTCAGGGAGATTATACCGGCAACACCTATGTTTTTGAGCAGAACCTTGGTATGTGGCGTATGGGCTGGGATCTTGAAGGAATGTTGAAAAAAGGCTGCACGAATTCCAATATGGGTGAGGTAATTCATTACGTTACCGACTATTCGGATGAGTATTATTCCTGCAGACGTGATTCCTTCCTTGTGGATTATGGGTGGTATACCGGGTACCAGTTCTATAAACCTGGAAATGGCGATTATATTGATAGTGAGGATGAACACTGGGTTGAGACGGAACAGCGCTGGGTACTAGATGACTATGAAGTGGCGGAAAATACTTTTGAAGACAACGGCACTATTTACAATCAGGCTTGTCCTG
>CAMIWK010000107.1 GCA_946402415.1 uncultured Fibrobacter sp.
CTTGGAAGGACCCCAAGTGGCACTTCCATAGCCGCGAAGACGCTATCGACTACGCTGCGGCCCACAAGATTCCGCTGAACGGCATCAGCAAGAAGAAGATCTACTCCGAAGACGGCAACCTGTGGCACCTCTCTCACGAAGGTGGCGTCCTGGAATTCCCGGAGCAGGAACACAAGTACGAGTTCCTCAAGCACACCGCCACCTACGAGAAGGCTCCGAACAAGGCCGACCATGTGACCATCGGTTTCGAGAAGGGCAACCCGGTTTCCATCAACGGCAAGAAGATGGGTGCTGTCGAACTCCTCGAATTCCTGAACAAGATCGGTGGCAAGAACGCTTGCGGTCTGTTGGACATCGTCGAAAACCGCCTTGTGGGCCTCAAGAGCCGTGGCGTGTACGAAACTCCGGGTGGCACGCTCCTGTACAAGGCTCACGAATGCCTGCAGCAGCTTGTGCTGGACAAGGAAACTTTGTTCGAAGCCCAGAAGATGTCTATGACCTACGCCAACCTGGTGTACAATGGCCAGTGGTTCACTCCGCTCCGCCAGGCTATGGACGCCTTCTTCGCCGAAGTCAACTCTGTAGTGACCGGTGAAGTGACGCTTAAGCTCTACAAGGGCAACATCATCCCGGCCGGCATCAAGAGCCCCTACAGCCTCTACGACATGGGCCTCGGCGGATTCACCGACGTCGACATGTACGACCAGAAGGACGCAACGGGCTTCATCCGCTGCTTCGGTCTGCCTCTCAAGACCCGCGCCCTCTTGCTCGGCAAGAAGACGAATGTGGACTTCGGCAAGCCGGTCGTGCTTCCGAAAAAGTAGGACATGTCATCGCGACCCTGAACTTGTTTCAGGGGAAGCGATCTCAAACCTGAATTAAAAAATCCCTCGGCCAGCGCCGGGGATTTTTTTGTATCTTTAAAACGTATGAATATCCGCGTTCCTTTTATCGCATTGGCACTTCTTGTAGGAGCCTCCTTTGCTGACGATCCACGTTTCGAACAGGGAGCCCGCTTCTTGGCTCAGGGCGAATACGAAAAGGCCCTTGGAGAATACAGGGCGGTTCTTGCCGAACAGCCCCAGAATTCCGACGCCTACTTTGCCGCCGCCGAAGTCTACATCAAGATGCCCAAGCCCGATTACAGTAGGGCATTGGCCAACTACCGTCTGGCCTACAAGTTTACGCCGACAATGAGCGCCGCTTATGAAGGTGCGGCCAAAGTCTACGAAAAGCTCGGTCAAAAGGCTAAGGCCGAAGCCGAATTGGCTAAGGATCCTAAGAACAAGCCTGCCGAAGAAGCAGCACCTGTCGCTGAAACTGTAGCGCCGGCCGCCGAGCAACCCGCGCCTGCACAAACTGCGGCTCCTGCTGAAACCGCCGCAGCTCCAACTGCCCCCGCAGAAACCGCCGCGGCTCCTGCTACGGAGACTGCCTCAGTGCAACCGACCGCAGAACAGGCTCCGGCGCCCGCTCCGGTAGAAGCAGCAGCTCCGGCCCAAACCGCCCCTGTTTCAGAACCAGCCCCGGTGCAGACTGCCGCTCCGGAACCTGCACAGCCCGCTCCTGTGCCTGCGACCGTTGCCGAACAGCAACCGACTCAGCCTGCTGTAAATCCCGATGACCCCTTTGAGAAGGGCAAGGCTTTCCTTGCCGAAGGTAACTACAAGGAAGCCGCCAAGATGTGGCGTGAGGTTCTTGCCAAGACCCCTGGACACGTGGGCGCCTACTACTTTGCCGGCGTGACCCGTTACCAGATGGGAGAAATGGACAAGGCTGAATTTAACCTGAAGAAGGGTGCCGACTATAAGGATGCCGGAGCCGATGCCTACTACTACCTAGCTCTGGTTTATCAGAAGACCAACCGCACGGATTTGGAAAAGAAGGCTTTGGCGACCTACATTAGAAAGTCTACCCCCAACGCTCAGTTCCGTAAGGCGGCCGAAGACCGGATTGCCGAACTGAAGGGCTCTCCAGCAGATTCAGCAAAGTCCGATGCGACGGCTTCAGCCGATGCTGCAAACGCTACTGAAGCAGCTCCGTCTGCCGATGAGAATGTCAAAGTCTCCAAAATTTCTCCGGCTCCGGCAAAGGCCTATTCCATTGCCCGCGCCAATGACCTTTTCAAGACGGGTAGTTATGAGGAAGCCCTACGCGTTTACAAGGTCATGCTGGAGACAGAGATTTCCACGGAAGACCGTTACTTTGCCCTGCTTCAGATGGGCAACATTTATCGCGAACTGAGGGATTTCCACAGTGCAGCTTCTCGCTACCGCGAAGTGGTGCAACAGTATCCGGATTCAGACTGGGCCACCGAGGCGCAGCGTGCTCTGGAAGATGTTGTCTGGCTTGAGAAGCACGCTAGCGAACTTCCG
This sequence comes from uncultured Fibrobacter sp., assembly GCA_946402415.1. GTDB lineage: Bacteria > Fibrobacterota > Fibrobacteria > Fibrobacterales > Fibrobacteraceae > Fibrobacter. Next base: position 2,376 of record CAMIWK010000107.1, read on the forward strand.
CGTCGCAAACGGTAATTTTCAAACGGTAACTCTTACACCACCTGCACCAGCAGGCCCTTCAGGTACTGCCCTTCGGGGAAGGCGGTATTCACGGGGTGGTCGGCGGGTTGGCCGAAGCGTTCAATGATTTGAACGCGCCGATGTGCATCGGCGGCGGCATCCGCGATAATCTTCTGGAACAAGTCCATTTCCATGAGGCCAGAACAGCTGAAGGTCGCCAGCATGCCGCCTTCGGCCAAGAGCTTCATGGCAAGCAAATTAATGTCCTTGTAGCCTCGGGCGCCCTTCTGCAGGTTGTCCTTGCTCTCTACAAATTTGGGCGGGTCCAGCACGATGAGGTCAAAAGTTTCCGCCTTGTCGCGGCACTTGCGCAGGTACTGGAACACGTCGGCTTCAACATGGGTGGCGTGGGCAGTACTCAACTTGTTCCGCATGATGCCTTCTTTGGCGAGCTTGAGGGCGTCCTTGGAAACATCCACCTGGTAAACCTTCTCGCAACCGCCGCGGAGGGCATAGAGCCCGAATCCGCCGGTATAGCAGAAACAGTTCAACACTTTCTTGCCCTTGGAAAGTTCACCGATGCGACGGCGGGCATCACGTTGGTCTAGGTAGTAGCCCGTCTTGTGACCGTTCTTCACATCGATGGGGAAGAGAATTCCGTTCTCGTTGATGATTACGGGTTCATCGCTCACTTCACCGTAAACTACGCCTGTGCGCAGCGGCAGGCCTTCTTTCTTGCGCACTTCGGAATCGCAGCGCTCGTAGATGCCTTTGCAGTGAGTCTTTTCGGCGAGGAGTTCGTAAATCGTGTTGCGGTGGACTTCGGCACCGGCGGCCAAAATTTCCACCGAGTAGATGTCGGCGTATTTGTCGATGATGCAACCCGGAATGCCATCGTTTTCTGCATTGATTAAGCGGAAAGCTGATTCATTGTCGTTGATGTCAAAACCTCGGCTCATGCGGGCGGCGATGGCACGGTCCAGCAGGTCGCTGAAAAACTCTCGGTCAATGTTGGTCTTCTCTCCGAAGGTCCAGAAACGCCCACGAATCTGGGATTTGGGCGAGTACGCCGCTAGGCCCAGAAAGTCGCTGCGGTAGCTGTAGACTTCTACGGTGTCGCCCAGTTCTGGGTTGCCCACCACTTCGTCGACGGCGCCGCTGAAAATCCACGGATGGTAACGGAGTGCGGACTTTTCGCGCCCGGCTTTCAGGGTAATGGCTTTCATTGTTCAGCTCCTACTTTCTCTAGGGAAACCTCGCGGCTTGTCTCGGAGAGGATCTCAATCTTGATGATGTGTGTAATGCCCGCCGTGTTCTCTTCCAGTCGCTCGGGCCATTCAATGAGCGTGATTCCCTTTCCCAGGTAGTCGGGTTCCAGGCCCAGCTCGCAGATGTCCGTGCCCGGTTCTAGGCGGTAAAGGTCGTAGTGGAAAATGGGTGGGTTGTTGGGGTATTCGTGAAGCAGGGTGTAGGTGGGGGAACACACGTTCCCGTCAAAGCCAAGACCCTTGCATACGCCTCGACTGATGACGGTCTTGCCCGCACCCAGGTTGCCGTATAGCGCCACCATATCGCCCGGCCTTAGCGTGCGCCCAAATTTCACCGCCCAGTTGTATGTCTCGTCTTCGCTATTGAATACCATATTCGTTTTTACCATCGTCACCCTGACGAAGGCCAGGGTCGGAATGTCTACAGCTTTTCCTTGAACTGCTCGTAGGTAAACCTGTGCAACAGGTGGAACTTTCCTTCTTTGTCGAACATGCCTATATCGGGGTGACGCACGCCATTGAAGAAGGTGGTCTTCACCATAGTGTAGTGGATCATATCCTCGAAGATAATCCGGTCACCTACCTGTAAGGGCTTATCGAAGGAGAAATCTCCCAGCTGGTCGCCAGCAAGACAGGTGCCACCTGTTATCTTGTATGTAAAAGGCTTTTCGCCGGGGAACCCAGCCCCTGTAATGGTGGGGCGGTAGGGCATTTCCAGGCAGTCGGGCATATGGGCGCTAATAGACACGTTCAGTATGGCGATGTCCATCTCGTTGTGGACAATGTCCTCTACCGTAGCCACAAGCTCTCCGGTCTGCCAACCCACGGCTTCCCCCGGTTCCAGGATGACCTGCAGGTGGGGGTAGCGGCTGCGGAAGTCTTTCAAAATCTGTACAAGCTGTTCTCTGTGGTAGTCCTTGCGGGTAATGTGGTGGCCGCCGCCAAAGTTCACCCATTTCATCAGGGCCAGGTACTTCCCGAATTTCGCCTCGAAAGCCTTCAGCACGCCTTCCAGGGCGTCGGCGTCCTGCTCGCACAGGGCGTGAAAATGCAACCCTTCGATACCGTCCAGCAGTTCGGGCTTGAATTCACGCTCGGTGACGCCCAGCCTGGAGAACTTTCCACAGGGGTTGTAGATGTCGGTCTCCACCGTAGAGAACTCGGGGTTCACGCGGATGCCGGCACTTACGCCCGCCTTCAGGGTCTTGCTTTTGAACCTGGTCCACTGGCTAAAGCTGTTGAAGGTGATGTGGTCGGCAAGGCTTAGAATCTGGTCAATCTCGTCGTCGGCGTAGACCGGGGCGAACACGTGGACCTGCTTGTTCATCTCTTCGCGGGCGAGCCTGGCCTCGTTCAAACTGGAGGCGGTGGCCCCGGGCAGGTATTCTGCGATAATGGGGAAAGACCGCCAAAAACTGTAACCTTTCAGGGCGCAAATGATGTGTACGCCGGTCTGTTTCTGGATCTGGTCCAGAATTTCCATGTTCCTGCGGAGGCGTGCCTCGTCCAGCACGAAACATGGGCTTGTTACCTGGGAATAGTCTAGCATGGGCCAAATATAAAATTCCCTAGGGGTCTGGGCAATTTTACGACCGCCATGGGCGGTGCGGTTGATTTTGAACCCCTTTTTTAGGCATTTTTTTGCTTTTTTTTGGAAATGCGGAACTTTTTTAAACTCTTTAACTAAATTTATGAACAATGATACGCTCTATTTCTAAGTACTTTGTCGCTTCTATTTTGACTATGTCCCTTGCAGGGATTTCCTTTGCTCAGGACGCCACCGGCGTCGAGTCCCTGCCGACTCCTCCGAAGCAGGCCGACTCCAATACGGTGGCGGTGGATACTTCTGCCGAAGAGCTGGTTACCCCTCGCGGAGCCACCGAGGTCCTGGACGAGATGATCCAGGCCAAGTTGGATTCCATCGATGCTCAGGCGGCTGCTGTCCCCCTGAAGCAGAATACCGACAGCCTTGCCAAGGCCCGTGCCGACAGCGTCCGTAAGCTTATCCTTGAAGGCAAGTACGTAAAGCGTGCCCGTTACGATAAGAGCAACTTTGACCATTGGAAGAAGGACACCGTGT
>CAMIWK010000108.1 GCA_946402415.1 uncultured Fibrobacter sp.
TTGCCGACATGAAGATTCCGATGGTGATTGCCGTCAACATGATGGACATTGCCGAGAATCGCGGAATCCAGCTGGATCTCGACGAACTTTCTGATTTCTACGGCGTGCCGTGCATTCCGCTTTCTGCCGTGAGCGAAAAGAGCGTCACTAACTTTATTAGCCAGATGGGCCACGTGCTTGCGAGCCCGATGCCGCTCCCGAAGCAGATGGTTTACGGCGACAAGGTCGAAGAAGCCGTAAAGGTGTTGGAGCCGAAGGTGGCTCCGGTCGCAGAACTTTTGTCGGCCGACGCCCGCTGGGTTTCGCTCATGTACTTGGGCAACCAGAAGAGCTATGCAGACAAGTTCGCCGAAGCGGGCGTAAAGATCGACAAGGCCGAAGTCGTGAAGATTCTGGGCGAAGAGCCTGAATTCGCGATGGCCGAAAACCGCTACTCCATTTCGCACGAGGTGGCGGGCAAGGCGACTGTTTCTGTGCGCGCCAAGAAGACATTCTCCGACAAGCTTGACGCAGTTCTTTTGAACCGCTGGGCGGCTCTCCCGATTTTCCTGGTCATCATGTATCTGGTGTTCTGGATTGCGGTGACGATCGGTTCTGCGTTCATTGATTTCTTTGACGTGCTGTTCGGTGCGATTTTCGTGGATGGCCTCGGCTACGTGCTGGGCGATGTACTCGGCTGCCCCTCCTTTGTCACGGCAATTCTCGCCGACGGTATCGGTGCCGGTATCCAGACGGTTTCGACCTTCATTCCGGTCATCTTCTTCATGTTCCTGTGCCTTTCGTTCTTGGAAGACTCGGGTTACATGGCCCGCGCGGCATTTGTCGCCGACCGTTTCATGAGATTCCTCGGGCTCCCGGGTCGTGCCTTCGTGCCGATGATGGTGGGCTTCGGTTGCGGCGTGCCGGGCATTATGGGCTCCCGCGTGCTGGAATCCAAGCGTGAACGTTTCCTCACCATCTTCCTGGTGCCGTTCATGAGCTGCGGCGCACGCCTCCCGGTGTATGCGCTGTTTGCTGCTGCATTCTTCGGCAAGATGGCGGGCACGGTGGTGTTCCTGCTTTACCTCGCTGGCGTTCTGTTCGCCGTTGTTTACGGCCTCTTCTTGAAGAAGTCCCTGTTCCAGGGCCAGGCTTCTAACTTTGTGATGGAACTTCCGCCGTATCATTTGCCCAAGTTCAAGTCCCTGATGATCCACTGCTGGCAGCGCCTTCGTGACTATATCTGGCGTGCCGGTAAGGTGATTACGCTTGCGGTTGCCATTCTCGGGTTCCTCAACAGTTTCGGTATTGTCGAGAAGATGTATGTCAATGTGAACGGTACGGAGACCGAAATCGTCAAGTCTGAAGAAGGCTACCAGATGGTCAAGGAAAACGAGGAAGGCGAAGCAGAAAATGTCGCTCTTCCCGAAGGCTTTGTGGTCGACGAATCTAAGGTGGTGAAGGCTAATGAATTCACTGCCGGTAACGGTGATTCTGAAAACAGCCTGCTTTCTGTGATCGGTAAGGCTATTACGCCGGTGTTCGAGCCCTTCGGCGTCGAGAAGGAAAACTGGCCGGCATCTGTGTCCCTCTTCACGGGCCTCTTGGCCAAGGAAGCTGTTATCGGTACCATGAACTCGCTATATTCGATGGTGGGGGAAAATGCCGAGGCTCCTGCAGAAGAAAATAAGGCTGCGGAACCTGTTGAAGAGCCGAAGGCTGAAGAACCCGCACCGGAACAAGTTGCAGTTGCGGACTCTGCTGCTACGGATAGCGTGAAGGCCGATTCGACAGTCGCCGCAGTTGTAGACTCTACTGTAACCGATAGTGCCGCAGCACCTGCTGAATCCGCAGAAGTTGTTGCCGAAGCCGCTCCTGCAGAAGAAAAACCGCTTATCGCCGGTGTGGACGAATGCCCCGCCGAAGAAGAGGAAGAAGGCGGCGCTCCCGATATCAAGGGCGCCGTGCTCGAAGCCCTTGGCTCGATTCCTGCTAACCTCGCCGAAGTCTTCGGCTCGCTCACCGACCCGCTCGGAACCACCGGCGAATTGGAAGGCCAGGAAGCCGCCGAACTCAAGAAAGAAACTTTGGACAAGATTACCGACGCCAAGGTGCTGACCTGCGAAGAATTCGCGGCTATCGAAACCTTCGGCGAAGAAGAGGAAGACGAAAAGACCCGCGAAGCCGTCTTTGCTAAGCTTGCTGCCGCTGGCCTCGAACTCTCCGAAGACGAAAAGGGCGCTCTCGAAGAAGGCGACCTTTCCGAGACGGCCGACATCTACGCCAACCTCCGCTCTTACTTCCACAATGGCGGTCATGACGGATTCAACTGGCAGGTGTTCGCGTTCCTCATCTTCATCCTGCTCTACGTGCCTTGCCTTGCCGCGATGGGTGTCGTCGCCCGTGAAATCGGCCTCGGCCTCGCCGTGCTTATGGCGACGGTGCAGACGCTCCTAGCCTGGGCAATTGCGGTTCTCCTTTACCAGGTGCCGGTTGGAGGCGATGCCAAGTGGATCGTCGCTGCCATCGTGGTGCTCGTGGGTACGGGAATCTTCCTCAAGCTCTTCGGCATAAAGGCGAATAAAGAAAAGCGTTTCGAGGATTAACCTTTTCGAATCAAGAACCGTAGGGCTGGTGGGCCCAAAACCTGCCAGCCCTTTATTAAAAACCTTGAATTAGATTCGTCTAATTTTTGAAACTAAACTAAAACATCTTGGCACGCATTTTGCAACAATAGCACACAGAAGGCGATAGCCAAGCGTTTTTGTAGCACTATTTGTAAAAAACCTGACGGAGTGTTACAAAAACAGAAAATCAATCCGTCAAGGGAGAGAAAAATGAAGAACCGTTTGACGTCCAATCTTTTGTTCGGCCTTGCAGCCGCCTCCTTCTTTGCCGCATCGGCATTTGCTCAGGAAGCCGCCCCTGCAGCCGAAGCCCCTGCCGCAGCTCCTGCTCAGACTGCCGCTGCTCCGGCACAGGAAACTCCTGCTGAACAGCCTGCCGCTGCAGCTGCCGCTCCTGCTGAAGAAAAAACTGCTGAATCTGCCCCTGCTGAAAATACGAATCCGGGCGAAGTCGCGGACGCCGCCGGTAACGCTCTCGGCATGCTCAAGGCCAGCATGAACGAAGGCACGTCTGAAGCCCAGATGGAAGTCAAGTTCTCTGGCGAAGTGGAATTTGATGCCTATACAGGCAATGTTTGGGCTGATAATGATTTGAACCATAGTTACGCATCGACCTTTGACCTGAATGTAGATGTCAAGTTCAACGACAAGTGGTCAGCGTTCGTCGGGCTCGAAGCTGACGGTGAATCCACCGATCCGGCCGCTATTTACAACGGCGCCTTCATTCAGTACCAGCCGGCTGATTTCTTTGCAGTCAAGTTGGGCGACCTGACCTTCTCGGAAGGTGCATTCGTTGCCTACTATGATTACAACGATCCTGCTGATAATGCCGCTGGTATGAAGGAACACGATATCCGTGGTCTTGAAATTGACCTGGCAGGTTTCATTCTCGGCGTTGGCTTCGGTAGCGGAGATAACGACTGGGCCGACGAAGAAGGTGCCAAGGTTTATGACGTGCATGCCGCCTACGAATTCGACTACGCGGGTCAGCACTTGCGTCCGTATGTGGATTACAAGAGCTTCCAGAGCACTCAGCATAACGAACTCCATGCCGGTGTCGAAGCGGGCCTCTCTATCGGTGGCTTCGGCTTCAGGGCTGTGTATGGTTTCCATGCCGATTACCTGGGTGACGATGGCGATGTCGTAGAAGGTCAGGATTGGACTTCTTCCGCTCACGCCTTCTTGGCAGAACCGACCTTTGAAGTGGGTATGTTCGATATCAAGACAACCGCCTTCTATGCCATTGTTGACAGGGGCGATGCAGCCGAAGATGCAAGCGACCTTGACAACGGCGAAATTCCGGAATACTTCTTCGTGTATGCCGAACCCGCCTTCAAGCTTGCTGAATTCATCAAGCTCGGCATTCCTCTGGAATACCACACCAATACAATGGATGACGACGATGATACAGCCGCTACGTTCAATGTCGGTGCACGTGCCTACATTACGCCGGTTGAAAACCTCGAAATCACGGCGTTTGGCATGGTGGACATTCCCGTGCAGGACAACGAGGACGATACCGCGCTGCGCTTCGGTCTCGAAACTGTGTTCAGCTTCTAGTTACTTCATAGAATGCTCAAAAAGGGGCTGCGGCTGTTTGCCGCGGCTCTTTTTATTTGTTTTAGATTTTTTTTGCAGCGAGAGTCTTCACCGCCAACGCATGTTTAGCTTGCGCCGGGTAACAGCGCAGTCTGTCAAATAAGAGTCTATCAAGACCTGGTAGGGAATCCCGACCTCTTTTGCCATTTGTTTGAAATAGTCGATGGTATTTGAATTCAATCTGATTGTAACCTGTTTCTTAAGAATCTTGGCATAGGGATTCTTGACAGCCTTCATTTTTGAGAAATCATATTCTTTCTTCATAAGATATCTCCTTTTCTCTCGTTCCAATAGTACTGAAATTCTTTCTTTGTTGCCTTGCGGGCACTAATAATACGATTCACCACATGTTCTGAATCACTTGCGTTTCGTTCCGTAAAAACAACGACAAGCGTTCGTAAAACCGATGATAAACCTATCAAAATGGAACGATCCTCGTTTCTAGAATGTTCAACATCAAAGAAAACCCTTGCATGCTCATCTTCAAAACATGTTTTGGCTTCATCAAAGGAAATGCCATGTTTTTTCTGATTTAGAGCGTTCTTTCGTTCATCCCACTGGAATTCTATTTGCATATAGAACCCCCTAGGATAATTATAATATAATTATATTTCGGGAATAAAGCAACAAATTTTTCAAATTCCACATGAATCTCCTTCCGCCTACAAGCAAAAAAGGCGGGGTAAAGTGTTTATGATGTCAAATATACATTTCATGATTGTCATATTATGACAATTTGAGAAAAAACAGAAATTTTTGAAAAAAAAAAGGCCCCCGCAGGCGGTTGAAATCTGTGTTTTACGCTTTTTTACCCCCGTTTCTCGCGTATTAGCCTTTACTAATTAGCCAAGGCTTTCTAAATTTAGCTATGACTAATATATAAGGTGCGTTTTTTGTCTAATCGGAGCCGTCCTATGGAACAAGTAAAGTTAAGCCAGAGCCTTGAAGACTACTTGGAAATGGTGCACATGCTGCGCCTTGCGAACGGGATTGCCCGTGTCCGCGACATTGCGGCGGCGCTCAAGGTCAAGATGCCGTCGGTTGCCAAGGCGGTAATCGAACTCAAGAAGCTCGGCCTTGTGACACAGGAACCTTACAGCGGTATCGAACTCACTTCGGAAGGTGCGCTCGTGGCGTCCCAGATTCTGAACCGTCACATTCTGCTGAAGAGCTTTTTGATCAAGCTTGGCGTGTCCGAGGCGATTGCCGACAAGGACGCCTGCTGCATGGAACACATCCTTTCGGCGGAGTCTCTCGAGAAAATCGAGGAGTTTGTGAACACGCCCAGTGAACCGTCGAAAAAGTCGAAGGCTGCAAAATCTACGAAAAAGTAAATCGTTGGTGTATGAATAACGAACCGAAGTTTTCGGAACTAAAAA